>DASUHI010000109.1:0-10928 GCA_036273575.1 Streptosporangiaceae bacterium | reverse complement strand
GCCGGCGACCTGCTGGGCCACGTCGATCTCGATCCGCGACAGGTCGCCCGCGCGCAGCTGCTCCTGGAAGATCTTCCTGCCGGTCGGGTTGATCCGCTCGCCGATGATCATGAACGGGTTGTCGCCGCCGATCCGCAGCTCCCTCGTCGCGGACGAGAGGACGGTCTCCATGTATTCGTGCCTCCCGGCTCAGTACTTGCTAACCACGGGATTCGCTAACTACCGGATTCGCTAACCACGGGGTCCGCTAACCACGGGCGCTCGCCAGGTCGCGGCGCCGCTTCAGCAGTTCCTTGGCCTTGACCACCGCGGCCGACGCGTCGGCCGCGTAGCCGTCGGCGCCCACGACGTCCGCGTATTCCTGCGTGACCGGCGCGCCCCCGACCATCACCAGCACCTTGTCGCGCAGGCCCGCCTTGTTCAGGGCGTTGATGTTGGCCTTGAACATCGGCATCGTCGTGGTCAGGAACGCCGAGAAGCCCACGATGTCCGGCTGGTGCTCGGTGACCGCGTCCACGAACTTCTCCGGCGCGACCTGGACCCCCAGGTCGATCACCTCGAAGCCGGCGCCCTCGAACATGATGTTCACCAGGTTCTTGCCGATGTCGTGCACGTCGCCCTTGACCGTTCCCATGACGATCTTGCCGATCGTCTCTGCGCCGGTCTCGGCAAGCAGCGGCCGCAGGATCTCCAGCGCGCCAGCCATCGCCTTGCCGGCGATCAGCATCTCAGGCACGAAGAAGTCGCCGCGCTCGAACCGGGCGCCGACCTCCTCGAGCGAGGGAATCAGCGCCTCGTAGAGCAACGTCTCTGGCCCGAGGCCGGCGGCCAGCCCTGCGTTGGTGAGCTCGAGCACCGCCGGCCCATTCCCGACCAGCGTGTCGTCGTACAGCTGACGGAGCAGCTCCTCGTTCGTCATGGGCGCACCTTCTGCATCACCGGGGTCTGGGCGTCTGACTGTTTCGCGGCTGGGCGCGGGCCGCCGAGCATGGCCGAGAGCGCGTCGGCGGCGCCGGCGCACGCGGCCGCGGTCGCTGGGATGCGGTCGGCGGTCAGCCTGACCGCCGGCGCGGAGACCGAGATGGCCGCGATGGCGGCGACCCCGCCTGCGAACACCGGCGCCGCGACCGCGACCAGGCCAGGCTCGAGTTCCTCGTCAGTGACCGCGTAGCCACGCTCGCGGACCGCGGCGAGCTCTGCGGCCAGGGCCGCGCGGGTCGTGATCGTCCGGGGCGTCCTGGCCTCGAGCGGACCGGCCGGCATCGGCGCGGCGCCGAAGGCGAGCAGCACCTTGCCGAGCGCCGAGCAGTGCAGCGGGACCGCGAGGCCGACCCAGTTCGTGCCGCCGATCATGTAGCGGCTGTCCACCTGGGCGATCTGCTGCACCATCATGCTGGTGCTGGCCGGGGGGGACGACGCCCCTGATCCCCCTGAGGCATCGCTGCCCGCGCCGCCCCCGCCCGCGCGGGCAGCGATGCCAAGATTGATCGTCTCCGCCGTTTGCTCACCAAGCCGGGCCAGGAAGGGCTGCGCGACGGCGACCAGGTCGGCGCCTGCCGTTCCCCGCCAGGCGTACCTGACAAACAGTTCCCCCGGCCAGAACCGGCCGTCACCGTCCCGCCTGATCAGCTGATGCCGCTCCAGCGCCATCAGCAGGCGCGACGTCGTTGACTTCGCCAGACCGCACGTCGTCGTGAGCTCGGTGAAGCTGACGGGCTCGCTGCCGTGCACGACCTGGGCGAGCAACATGGCTGCGCGGTCGATGGCCTGCGTCCCGTTTGGGCTGCTCACGATCATCCTTCTGGAGGGGAGTTCCATATTCCGGAACCTAGTTCTACGATGTGATCCTAGATTTATCTGCCATAACGGTCAAGATTGGGCTGCGCCCCGGAACCGAGGTCGCCATGTTCCGCAACCGGATGCCGCGTTACGAGATCCTGTCCCCCGACGCCGTGGCCGTCCTCGACAAGGGCTGGCGCAGGATCGTCACCGAGATAGGCATCCAGTTCGCCAAGCCAGAGGCGACCGAGCTGTTCCGCAAGGCGGGCCAGGACGTCGACGGCGAGGTCGTCAAGCTGGACCCCGACTTCGTGCTCGAGCAGGTCAGCAAGGCCCCGCCCGAGTTCGACGTGCAGGCAAGGAACCCGGCCAACAGCGTGCACATCGGCGGCGACGAGATGGTCTTCGGCGCCGTGTACGGATCGCCGTTCGTCCGCGAGGGCGAGGTCCGCAGGGACGCGACGCTCGAGGACTTCCGCAAGCTCTCGATGCTGTCGCAGTCCTTCAGCCAGCTCGACTCCGCAGGCGGGGTGATCTGCGAGCCGAACGACGCTCCGCTCGACTCGCGGCACCTGGACATGATCTACGCGCTACAGACGCTGACGGACAAGATCTACATGGGCAACGTCGTGTCGGGGCCGAACGCGGCCGACACGATCGCGATGACCGAGATCTTGTTCGGCGGTGCCGGGGGAAAGGGCAGAGCGGCGATCGAGGCCACCCCCGCGACCATCTCGCTGATCAACTGCAACTCGCCGCTGCGCTGGGACGACCGGATGCTGGACGCTCAGTTCGAGTACTGTGCCGCGAACCAGCCCGTCGTGCTGACGCCGTTCCTGCTGATGGGGGCCATGTCGCCGGTGTCCATTCCCTCGGCGCTCGCGCAGCAGCTCGCCGAGGCGCTGTCCGGCATCGCGCTGGCGCAGCTGATCAGGCCTGGTTGCCCGGTCATCTTCGGATCGTTCCTGTCCAACATCGATATGCAGTCGGGATCGCCGAGCTTCGGGACGCCCGAGTCGGCCATCGGGCTGTACTGCACCGGTCAGCTCGCGCGGCACTACGGGCTGCCGTTCCGGACCGGCGGCGGCCTCAACTCCAGCCAGACGTGTGACGCCCAGGCGGCGTACGAGTCGCTGATGACGCTGCTGCCGACGTTCCTGGCCGGCACCAACTGGGTGATGCACGCGGCCGGCTGGCTCGAGGGCGGCCTGGTGTCGTGCTACGAGAAGTTCATCGTCGACATCGAGCTGCTGCGGATGCTGCAGGTCGAGTTCACGCCGCTGGAGATCGACGAGGCGTCGCTCGCGTTCGGCGCGCACGAGGAGGTCGGGCACGGCGGCCACTTCCTCGGCGCGGCGCACACGATGGAGCGGTTCAGGGAGTGCTTCTACCGGCCGCTGCTGTCTTCGACCGCGAACTACGAGCGATGGCTGAAGCTCGGCGGCAAGGACGCGACCGCCCGCGCGTCGGACATCGTGACGAAGACGCTCGGAGCCTACGAGCAGCCGCCGCTCGACGACGTCATCCGGGCCGAGCTGGAAGAGTTCGTCACCCGCCGCAGGGCCGAACTCGGCGACTGATCACCCATCCGCGGGGCGCGCTAGGTCGACGTAACGGAGATCGGAGGCGCGGGAGATCGCCTGGATCTCGGCGATCTTGCCGTCGCGGAACCTGAACGCCAGCGCTCCGACAAGGTGTCCCCCTGGCACGATGGCGAGGCCGGCGAGGCCGTACACCAGCGCGGGCTCGACGAACCTCGCGCTCGGTGAGAACGTGACCGCGTGGGTCGCGACGGCCTGTGAGCCGTGCAGCAGCGCGGCCGCGCCTGGCCGCAGGCCCGTCGTGTCCTCCAGGAACAGGACGTCGGGGTCCAGGACCGCGATGAGGCCCTCGAAGTCGCCCTCGCGCAGCGCGGCGAGGAACGCGCCGACGACACGCCGCTGGCGGGCGAGGTCGACCTCGCTGGGCGGGGCAGCGCCGCGGACCCGCCTGCGTGCCCGGCTCGCGAGCTGGCGGGTCGCGGCTGGCGAGCGCTCCAGGATCGCGGCGATGTCGTCGAACGGCACCGCGAACACGTCGTGCAGCACGAACGCGAGCCGCTCGGCCGGCCCCAGCGTGTCGAGCACCACCATCAGCGCCGGGCCGACCGCGTCGGCGAGCAGTGCGGCTGCCTCGGGATCGCCACGGGAGTCAGCCGTCGGCGCCTTGGCGCCGGTCTCGTCAAGTGGCTCCTCCTGGCGATGGCGACGGCCGCGCAGCAGCTTCAGGCACTCCCTGGCCACGACCGTGGTCAGCCAGCCATCGAGGTTCTGCACGTCGGCCGTGTCCGCTCCGCTGAGCCTGAGCCAGGAGTTCTGGACGGCGTCGTCTGCCTCGGCGAGCGACCCGAGCATGCGGTAGGCGACCGCCCGCAGGCGGGGTCGCTGCTCCTCGAAGCGAGATGCCAGCCAGTCAGCTTCAGTCATCGGTCACATTCTCCCGTGCCGCTGGTTCACGGGCATGAACCACGGGACCGCGCCCGTGTGACACCGGGCGAAGGGAGACCCGCATGAACACCTTGACCACCGAGCCCGCTGCGGCCGCCGGGGGCCGTCGGTCATCATCGCGCTGGCGGCCGGTCGCGTACTGGCTCGCGACCGTGGCGGTGGCGGGCGAGATGGGCCTCGGCGGCAGCTGGGACGTCGCGCGCCTGGACGTCGTCAAGGCGCTGGTGACGCACCTGGGTTACCCGACGTACTTCCTCGTGCTGCTCGGCGTCTGGAAGATCCTGGGCGCGATCGTGCTGCTCATTCCGCGCTGTCCGCTACTGAAGGAGTGGGCGTACGCGGGCGCGTTCTTCACCTACAGCGGTGCGATCGTGTCCCACCTCACGACCGGCTATGCCCTCGGCGAGCTCTGGCTGCTGGTGCCGCTGACGGCGCTGACCATGCTGTCCTGGGCCCTGCGCCCCGCCAGCCGGCGCCTGCCCTGCGTAAATAGATAGCATGCCTACTAATCTGTGGCCTGCAGGTACTCGTGCACCTGCTGGATGGCGGTGGCGCCTTCGCCGACCGCGGAGGCGACCCGCTTGATGGAGCGGTACCTGACGTCGCCCGCGGCGAACACGCCGGGGATGCTCGTCTCGAGCTGCAGCGGCAGCCTGCTGAGCGGCCAGCCGGCCGGGAGTTCTCCGGCGCGGTGCAGGCTGGCGCCGGTGCGGATGTAGCCCTGGCCGTCGCGCTCCACGCTGCCCTCGAGCCAGTCTGTGTGCGGCTTCGCGCCGATCATCACGAACAGCGCGGCGGCCTCGACGGTCTCGGTGACTCCGCTCGGCCGGTGCCGCAGCGTGAGCGTCTCCAGGCTGCAGCCGCCGGTGCCGCCGACAACCTCAGTCGCTGTCCGCACACCGATGTTGGCGGTCTTGCTGATCTCGGTCACGAGGTAGTTCGACATGCTGGCGGCCAGCCCGGAACCGCGCACCACCATGGTGACCGACGCCGCGTAACTCGCCAGGTGGATGGCTGCCTGGCCGGCCGAATTGCCCGCACCGATGACGAACACGTCGCGGCCGGTCAGGGCGCGCGCCTCGGCCCCTGCCGCGCCGTAGAAGACGCCCGCGCCGACGAGTGCCTCGAGGGCTGGCACCCCGAGGCGCCGCCAGGTGACGCCGGTGCAGATGATCACCGTGCGCGCCTCGACCTGCCCGCCGCCGGCCGCGTGCACGATCCGCGAGTCGCCTCGGACCGTGAGCCGCTCGGCCTCCGCCGCCGCGAAGCCGGCGCCGAACAGCCACGCCTGCTCGATGGCCCGGTTGGTGAGGTCGTCGCCTGGCAGGCCCCTCGGGAACCCGAGGTAGTTGCGGATCATCGAGCTCGTGCCGGCCTGCCCGCCTGGCATGTCGGGCTCAAGCACCAGCGTGCGCAGGCCCTCTGAGGCCGCGTAGACAGCTGCGGCCAGCCCCGCAGGACCCGCGCCGATGATGGCCACGTCGCAGGCGCGGCCGTCCAGGTCGGACCGGAACCCGAGCGTCCCCAGCAGGTCGGCGTGGGATGGGTCGACGAGCACGGTGCCGTCCTGCGCCACGGCGACAGGCACGTGCGGGGCGTCGAGCTTGAGCTCGCGCAGCAGATGCCGCCCTTCGGTCGAGTCCTCGTCGAAGGACCAGTAAGGAATGCCGATCCTGGTCAGGTCCTCGCGCAGCCGGTGCGCGGCGGCCGACTGCGCGGGCGCCACGATGCGGAACGCGGCGAACGAGGGCTCGCGGCCCTTGTCCCACGCCGCGAGGAACTCGGTCAGGGCCGGGTACAGGAAGCGTTCGCGCGGGCGCCACGGCACGTACAGGTGATAGTCGATCTTGCCGACGGCCATGGCGAGCACGGCGGGATGCGCGTTCGACCAGTTGCCCCGGTCAATCAGCAGCACGCGCTTGGCACCCGGATGGATGTCGTGCGCGCGCACGAGAAAGTCCACTGCGGGACCGGCCAGCCCGGCTGGCTGCTCCCGGCCGTCTGTCTGATCCTGCCTGTCGATGAGGTGCTCGTCGGCTATCAGGAGCGCGACCTCGCCGCCCGCGGCCGCCAGGTCGGCCAGCGCCGTCAGCGCCGCGGCTGGCGAGGTCGCGGTCACGACCTCATAGTCGGCCTCGTAACGCCGGCGCAGGTCAGCCCCTAGTGCCTCAAGTCGCGATTGATCGTCGGACACCAGCAAGAAACTCGGCCGCCGCATACCCGCAACCCACCCCCTGGACCGCCTCAGCGGATCACATTCGCAGCCCCACGGTAGGGAAGGGGCCGCCGGGCATTCAACCCTGCGTTGTCACGGAAGGCTGATATCGTCTCGCTCGGATCGTCCGGAACATCCGGCCGACACTCCGGGTTCCTGAGGTGCTTAGCATGGCGGACACGCCGGTGCTGGAGTGCCGCGGCCTCCGGCGGCTCTTCGGTGACCTCGTCGCCGTGGATGACGTCAGCTTCCATATCGCCGCGGGCGAGACGTACGGCCTCCTCGGCCCGAACGGCGCGGGCAAGACAACCACGATTTCCATGGTCGCCGGCCTGCTCGAGCGCGATGCAGGAGAGGTCGTCGTGGCCGGGCGGCCGATGACGACCCGTACCGTGCAGGCCAAGGGCGCGCTCGGATATGTGCCGCAGGACCTCGCCCTCTATCCTGACCTGTCCGGCAGGGAGAACCTCGTGTTCTTCGCCCGCCTGTACGGCATGCCGACCGCCCGCGCGAAGGCCAGGGCCAGCGAGGTCCTTGACCTGATCGGGCTCGCTGACCGGGCTTCGGAGCAGGCCAAGACGTACTCAGGCGGGATGAAGCGACGGCTGAACATCGGCCTGGGGTTGCTCAACCACCCGAAACTGCTCGTGCTGGACGAGCCGACGGTCGGCGTCGACCCGCAGAGCCGCAACGCGATCCTCGAGAGTGTCGCGAGCTTCTCGGGGGCCGGCGTGGCCATCCTCTACACCACGCACTACATGGAAGAGGCCGAGCGGCTCTGTGACCGGGTAGGGATCATCGACCACGGCAACCTCATCGCCGAGGGCACGCAGCGCGAGCTCGTCGGTATGGTCGGTGAGCTCGACAGCGTCACCCTCGCAGCCGCGGGGGATCTCCCTGGCGCCGCGTCGGTGCTTGGCGACCTGGAATTCGTGCGCAGGACCAGCGTGACCGACGACCGGATCGAGCTCGTACTGACGGATGCGAGGGAGAACCTGCCCGCGATCCTCACCACGGCGTCGGCGAACGGCGTGGCGGTCAGGTCGGTCGACGTGACCGAGCCGGATCTCGAGGCGGTGTTCCTGCACTTGACCGGCAGGGGGCTCCGTGACTGAGCGGCCGCGGGGCCTGATGCGCGCCGCCGTGCTGATCGCGGGCAAGGACCTCAAGGCGCGGGTGCGGGACCGCTCCGCGCTGATCATCGGCATCGTCGTGCCGCTCGCCCTGGCGTTCATCTTCAACGGGATCTTCAGCGGCATCTCTGGTGGCTCGAAGGCGATCAGCCTTGGCGTCGTCGTCGCGGACCACGGCGCCGCCGGGCAGTCGTTCATCGCGAGCGTGCTCGCCCCGCTGCGGCACGCGGGCCTGATCGCCGTGCACACCGAGCCAACGGCCGCCAGTGCCAGGACGCTCGTGGAGAGCGGCTCATTGAGCGCGGCGATCACGGTGCCGGCGGGCTTCACCGAGGCGCTGCGGGCCGGCAAGCCGGCTGCGCTCGGGGTGATCGAGAGCGCCGCGGCGCCGCTCACCGCGCAGATCGCGCGGTCGATCGCGGCGGCCTATGCGTCCGACCTGAACCGGGCCCGACTCTCGGTAGCCGCCGTCGCGGCGGGCTCACCTGGCATCTCGCGAGCCAGCATCGCGAGGCTCGCCGCACAGGCGGCCGCCGCGGCCCCGCCGCTGACCGTCAGGGACGTCTCGGCGAGCACGAAGGAACTCGACAACAAGTCCTTCTTCGCCGCGGGCATGGCCGTGTTCTTCCTGTTCTTCACCGTCCAGTTCGGGGTCACCAGCCTGCTGGAGGAGCGGGCCGACGGAACGATGGCCAGGCTGCTCGCGGCGCCCATCCCGCGCGCGTCGATTCTCGGCGGCAAGCTGCTGACCAGCTTCGCGCTGGGCATCGTCAGCATGCTGGTGCTGGTCATCGCCACCAGCCTGCTGTTCGGCGCGTCATGGGGTAACCCTGTCGGGGTGGTCGTGCTGATCGCGGCCGCGACGCTGTCCGCGATGGGGATCATGGCGCTGATCGCGACCTTCGCCAAGAACGCGGAGCAGGCGGGGAACTGGCAGGCGGTGGTGGCCGTCATCCTCGGCTTGCTCGGCGGGACCTTCTTCCCTGTGTCGCAGGCTCCGGGAATCCTGTCCAGCCTGACGTTCGCGGCCCCGCAGGCGTGGTTCCTGCGCGGGCTCGGTGACCTGCGGGCCGGCAGCCTGTCGGTGATCTGGACGCCGGTGCTCGCGCTCCTCGCGTTCGCCGTCGTCACCGGGGGCCTGGCCATGGCCAGGCTGAACCGGATCGCGGAGGTCTGATGAGAGCGGCGCTGAGGTGAAGGCGGTCTGGATCGCGCTCACGAATCTGCGCAGGATGTTCCGCAGGCGCGCCAACATCTTCTTCGTCTTCGTGTTCCCGATGCTGCTGATCCTGGTGCTGGGCGCGACGTTCGGCAGCGCGGCCACGCCGCGGGTCGGGGTCGTGGTGGCGCGCGCGGGTCAGCTCAGCGACGCGCTCGCCCGCCAGCTAGCCCACACGGCCGGCCTGCGCATCGTGCGGGTCGGCAGCGTCGCGGACCTCATGACCATGGTCGAGCGCGGAAGCCTTGCCGCGGGCGTCGAGATCCCCGCGGGGTATGACTCGGCGATCAGAGGCGGCGGCACCGCGGTGCTGAGGTACATCGCCAGGCCAGGGACGTCCGCGCAGCAGGTCGGCGAGACGGTGCGCAGCGCGGCGGCCAGGCAGGCGGAGCTGCTGGGTGCCGCCAGGTTCGCGGTGGCCAGGCACGCGTCGGCCAGCTTCAGCGCCGCGCTGGCAAAGGCCAAGGCCATTTCCTCGGCCGTTCCGAGGGTCTCGGTCACGGAGCGGACCGCTGGCACGGCGAGGTTCGGCAGGTCACTCGGGCAGTTCGACGAGGGCGCATGGACCGAGCTGCTGTTGTTCATGTTCCTGACGGCGATGACCGGCGCCGTCGCGCTCATCGAGATCCGCAGGCTCGGCGTGCCCCGCCGGATGCTGGCCACGCCTACGCCTCCCGGCACCGTGGTCGCGGGTGAGACGCTCGGCAGGCTCCTGGTCGGGCTCATCCAGGCGCTCGTGATCATCGTCGGGTCGGCCTTGCTCTTCGGCGTTCACTGGGGCGATCCCCTCGGTGTTGCCGCGATCGTCCTCCTGTTCGGCCTGGTGGCGGCCGGTTTCGGGATCTTCGTCGGCACGCTGTTCAGGAACGAGCAGCAGGCGATGGGCCTGTCGCTGCTGCTCGGGCTCGGGCTCGCGGCGCTCGGCGGGTGCATGGTGCCGCTCGAGGTGTTCTCGCCCACGCTCAAGAAGGTCGCCCACATCACGCCGCATGCCTGGGCCAACGACGCGTTCGCGAAGCTGATCGGGCACGGCGCGACGATCGGGGCCATCCTGCCGCAGCTTGAGGTGCTCGCCGCCTACGCGGCGGTGCTGCTGATCCTCGCGACGTGGCGGCTGCGGCGAATCCTCGTCGCGTCGCTGTAAGGGTCTCTCAGGTGAACTCGGCGCGCAGCTTCGCGGCGGCCGCCGTCATCGCGCGGAGCTTGCCGAACGCCGATTCGCGCGGGAGGTACTTCATCCCGCAGTCCGGGGCGAGGATCAGCTGGCCGGCCGGCACGTAGGGCAGCGCCCTCCGCACCCGGTCGGCGACCTGCTCCGGGCTCTCGACCGCCGCGTCGCCGAGGTTCAGCACCCCGAGGATCACCGTCTTGCCGGCCTCGGCCAGCCCGGCAAGCACAGCGCAGTCCAGCCCGGACTGCGCGGTCTCGATCGAGATCTGATCGGCCTCGCACCCGGCCAGCTCGGGCAGGAACGAGTAGCCGCTCGGCCGGTCGTGGATGATCGCCGCGTACCCGAAGCACAGGTGCACGGCCGTGGTGCCGGTGATGCCGTCGAGGGCCGCGTTCAGCACGCCGACCCCGAACTCGCGCGCGGCCTCCGGCCTGGCCTGCAGGTAGGGCTCGTCGACCTGGACGACATCCGCGCCGGCCGCGAACAGGTCAGCGATCTCCTCGCGCACGGCGGAGGCGTAGGCGTACGCAGCATCCTCCAGCCGGGGATCGAAGTCGTTCTGCGCCTGCTGGGCCATCGTGAACGGGCCGGGCACCGTGACCTTGACGGTCGTGCCCTCGCCCGCGCGGCCCTTCAGGAAGGCCAGGCCCGCGACGTTGACTGCGTGGCGCCGCTTGATCGGCCCGACGATGCGGGGCACCGGGTTGGGATGGCCGCTCCGGTCAAGCGCGGTGCCCGGGTTGTCGATGTCCACGCCGTCGAGCGCGGTGGCGAAGGCGTTGGAGTAGCTTTCCCGGCCGATCTCGCCGTCGGTGATGATGTCGAGTCCCGCCTCGCGCTGGTCGGAGACGGCCAGCCGGATCGCGTCCTGCTGTGCTTGCTGCAGGTACTCGGGATCGACCCGCCACAGCTCGCGTGCCCTGAC
>DASUHI010000108.1:0-5464 GCA_036273575.1 Streptosporangiaceae bacterium | reverse complement strand
ATGGCCGCGATGCCGCTCTGCTGGCCCGGGGGGGCGACCCCCCGGTGCCCCCCGCTCTGCTGGCCCGGGGGGGCGACCCCCCGGTGCCCCCCGCTCTGCTGGCCCGGGGGGGCGACCCCCCGGTGCCCCCCGCTCTGCTGGTGCTCGCCACCGGATGGCGCCGTCTCTGCCAACGGGTCGCCCTACCTGCGCTTCTTCTTGCCGGACGGGCGCCGCTGAGCGGCGCTCGACCGGCGCGGCTGCTGGCGCGGCCCGGCCACGGGCCGCGGCGCGCCGGCCGCGGGTCGGCCGGCGCTGACCGGCGTGGCCTCTGGCTCGGCGGCCGCGGCGGGAGCATCGGCGGGCGCGGCCACGTCAGGCGCCGCGTCACCGACCTCCCCGGCCGCCCCCGCGTTTCCGACGGCGACCTTGGCCTGGCGCTTCGTGCTCGACGCGCGCTGGGCGATCTGCTTGCGCAGCTGCCGGAACTCGGGCTCGCGCTCCTTCAGGTCGGCCAGCACCGGGGTGGCGATGCAGATCGAGGAGTAGGTGCCGGAGAGCATGCCGACGAACAACACCAGGGACAGGTCCTTCAGCTCACCGTTCCCGAGCAGGAAGATGCTGACGGAGAGGATCGCGGCGACGGGCAGCAGCGCGATCACCGACGTGTTGATGGACCTGACCAGCGTCTGGTTCAGGGCCAGGTTCGCCGCCGCGCTGTAGCTGGTCCGCCTCGTCGCGAGCAGCCCCGCGGTGTTCTCCCTGACCTTGTCGAAGACCACGACCGTGTCGTAGAGCGAGTACCCCAGGATCGTGAGCAGGCCGATCACGGTCGCGGGGCTCACCTCGAAGCGGAGCAGCGCGTAGACGCCCACCGTGATCACGATGTCGTGGAGCAGCGCGATCAGCGCCGCCGTCGCCATCCGCCACTCGAACGCGATCGAGAGATAGAGCACGATCACGACGAGGAACGCCAACAGCGCCTCGAGCGCCTTCTGCGAGATCTGGCCGCCCCAGCTCGGCCCGATCGACTGCAGGCTGACCTGACCTGGCTTGATATTGAACCGGTGCGCGATCGCGTTCTGGACCTCGAACTGACGGTGCTGTGGCAGCACCTCGGTGCGCACCTGCCAGCTATTGCCGTTGACCTGCTGAACGGTCAGCGTGCTGCCGCCGCCTGCGTTCGCGACGGTGGTAGTGACCTGGGCGGACGTCGCCGCCGGGGCCTTGAAGCTGTAGATCGAGCCGCCCTTGAAGTCCACGCTGAACTGCAGCCTGAAGATCAGCAGTGCGGCGATCGCGATCACCAGGATCGCGCCGGAGATCCGGTACCACAGCTTCTGCTTGCCGACGAAGTCGAACGAGACCTCGCCGCGGTAGAGCCGCCCGCCGATGTTGCCGAGCCGGGACATCAGGCCTCCTTCGTGGAGGTACGGGCGGCAGAGGCTGAGGTGACGCCGGTGGCCGTGCGCGTCCTGGCCGGGCGGGAGCCCCGCCACGGTGACTTCGCCCCGAGCCTCTTCGGATCAAGCCCTGACCAGCGGTGGCCTTCGCTGAAGAACTTGGTGCCGGCCAGCAACGTGACCATCGGCTTGGTGAACAAGAACACGACCACGATGTCGATGAGCGTCGTGAGGCCGAGCGTGAACGCGAAGCCGCGCACGTCGCCGACCGCGATGACGTACAGCAGCAAGGCTGCCAGGAACGAGACCGTGTCCGACACCAGGATCGTCCTCCTGGCGCGCTGCCAGCCGCGTTCGACCGCGGCTCGCAGCGATCTGCCCTCCCTGACCTCGTCGCGCAGTCGCTCGAAGTACACCACGAACGAGTCGGCGGTGATGCCGATGGCGACGATCAGGCCGGCGATGCCCGCGAGCGAGAGCGTGAAGCCCTGGTACTTGGTGAGCAGGATGACCGCGAGCCAGGACAGCAGCGCGGCCGTGGCCAGGCTGAACACCGACACGATCGCCAGTCCGCGGTAGTAGAACACCGAGTAGAGCACCACGAGCAGCAGCCCGATCGCCGCGGCGAACAGGCCCGCGTGCAGCTGCGAGGAGCCGAGCTGCGGCGAGATGGACGTGGTCTGCTGCTTGAGGAACGCGAGCGGCACCGCGCCGTACTTCAGCACGTTGGTGAGCTTGTTGGCCTGGCCGTGCGTGAAGCTGCCGCCCGGGCCGGTGATTTCGCCGGAGCCCGTCGTGATCGGGCTCGTCACCTGCGGGGCGGAGATGACCTTGCCGTCGAGCACGATCGCGAACTGGTCAAGGACCGACGTCGCGGAGTTCGTCTGGGTGTTGAAGTACTTCGAGACCATCGTGCTGGTCATCTGGCCGAAGGCCTTCTGCCCTTGGCCGTCGAGGTTGAAGGTGACCACGTACTGGCTCTGCGCGTTCAGCTGCGTGGCGACCTTCGTGAGGTTGGTCCCCAGCACCTTCGCCACGTCGAGGACGTACTTGTTGCCCTGCGGGTCGCACGCCACGATCTGCTTCGTGGGATCGTCATAGCTCGCCGGGTTGCCGCCGTAGATCAGCTTCTGCCAGTCGCCCTTCGCGCAGTTGAGCTTGTTGAAGTCCGCGATGACGGCCTTACTGGTCACCTTCGTGATGTCGCCAGACGCGTCGGCGGCCGTCGCAAGCCGCTTGGTCAGCTGGGGCGTCGGGCTCGGGCTTGGCGACGCAGCAGCGCTCGGCGACGAACTCGCCGATCCCGACGGGGAGGGACTCGGCGACGCGCTGCCTGACGCCTTCGCGTGGCCCGCGCCGCCGAGCGCGCGCGCGCCGGCTGCCTGGCCGCTGCCGCCCGAGGGCGACGGGCTCGGCGAAGCTGATCCTGAGGGCGGCGGGCTCGGCGACGGGCTGGCGGTCGGCGGCTGTGTCGTACCGGTGCCTGGCGGCGGCAGTGCGGTCGGCTTGCCTGGCGCGGCGAGCAGCACCTGACGGAACCTGAGCACGGCGGAACTGAGCAACGGGGAGATCTGCTCCGCGCTCTTGCCCGGCACGGACACCACGATCAGGTTGGCTCCCTGCTGCTCCACCTTCGCGCCCGTGAAGCCCTGGCCGTTGACGCGGCTGTTCAGGATCGCGATGGACTGAGCCATGGCGCTGGCGCTCGGCGTGGTCTGCTGCGTGCCGTGCTCTCGCAGCGGAACCGCCTTGATCGTGATCGTGGTCCCGCTCGACAGGTCAAGGCCGAGCCCGACCTTGAACTTGTCGTGCCAGTTTCCCGGGTGCGCGATCTCGCCGCCGATGATCGTCGCGAACAAGACGATCAGCAGCCCGACGAGCACCGCCAGGTACCGCCATGGCCGGGAGGTGACTCCCGGTTGCCTCGATGGGCCGGCTCCGGTCCGCGACCGGGGCGGCCTGCTGCTAGGGGGTGCCACCTGTGCCTGTCCTTATAAGTGTGAGCGGCCCGCGGTGCGGCTAGACGTTACGGGTTCTTCTTGAGGTCCGGCGGCGTCACGTCGTCGTGATTCGCCTCGGTCTCCGCGTCTGCCTCGTGCTCCGCCTCTGGCTCGTCCGCCTCGTCCTCGGGCGCGATGTCCTCGTGTGACGGCATGGAGTCATCTGGGATGACCTCCATGACCGCGCGGCGCAGCATCGTCACCTCGACGCCCGGCGCGATCTCGATGACCACGTCGCGGTCATCGCCGGACACTACCGTGCCGTACATGCCGGCCGTGGTGCGAATCCGCTGACCAGGCATGACCTGGCTCTGGGTCTGCATCGCCCTGCGCTGCCTGTTCCGCTGCGGGCGCATGATCAGCACGTAGAACAGGCCGACCAGCACGGCCAGGATGATGAACGTGAACGCGGGGTTGCCGCTCGAAGTCTTAGAGGCGGCGAGAATTATGGTCCCCATAGCGGGGCTTCCTTCCGGTTGATGGCGCAGCGGCCGGGGTGCAGCGCAGGTGCCGCGCCGGGCGGTGCCGGCGGCGACGCCAGGCGGCAGGGAAAGACCAACTGCCGAAGTTTAGCGGCGCGGGCGCCGCGCACAAACAGGCTACGACGTCCACGGAGTGATCGTGACCGGCCCGCAACCAGATGTGTCGTTTCTCCCTAGTCAAACAGCGTGATGGCCGGAGTTCCATCCCCCTGGCCACCTTGCTGGGCCGGCGCGGGTGGCTCAAGGCCCAGGTGCGCCCACGCGGCCGGGGTAGCGACCCTGCCGCGCGGCGTCCTTGCCATCAGCCCCTCGCGCACCAGGAACGGCTCGGCCACGACCTCCACGGTCTCTGCCTCCTCCCCCACGGCGACGGCCAGCGTGGACAGGCCGACCGGTCCGCCGCCGAACCGCTGTACCAGGGCCGTGAGCACGGCGCGGTCGAGCCGGTCGAGGCCGCTCTCGTCGACCTCGTACAGCTCGAGCGCGGCGCGCGCGGCCGCCATGGACACGACGCCGTCGCCGCGCACCTCGGCGAAGTCCCTGACGCGGCGGAGCAGCCGGTTGGCGATCCGCGGCGTGCCGCGGGACCGGCCGGCGATCTCGTCGGCTCCCTCGTCCCGCAGCGTGACGCCCAGCAGGCCAGCCGACCGGCGGATGATCACGCCGAGCTCGCCGGCGTCGTAGAAGTCCAGGTGCCCGGTGAACCCGAACCTGTCCCGCAGCGGCGCGGGCAGCAACCCCGCCCTGGTGGTGGCCCCGACGAGCGTGAACGGCGCGATCTCCAGCGGCACGGCCGTCGCCCCTGGCCCCTTGCCGAGCATGACGTCGACCCTGAAGTCCTCCATCGCGAGGTAGAGCATCTCCTCGGCCGGCCTGGCCAGCCGGTGGATCTCGTCGATGAAGACGACCTCGCCGCCGTTCAGCGACGTGAGCACCGACGCGAGGTCGCCCGCCCGCTCGATCGCCGGGCCGCTGCTGATCCGCAGCGGCGCGCCAAGCTCGGCGGCGATGATCATCGCGATCGTGGTCTTGCCGAGGCCCGGCGGCCCGGACAGCAGCACGTGGTCAGGGGCCTTGCCGCGCCGCATGGCGCCCTCGAGCACGAGCGTGAGCTGCTCACGCAGCCTGGCCTGGCCGACGAACTCGGCGAGCTGCCGCGGCCGCAGCGCGCCCTCGATCTGCCGCTCGTCGGCGTCGGCGAGCGGGGAGACGAACCTGTCGGTGTCGCTGGCGTTCACGCGCGCCCCAGGACGCGCAGCGCCGCGCGCAGCGCGACGGCCACGTCGATGTCGGCCTTCTCGTGGCCGTCGCCGTTTCTCAGGTCAGGCTCGATCATCGCGATCGCCTGCTCGGCGTCCCTGGCCTGCCAGCCGAGATTGACCAGGCCGGTGCGCACCTGATCACGCCACGTCAGCGCGCCCATCGTGGTCGGCACGCCGGTCGCTGCCGCAGGCCCGCCTCCTGACGCACCCGCGGCGGCCCGCTCCGCGTCCTCCGGCGCGCCGAGCCGCCCCGCCAGCTCGAGCACGATCCGCTGCGCGCCCTTGGTGCCGATGCCTGGGACCATGGTGAGCGCCTTGATGTCCTCCGCGGCGACCGC
>DASUHI010000107.1:0-19664 GCA_036273575.1 Streptosporangiaceae bacterium | reverse complement strand
GCATGGCCAAGGACCAGGACACCCCCGTCGTACTCTCTCGCATCTACACGAAGACCGGCGACGACGGCACGACCACACTCGGAGACTTCAGCCGGGCCGCGAAGACCGACGCGCGGCTCGTCGCCTACGCCGACGTCGACGAGGCCAACAGCGCGATCGGCGTCGCGGTAACGATGGGCGGGCTCCCTGAGGATGTCATCGCGCTGCTGATAAGCATCCAGAACGAGCTGTTCGACGTCGGCGCCGACCTGTGCAATCCGGTCGTGCCCGATCCCGAGCATCAGCCGTTGCGGGTGCAGGAGAGCTACCTCGAGCGGCTAGAGCAGGCGTGCGACGCCTACAACGAGTCACTGCAGACGCTGCGCAGCTTCGTGCTGCCGGGAGGGACGCCTGGCGGGGCGCTGCTGCACGTCGCGAGGACGGTCGTGCGCCGCGCCGAACGGTCGGGCTGGGCCGCGGTGGCCGAGTACGGCGACGGCATCAACGTGCTCGCGGTCAGATACCTGAACAGGCTGTCCGACTTGCTGTTCATCCTGTCGAGGGTCGCCAACGGGCCAGGCGGGGACCTGCTGTGGAAGCCGGGCGGGGACCGCTGAGCGAGCTCAGCCCTCTTCGCCGGCGGCCCGCAGCTGCGCGGCGAGGTACGCGACCCTGGCCGCCCTGGCGGCCCTGTCCTCTTCGTCCTCGCCAATCTCGCCGCTCTCGGTGTCAAGCTCGGACCTGACCGCTGACGTGTTGACGTCGGCCCCGAGCGCCGCCTCGCGGGCGAGGATCGAGACGTTGTCGTCGGCGACTGACAGGAAGCCGCCGCCGACGGCGGCCTGTACCCAGCCCGACCCGCCGGAGCCGCCAGCGGACGCACCTTCCGGCAGGATCCTGACGACGCTGCCTGCGGCGAGGATGCCTAGCACCGGGGTGTGCCCGCTGAGGACGCCGATGTCGCCGTCGAGCGTCTTGGCGACGATCCGGTCGGCGTTGCCCGCCCAGACCTGGCCCTCGGGAACGACAAGCATCACGCGCAATGTCATGAGCGCTCGAGCTCCTTGGCCTTGCGCTCGACGTCCTCGATCCCGCCGCACATGAAGAAAGCCTGCTCAGGCACGCTGTCGTACTTGCCTTCTGTGATCGCCTTGAACGAGGAGATGGTCTCGTCGAGGTCGACGAACTCGCCTGGCTGGCCGGTGAACTGCTCGGCCACGTACATCGGGTGCGACAGGAACCGCTCGATCCGCCTGGCCCGCTGCACCGTGACCTTGTCCTCTTCTGACAGCTCGTCGATGCCCAGGATCGCGATGATGTCCTGGAGCTCCTTGTACCGCTGCAGCATCCGCTGCACCTCGCGGGCGACGTCGTAGTGCTCCTGCCCGATGTACTTGGGGTCCAGGATCCGCGACGTGGAGTCCAGCGGGTCGACCGCGGGGAAGATGCCCTTCTCTGTGATCGCACGCGAGAGCACCGTGGTGGCGTCCAGGTGCGCGAACGTGGTGTGCGGTGCCGGGTCGGTGATGTCGTCCGCCGGAACGTAGATCGCCTGCATCGAGGTGATCGAGTGACCGCGGGTGGAGGTGATCCGCTCCTGCAGCTGGCCCATCTCGTCGGCCAGGGTCGGCTGGTAGCCCACCGCCGACGGCATGCGGCCGAGCAGCGTCGACACCTCAGAGCCCGCCTGCGTGAAGCGGAAGATGTTGTCGATGAACAGCAGCACGTCCTGCTTCTGCACGTCGCGGAAGTACTCGGCCATCGTGAGCGCCGACAGCCCGACCCGGAGCCTGGTGCCTGGCGGCTCGTCCATCTGGCCGAAGACGAGCGCGGTGTCCTCCAGAACGCCAGACTCGCTCATCTCGAGGAAGAGGTCGTTGCCCTCACGGGTACGCTCCCCCACCCCCGCGAACACCGAGACGCCACCGAAGTTCTTCGCGACCCGCCGGATCATCTCCTGGATCAGCACCGTCTTGCCGACGCCGGCGCCGCCGAACAGGCCGATCTTGCCACCGGACACGTAGGGCGTGAGCAGGTCGATCACCTTGATGCCGGTGACGAACATCTCCGTCTTCGGCTCGAGCTGGTCGAGCGGCGGGGCCGGACGGTGAATGCCCCAGCGCTCGGTCACGTCCAGGGAGGCGGTCGGGACGTCGAGCGTCTCGCCGAGCGCGTTGAACACATGGCCCTTGGTCACGTCGCCCACGGGGACGGAGATCGGGCCGCCGGTGTCGGTCACCGTGGCGCCTCGGACGAGGCCGTCCGTCGGCTGCATCGAGATGGCCCTGACCATGTTGTCGCCAATGTGCTGGGCGACCTCGAGCGTCAGGGTCCTGCTGTCATCGCCCACCGTGATGTCGACGTGCAGCGCATTATAGATTTCGGGCATGTCGTCGGCCGAGAACTCGATGTCGACGACCGGTCCGATGACCCGGGCCACCCGCCCGGTAGCCTGGCCGTCGGCACCGCTGGCGGCGGCTTCGTGCGCTGTCGTAGCGGTCATGATGCTCACTAACTCCCACTGATCGTCTCGGCCAGCGCGTTCGCGCCGCCCACGATCTCGCTGATTTCCTGCGTGATCTCGGCCTGCCTGGCCTTGTTGGCTTCCCTGGTGAGCGCCTCGAGCAGCTCGTTGGCGTTGTCGGTCGCCGACTTCATCGCCCGCCGCCTGGCCGCGATCTCCGCGGCCGCCGAGTCGAGCAGCGCGTGGAAGATCCGGCTCTCGACGTACCACGGCAGCAGCGCGTTCAGCACGGCCTCTGGCGACGGCTCGAACTCGTAGACCGGGATCGGCCCGGTCAGGTCGACCTCCCGCTCGGTGATCTCCAGCGGGAGGACCCGGTGCACGGCAGGGCGCTGCGTCAGCATCGAGACGAACTCCGTGTAGACCATGTAGATCTCGTCCACGCCGCCGTCGTCCGCGCTCTTGTCGAACGCCTCGAGCAGGGGCGTCGTGATCTGGGTCGCGTTCGCGTGCCGCGGCGTGTCGGAGAACCCGCTCCACTCGGCCGCCATCTCGTGATTCCTGAACCTGTTCCAGACGATGCCCTTGCGGCCAGACACGAACGGCACGGGCTCCACGCCCCGCTCGCGAAGCCGGGCGTTCAGCGCCTGGGCCTCCCGCAGCACGCTCGCGTTGTATCCGCCGCAGAACCCGCGGTCGCTGGTCAGCACCAGCACAGCGGCCCTCGCCGGATTCTGCGCTTCCGTGGTCAGCGGGTGGTTGACGCTGGCCGACCGGCTGACCACGGCCTCGACGGCGGCCGTGAGCTCGCGTGCGTAGGGCCCGGCGGCCTGGGCCCGCTGCTGCGCCTTGATGATCCTCGACGACGCGATGAGCTCCTGGGCCTTGGTGATCTTGGCGGTGGACTTGACCGTGCTGATCCGCCGCCTCACCGCGCGAAGCTGTGCACCCATGGGCTACTTCTTCTCCACCTTCGGAACTCTCCTGGCTACACCCTCGCGCTCGATGTCTGCTTCCTCGATCGGCTCGGCGGGCTCCTCCTTCACCAGCAGCTCGCCTGAGCTTGTCTCGAAGCTGCGCCGGAACTCTGCCACGGCGTCCTTCATGGCGGTGACGGTGTCCTCGGAGAGGGTGCCGGTCTCCCTGATCGCGTCGTAGATGCCCGCGTGTTCGCGCTGGATGGAGTCGAGCAGCTCGGACTCGAACCGGCCGATGTCCTCCACCGGCACGTCGTCGAGCTGGCCGGTCGTGCCCGCCCAGACGGAGACCACCTGGCGCTCCATCGGATACGGGCTGTACTGGCCCTGCTTGAGCAGCTCGACCAGTCTCGCGCCGCGGTCGAGCTGGGCACGGGACGCGGCGTCCAGGTCGGAGGCGAACGCGGCGAACGCCTCGAGGTCGCGGAACTGCGACAGGGCGAGCTTCAGGCCGCCCGCGACGCTCTTCATAGCCTTGGTCTGCGCGTTGCCGCCAACCCTCGACACGGAGATGCCGACGTTGATGGCCGGGCGGACGCCGGAGTTGAAAAGGTCGGTCTCCAGGAAGATCTGCCCGTCGGTGATCGAGATGACGTTGGTCGGGATGTACGCCGACACGTCGTTGCCCTTGGTCTCGATGATCGGCAGGCCGGTCAGAGAGCCGCCTCCCAGCTCGTCGGAGAGCTTCGCGCACCGTTCGAGCAGCCGCGAGTGCAGGTAGAAGACGTCGCCCGGGTAGGCCTCTCGGCCTGGCGGGCGGCGCAGCAGCAGCGAGATCGCGCGGTAGGCCTCGGCCTGCTTGGTGAGATCGTCGAAGATGATCAGGACGTGCTTGCCCTGGTACATCCAGTGCTGGCCGACCGACGAGCCGGTGTACGGGGCGATGTACTTGTAGCCAGCCGGATCAGACGCAGGAGCGGCGACGATCGTGGTGTAGTCCATCGCGCCGGCGTCTTCCAGCGACTGCTTGACCTGCGCGATCGTCGAGCCCTTCTGGCCGACGGCGACGTAGATACAGCGGACCTGCCGTGCGGGGTCGCCCGATTCCCAGTTGTCCCGCTGGTTGATGATCGTGTCGATCGCGATCGCGGTCTTGCCGGTCTGCCGGTCGCCGATGATCAGCTCGCGCTGACCGCGGCCGATCGGAGTCATAGCGTCGATCGCCTTGATGCCCGTCTGCAGCGGCTCCTTCACCGGCTGCCGCTGGACCACCGTCGGCGCCTGCAGCTCAAGCGCGCGCAGCTCGGTGTCCTCGATGGGGCCCTTGCCGTCGAGCGGCTCGCCGAGCGGACCAACCATGCGGCCCAGGTACGCGTCGCCGACCGGCACGGACAGGACCTCGCCTGTCCGCTTGACGCGCTGGCCCTCCTCGATCCTGCTGAAGTCGCCGAGGATGACCACACCGATCTCGCGCACGTCCAGGTTCAGCGCCAGGCCGCGAGTGCCGTCCTCGAACTCCAGCAGCTCGTTCGCCATTGCCGAGGGCAGGCCCTCGACCCTGGCGATCCCGTCGCCGCACTCGGTGACGGTGCCGACCTCCTCGGTGGCTGCGGCGCCCGGCTCGTACGCCTCTACGAACCGCGCGAGCGCGTCCCTGATTTCCTCGGGCCGGATAGTCAGCTCCGTCATCGTCCTCGCGTCTTCCTCGTCTTGTTCTTCATCAGCAGTCCTCTGGGTGCTGGCCGGCGCCCGCCTGTCATGCCGCCAGCCCGCGGCGAAGCTCCGCCAGGCGGCTGGCGACGCTGCCGTTGATCAGCTCGTCGCCGATCCGCACCGTGACCCCGCCGATCAGCTCCTGGTCCACGACCACGTTCAGATACACGTCATGCCCGTACGCGGCCACCAGCGCCCCGGCCAGCCTCCCCCGCTGCTCGCTGGTCAGCGGGACGGCCACATGCACCTCCGCGACCAGGCGCTGCCGCAGATCGGCGGCGAGGTTCGCGTACGCCTCGAGCCCTGTATCCAGGCTACGTCCACGGGGGTGCGCGGCCGCCTGGGTGATCAGCCGTGCGGCGTGGCCGCTGACCTTGCCGGAGACGAGCTCGCTGACCAGGCCGGCCCGCGCGGCGGCGGGTACGAACTGGTTCGAAAGCGCCGAGCGCAGCCCAGGGTTGCCCTGAACGATCCTGCTGAACCTGAACAGCTCGTCCTCGAGCTCGTCCAGCTGGCCGTCCTTGTCGGCGGCCTCGGCGACCGCGAGCACGGAAAGTTCCTCGGCGGCATCTGTCATGTCGCCAGGCTCCGACCACCGGGCCGCGACCAGCTCGGTGACCAGCTCCAGCGTGACGTCGGAGATCTTGTCAGCAAGCAGCGCCTGCGCGAGGCCGGTCCTGGCCGCCCGCTCCCGCGACGGGTCGGACAGGCTGCGGCGCAGCGCTGGCTCCCGCTCGAGCAGGTCGACGACGGCGAAGAGCTGGTCGCCGACCTCGGTTGCCTGGGCCGTCGTGCCGGCGGCCAGGGCCGCCGCGAGCCGCTCCTTTGCCGCGCTGAGCGAAGCCCTGCTGGCGCCTCTCACCGTGCCGCCGTCTCGGGGGCCGCCTCCTGGACAAGTTCGCCGAGGAACCGGTCAACCATGCGGGACTGCCTTGCCTCGTCGGCCAGCGACTCACCCACGATCCTGCTGGCGAGCTCCACGGCCAGGCTGCCCACCTCGGCCCGCAGGGCGGTGAGCGCCTGCTGCCGGTCGGCCTCGATCTGCGCGTTCGCGGATGCGATGATCCGCTCCCGCTCGGCCGCGCCCGCTGCCCGGCCCTCAGCGACGATCTGCGCGGCCTCTTCCTTGGCGTGCTCGCGCATCCTGGCCGCCTCATGCCTGGCGTCGGCGAGCTGGGCCCGGTACTGGTCAAGCACCTCTTTGGCCTCGGCCTGAGCATCCTCAGCCCGCTTCAGGCCACCCTCGATCGCGTCGGTGCGCTCGGCGAGCGTCGCGCTGATCCGCGGCATGAGCACCTTGGCCAGCAGCGCGAACACGATCAGGAACGCGATCGCTCCGATGATCAGCTCGGGCCAGTGCGGGACGAGCGGGTTGGAGGTGCCCGCTGCGAGGGGCATCAGTGGCGTTTTCATTCCATTCCCTGCTAACCGAGAGATCAGGAGTAGTGGAAGATGAACGGAATGACGATTCCGATCAGGGCCAGCGCCTCGGTCAGCGCGAAGCCGATGTACATGTTCGATCGGATCAGGCCCGCTGCTTCCGGCTGCCTGGCCATGGCCTCGACACCGTGGCCGAAGATCAGGCCGATGCCGATGCCAGGGCCGATGGCCGCGAGTCCGTAAGCCACCGCGCCTACGTTGATGCTAAGGACGGAGCTCCCGGCAGCGAGAGCGTGGTGAACGAGGTCAAGCATCTGTGCTTTCCTTTGCGGTCAAGCCGGCAGACCATCCGCCGGCATGTGGGTAAACCTCTCCGTTCATCTCAGTGATCCGGCGTGAGAGCGCCGCCGATGTACTGCGCGGTCAAGATCGTGAAGATGTAGGCCTGCAGCGCCTGGATCAGGAGCTCGAACGCCGTCAGCACGACGGTGAGGACGAACGACGTAGCGCTCCAGATCAGCCCGATGCCGACCACGAGCAGGTACCACGTGGCCAGCGTGAAGACCAGGAGCAGGATGTGACCCGCGAACATGTTCGCGAAGAGCCGGACGGCCAGCGTGAACGGGCGCACGATGATGTACTGCAGGATCTCCACCGGCGCAAGGATCACCAAGATGCCGGGCGGCACCCCTTGCGGGATCATGTTCTTGAAATATCCGCCCAGGCCCTGGTGCTTGATGCCCAGGTAGTTGTAGGTGCCGTAGACCATCAGCATCAGGGCGGCAGGGAAGGCGAACTCCGAGTTCGCCGGGAACTGCGCGACCGGGATGATCTCCATGATGTTCATGATCCAGATGAAGAAGAACAGCGCCACGAGGAACGGCAGGAAGCCATCTCCCTGCTTCCCCATCATCGGCCGCAGGATCTGGTCCCTGACGAAGAAGATGCCAAGCTCCGCAACGTTCTGGACCCCCCTCGGCACGATCTTCGGCCTGGCGAAGGCGGCCCAGAAGAAGGCGATCACGATGGCCGCGCAGATCACGGCCAGCAGCATCGGCTTGTTGAACGTGAACGAGCCGATCTGGAACAGCGGCCCGTACAGGAAGCTCTTCGGGTAGCCGGGCGCGGGGTAGCCGCAGCCGGAGTACAGGTGCGCCGACGTCTCCGGGCACTTGTCGAGCGCGAGCGCCACGAGGTCAGCGGCCACGGCAGCCTCCTTCAGCCTTCTGCGCCAATGACATGCGACGAGCCGTCACAGGGCAATTACCTCCGAGGTCATCGGCGTGCGTCGCGACGCCGGCGGTCACGTGAGCGTAACGGGGCGGCCGAAGGCCGGCACTAGCGGGCCGGCTTACGGCTGGGAGCGCCCGTACTTGTAGTAGACGGCAAAGACCCCTACCCCGATACCGACCAGCGCACCGATCGGGAACAGCGCCGGGACGTGCGTGACGTGCCCGATCAGCCATCCGAGCCCGCCGTAGAACGCCATACCTGAGATCAAGTAGGCGAAGATGGACCACCCGGCGTTCTGCGAATCGCCGGCCATCACCGCTCGCCTCGCCCCGGCTCTCCCGCACGGCCGGTCACCGCCCGGAGGGTTCGACGTAGGGCGCCTTGAGCCGCATCGACCACACCACTTGCGACGCGGACCAGGCCAGGATGCATGCCAGCGCGGTCAGGCCGAATAGGCGCGAGTTGAAGGCCGTCGTGCCGGCGAAGCGCACGACGAAGAACAGCAGCAGAAGGATTTTCACGATGTAGGTCGTCAGAGCGGTGATCATCATCGCCTGGGGGCTCTTGCGTGCCGCGCGGCTGACCGCGGTCACGCTGATCCCGAAGAACACCGCCACCAGCGCGATCCCGAGCACGGCGCCAATCAGGCCCTTAATCCCGCCAACAGCCACGCTGACGACGATCATGACCGCGCCGATCGCCGCCGTGGTCACTACTGACCGGCGGACGATCCGGGCGTAGTTCGCCAGCATCAGTTTTCAAACTCCGGTGGGACTAGCGGCGGGCCTGCCGGCCAGCCGGAACGTACAGAGCAGCGGTGTCCCTGCGGTTTCGCCAGGCGGCCATCAGAGCTGCGGAATACGCGCGCCGTCAGGCCTGGAAAACGTATCACGGGCCACGCAGCCACCGGGTTGCGGCTGCATGTGAAAGATATCACAAGCTCTCCGGCGTTGGCCGCACGAGGTTACCGAACGTGACGAATGGAACCGATGTGACCGCCAGGACGTACCGATCTCACGGTCCGGCGTTGCGGCGGGACCAGCCGATCGGCTCGCCATCTTGCGCCGGCGGTTCGGCGTGCTGGCTGCCCGCCTCGGCGTGGTCGCCGACACCATTGGGCATTGTCTGCCAGCTCGCGTCGTGCCAGCCATTGCCGGCTCCCCGCCTGGCCCGGGAGTGAGGATCGGCGTGGTGCGGAGCCGCGGAGTGCGGAGCGGTTGCGTGGTGAGCAGCCGCGGGGCGCGGACCGACAGGACCGCGGGCCACGGGACGGGCAGTACCGGGATCAGAGGCCGACGGAGTCACAGTCGCGCCGGAGGCTACGCCGCCACGCGATCTGCCCTCAGCCACCAGGCCGAGGGCCACGGGACGGGTCCGCTCCCACCAGCGCAGCTTCGGGATCGACAGCAGGGCGAGCGCGCCGATGGCCGCGAGCGTGATCCAGATCAGCACGGCCAGGTGCACGGTCACGATCGACAGGCCCACCACCGTGCCGGCGAACAGCGCGGCCCACGCGTACAAGATCAGCACGCTCTGCCGGTGCGAGTGACCGATCTCCAGCATCGTGTGGTGCAGGTGCTTGCGGTCCGCGGCGAACGGCGACATCCCTGCCCTCGTCCGCCTGATCACGGCGCGCAGCATGTCCACGTACGGGATGACCAGCACGGCGGCTGGCAGCAGCAGCGGCAGGATTTCCGCGTACCTGTTCGCCTTGTTGTTCAGGCTGGTGAAATCGAGTGAGTTGATCGCCCAGATCGGCACGTAGGCGAGCAGCAGGCCGAGCAGCATCGATCCTGTGTCGCCCATGATGATCTTGGCCGGGTAGAAGTTGTGCGGCAGGAACCCCAGGCACGCCCCCGCGAGCACGATCGAGGCAAGCGCCGGCACAGCCTCGGCCGACAGGCCGACCACCCTGGTCAGCGAGTAGTAGTAAATGAAGAACGAGATCGCGGCGATGCAGACGATCCCGGCAGCCAGGCCGTCCAGGCCGTCGATGAAGTTGACCGCGTTGATCGTCGCGACCACGACGAGGATGGTCAGCACCACGGATTCGTTCTGGGTCAGGCTGAACAAGCCGTTGTGCGGCTCGGGGAAATAGGTGAGCCTGGCACCGCTGGCGAACAGGATGGCCGCGGCACCGATCTGCCCGGCCAGCTTGCCGAGCGCGCCGATACCCCAGCGGTCGTCCACGATCCCGACCGCCACGATCAGCCCGCCGGCGCCGAGCAGGCCGACAACGAGACCCGTGCCGTGAAAGGAGTTGCGGAGCGGGACGAGGTTGCTGCCCACGAAGAGGCCGGCGGCGACCCCGAGGTACATCGCGACGCCGCCCATCCGCGGGATCGGGGTGGCATGGACATCGCGGTCCCTGATGGGGATAACGGCACGGAACCTGATGGCTGCCAGACGCACCAGCGGGGTCAGCAGATAGGTGACCGCCACCACAACAAGCAGGGTCAGAACGTACTCACGCACCGGCGCTCACCAGGTCCGGAGATCACGGGCATCGGGATTCACTCTATGGCACCGCAGGTACCACGCAGGTCTGGTCTACCCCATCGGTCCTGGGCTATAGCCCCTAGTCCGGCCCCATAGCGACGGCGGCGACTTCGCGCAGCCGGCCGATCGGGACGGCTCCGCCGCGCAGCAGCCGCGGCATCTCGCCGGTCAGGTCGACGATCGTCGACGGCACGTCGGTCTCACACGTCCCGCCGTCGAGATAAACAGCGACGGACTCGCCGAGCTGCTCACGGGCAGCATCAGCGGTCGTGGCGGCCGGCTGGCCTGTGAGGTTCGCGCTGCTGACCGCCATCGGCCCCGTCTGCGCGAGCACCTCGAGCGCCACCTCGTTCTGCGGCATTCGCACCGCGACGGTTCCCTTGGTGTCGCCGAGATCCCACTTCAGCGACCTGCTCGCCCTGCAGATCAGCGTCAGGCCCCCTGGCCAGAACTCGTCGATCAGTTCCTGGCCATACGGCCCGAGGTCTTCCACCAGCGCGCTCGCGGCCCTGACGGACCCGACCAGCACGGGCGGCGGCATCTCCCTGCCGCGGCCCTTCGCGGCGAGCAGGTCCTGCACGGCCGCCGGCCGGAACGCGTCGGCGCCGACCCCGTACACGGTGTCGGTCGGCAGGACGACGAGGTCGCCCTTCAGGACGGCCGCGACCGCCGCGGCGATTCCCGCCGACCGCTGCTCCTCGTCGGCGCAGTCGAACATCTCACTCATGGCCGATCATCCTGCCAGACCTCACGACCAGGTCGCCGTGACGAACCGGTCAAGGCCGGCCAGGTCGCTGTGGTTACGGGTTTCCTTCCACCCGTTCTCCTCCGCAAATACCCAGTACACGGCCGCGCCCTGGACGGCGCCGTGCTCGACAGCCACTCGGCCGCCTGGCCGCAGCAGCCGCCGCGCCGTCCGCTCGACCGCCCGGACCGCGTCCAGGCCGTCTGTACCTGAGTACAGGGCTGCTGTCGGCTCGTACTCACCAACTTCAGGCGGAACGCAAGCGCCGACGGGAATGTAAGGCGGATTGCTGATCACGAGGTCAACGGACCCGTCCAGGTCCGGCAGCGCGCCGCTGAAGTCGCCTCCATGCAGCGTGATCCGCCCGCTGATGTGCGGCGCCACGCCCGCGCAGCTCGCGATGTTGCGCTCGGTCCATGGCCTCGCCAATGGGTCGCCCTCGACCGCGTGGACGTGCGCCCTGGGCACCTCCTGCGCGATCGCGAGCGCGATCGCTCCTGACCCGGTTCCCAGGTCGGCGACGACAGGATCAGCGACGTCCATCTCCGTCAGCCTGTCGATCGCCCAGCCCGTCATCACCTCGGTCTCCGGCCTGGGAACGAACACGCCGGGGCCGACCTCGAGCTCCAGGTACCTGAAGAACGCCACGCCGGTGATGTGCTGCAGCGGCTCGCGGGACTCCCGCCTCGCGATGTCGTCCCAGAACCTCGGGTCGAAGTCGGCGTCGGGCACCAGGTTGAGCTCGCTCCTGGAGACGCCGTGCCGGTGCGCGGCCATCAGCTCGGCGTCGGCACGCGGCGACTCGACCCCGGCCTCGGCCAGCCGCGCCACGGCGACGGCTATCTCGGACATCAGCAGACTCATTGGGCCGCGGCCATCTTGTCCGCCCGGTCGGCGTCGACCAGGGCGGCGATGACCGCGTCGAGGTCCCCGTCCAGCACCTGGTCCAGGTTGTAAGCCTTGAACCCGACCCGGTGGTCAGAGATCCGGTTCTCAGGGAAGTTGTAGGTCCTGACGCGCTGGGACCGGTCCACGGTGGCGACCTGGCTGCGGCGCTCGGCTGACGCCTGGGCGTCGGCCTGCTCCTCCGCGGCTGCCAGCAGCCTGGCGCGCAGAATCCGCATCGCCGCTTCCTTGTTTTGCAGCTGGCTCTTCTCGTTCTGACAGGACACGACGATGCCGGTGGGCGCGTGCGTGATTCGCACGGCCGAGTCGGTGGTATTCACGCTCTGGCCGCCTGGCCCCGACGACCTGAACACGTCGATCCGCAGGTCGTTCTGGTCGATGCTGATCTCGACCGGGTCAGCCTCTGGCATCACCATCACCCCGGCCGCCGACGTGTGGATCCTGCCCTGAGACTCGGTGACGGGAACGCGCTGCACGCGGTGCACGCCGCCCTCGTACTTCAGGAGGGACCAGGCACCGTCCGGCGTCCCGGCCAGGCTGCCGCGCCCGGCCGCCTTGACCGCAACGGTCACGTCCTTGTAGCCGCCGAGGCCCGTACCGGTCGCGTCGAGGATCTCAGTCTTCCAGCCCTGCCGCTCGGCGTAGCGCAGGTACATCCGCAGCAGGTCGGCGGCGAACAAAGCAGACTCCTCGCCGCCCTCTCCCGCCTTGATCTCCAGGATCACGTCCTTGCCATCCAGGGCGTCACGCGGGACGAGCAGATGCTCGAGCCGCTGCTCGAGCTCGGCCTTGCGGGTGGCGAGCTGCGCGGCCTCCTCCGCGAACGAGGCGTCCTCGCTGGCCAGTTCCAGCGCCGCGGCCTCGTCGTCGGTCACGTGACGCCACTGCGAGTACGCCTGCACGATCGGGGTGAGCTCGCTGTAGCGCCTGCCCAGCGCCCTCGCCTTGTCCTGGTCGGCGTGTACCGCCGGGTCCGCGAGGTCGTGCTCGAGCTGCGCGTGTTCGGCGGCGAGGTCGGCAAGCCGCTCAAGCATCGCTTACCTCCTCGGAACATGGGAGCGAGCCCAGACCGCCGTGCTGGCCCAGGCGGACGACCCCCTGGAACCCCCCACGAACGTCCGGGCTCGCAATCTGCTGGCCGGCCAGGCCGGCGGAATGCTCGGGCTAGCCGAGCTACTTGCCCTGCTTGCCGAACCGGCGCTCGAACCTGGCGACGCGGCCGCCGGTGTCGAGGATCTTCTGCTTGCCCGTGTAAAACGGGTGGCAGTTGGAGCAGACGTCGGCATGAATCTGGCCGTTCTTCGCCGTGCTCCTGGTTGTAAACGTGTTTCCGCAGGTGCAGGTCACCTGCGTCACCACGTAGTCCGGGTGAATGTCGCGCTTCATGTTCTCTCCTGGTTCTGGCGGTCGCCGGGTCGCCGCGCAGCGCGCGTGCTGCGGGGCGTGAACCGGTACCGCGCTCGTCGGCACACCAGTGTGCCACAGCTTCAACGGGCTGGCAGGCCCGCAGATTCCCGCTGGCCAGCAGGCCGGCGGCGGATGAGTGAGCTAGGAAGCCACCGTCGTCTTCTGCACGTGCAGCAGGAACTCGGCGTTGCTCTTGGTCTCCTTCATCCTCTCCATGAGGACCTCGAGCGCCTGCTGCGGCTCGAGCGCGTGCAGCACCCGGCGCAGCTGCCAGACGATCTTGAGCTCCTCGGGCGTCATCAGCAACTCTTCCTTGCGGGTACTCGACGCGTCCACATCGATCGCCGGGAAGATCCGCTTCTCTGCCAGCTCGCGGCGGAGCCTGACCTCCATGTTGCCGGTTCCCTTGAACTCCTCGAAGATGACCTCGTCGGCACGCGAGCCGGTCTCGATCAGCGCGGTCGCGAGGATCGTGATCGAGCCGCCGTGCTCGATGTTGCGGGCGGCGCCGAAGAATCGCTTCGGCGGGTACAGCGCCGTTGAGTCCACGCCGCCTGACATGATCCGGCCGCTGGCCGGCGCCGACAGGTTGTACGCCCGGCCCAGCCTGGTGATCGAGTCCAGCAGAACCACGACGTCGTGGCCCATCTCGGCCAGTCGCTTGGCCCGCTCGATTGCGAGCTCGGCGACCATCGTGTGGTCCTCGGACGGCCGGTCGAAAGTCGAGTAAATAACCTCGCCCTTAACCGAGCGCTGCATGTCGGTGACTTCCTCAGGGCGCTCGTCCACCAGGACGACCATGAGGTGGCACTCCGGGTTGTTCTTGGTGATCGCGTTCGCGATCGCCTGCAGGATCAGCGTCTTGCCTGCCTTTGACGGCGAGACGATCAGGCCGCGCTGGCCCTTGCCGATCGGGGCGACCAGGTCGATGATCCTGGTGGTCATGATGCTCGGATCCGTCTCCAGGCGGAGCCGCTCCTGCGGGTAGAGCGGGACGAGCTTGGAGAAGTCGGCACGGTTCAGGGACTCTTGCGGGTCCAGCCCGTTGATCTTGTCCAGGCGGACCAGGGCGTTGAACTTCTCCCTGCGCTCACCCTCACGAGGCTGCCTGATGGCCCCCTCGATGACGTCGCCCTTGCGCAGGCCGTGCCTGCGGACCTGGGACAGCGAGACGTAGACGTCGTTGGCGCCAGGCAGGTAACCCGTCGTGCGCACGAAGCCGTAGTTGTCGAGCACGTCCAGGATCCCGGCAATCGGGATCAGCACGTCGTCCTCGGTGATCACAGGCTCGGAGTCACCGCCGCCGCGCTCGCGGCGCCGGTTCGTGCCCTGGTTGCGGTTGCGGAACCGGTCGCGGTCCCTGCTGCGCCGGCTCTGGCCGTCGCGGTCGTCGTCGCGGCCGCCTCCACCATCGCGGCCAGCACCGTCACGGCCAGCACTGCCGTCACGTCCGTTGCCGTCGCGGCCCGACTCACGCACCTGGTCGCCGGCGTCGCCAGACCGGCCCTGGTCATCCCGCCGGCCGTTGCGGCCCCGGCGGTCGCTGCGCTGGCCGTCGCGGCGAGATCCGCCGTCGCCGCGCCGCGCTGGGCCGGAGTCGCCGTCCTGGCCGCCCCCGTCGGGCGCGCCATCCTGGCTCGGCGCCTCCCGGACAGCTCCGGCAGCCTGCCCGCTGGCCTCGCCGCTTGCCGCCGGCTCTTGGCGCCGGATGTCGGCGCCGTTGGCCGTCTCCCCGCTCACCGGGCTGCCCGCCGGCGCACTGCCCGCAAGACCAGCACCGGGCTCGGCGGCCTGCGGCGCGCGCCGCTCACCACCCGCGACAGAAGGCGCGGACCCGGCGTCCTGGCCTGCCGGCGCGCCAGCGCCGGGGCTCGCGTGGTCCGCACTGACGATGCTGAGCTGCCCTGATCGTTCTGATTCCATGGCGTCCTGCTCAAAGTGGCGGTTCGCGCCGGCTCCCGCAGGCGCGGTCCGCATGACTGAGTTTCGGTTTGATTCGCTTTGATTGGGTCCGGGTCCCGTCCCGATGTGGGAGGCGGCGCCGCTCGCGGTGCCGGGAGCGGGCTTGCCCGCTGCCTCGATCGCCGCGATCAGCTGCCCTTTGCGCATCCGGGCGGTACCGGCCAGCCCGAGTGACTGCGCGAGTCGCTGCAGATCTGGCAACCGCATCGCGGACAACTTCCTGCCGTCACCGCCTGCCGCAGGCGAGTCGTCTGAGGGAGTGCTGCCAGGCCAGGAGCGTACCGCGCCGGTCTGTTCCGCGGAAGCCCCCGCCGCTGCGGACTCGGATTGGGCGCTGCCGGCAACGTCAAACATGACCCCGTCATTCTTCGACAGCGGCTCGGCCGAGTCAGGGAACAGATTGGTAGTTTCGGTCACAAAGGGTCCTTCCAGGATATGAGGTCACCAGCGAGCGACCGCGTGCCGTCCGGCGCCATGCGGGTTCCGCTCTGGCCGTAGCCGTCACCGGCCAGGCCGGTCATTGTGCAATCCGCCATCTTCCGTGCTGGCCTGGGCACTGACGCCGCTTGCGAGCATGCTCGTGGCGGGCCGTGAGCCAGGCGGGTGCTTCGAATGTCTCCCGACAGATGGATGTCACCGAGAGCAACCCGCCACTGCGCGTCGCTAGGCTGGCCTGACGGGATGCGGATTTGCACCTCGCCCCGGGACGGAGCGCCTGGTGCCTCGCCCAGTCTAACACCAACAGCGGTCACAGCATTCCTTCTAGGCCTCGGGCCGCGTCCACGCACTGCTGTCGCCTAGCGCAGCAGCCAGGGATGCCGTCGAAGAGGCCCACACTGGACTCCGGAAAGCTCTGTGCCGGCAGAGCCTGCCTGATGGGTTACTGCCCGGCTCGTGGGGGTTGAGCAACGCCGAGATCGTCGACGCATTGGGGGCTTACACGCCATCCGATACCCGCTTCGCTCATTCTTGAACCGTGGCCTTGCAGGGAAATCCTGGGGCCGCCCGCCGGGATTCAAGATCAGGCCGAAATTACATTAACCAGGAGTTTCTGACAAGACCTGGTTCGGCCACGAGCGGCCCCGGCGGCCGTCCGTCACATCCGCGCGGGTGCCACGATGCCGAGCAGGCCGAGCCCGCAGGCGAGAGCGCCGCGTGCCGCGTCCGCGAGGCCGAGCCTGGCCGCCCTGTGCCCGGCGTTCTCCGGGGCGGGTGCCGCGTGCCCCTGAAATGGCAGCGCCGGGCAGCTCTCCCGGCAGTCAAGCCACATTCGACCGAGGAACTCAAGATACGCGGCGAGCTCGGCTGGCCGACGACGGCGAGCGGCGGCTGCGACGCGTTCTGGTAGCCAGGACATCGCGTCCAGCAGCGCGAGTTCGGGAGGCAGGAACTGCCCGGCCGCGGCGACAGCGGGCTCACCGTCTTCCGCCAGCCCCAGATCCGCCGCCCAGCGCAGCGCCGATGCGGCGTCGGCGTGGGCGTACCTGACCGCGACAAACGGGTTGTCCAGGTCGAGCGGCAGGCGGAGTTGCCTGATGACCCGGTCCTCGCGCGGTGCCGACGCCCTGGCCAGCGCGTAACGGACTGCGTCGCGGCCGTGGTAGCCGACCGCGCCGGCGACGCTGACGGGCACCTGGTCCAAGCCGGCTTGCGGGGGCGGTGAGGGAGCGAGGTTTTGTTGCGAATCAAGGAACAGAACCTCCGCACCCGCGGCACGGGCCAGATGACCGGTCAGCGCGTCCCGCTGTTCTTGCCAGGCCTGCCGCCAGCTCGCCGCCGCGCCGGGCTCGGGGCGCGCGGGCGCCGTCAGCTCGCGTCCGGCCAGCGCGTCGCTGTCCGCCGCGGCCTGGCCGGCGGCCACGATCCTCGCGGGCAGGGCAGCCAGATGGGCAGTCGTGACGGTGATGGTCAGGTAGCCATCGCCGGTCACCCGGGCCGCGCTGATCCACGGCAGGCTTCGCAGGCCCGCGGCGAGCGTCGCGGCCTCCGCCACCGCCGGACGGCGGGAGAGCCGCGCGAGCGCGAGCGGCAGCGCGGTGGCATAGCTGCCCGCGCCCGTGCTGATCGTCGCGGGCGCAGGTCGCCAGGTTCCCGCTGCTGACATCCTGGCGGCCGGGGCTGGCCACTCCCCCGTCGCCACGCCGGCCCGCAGCAGGCGGGAGATCTCGGCGCCTACGTCGCCAGGGACCATGTCCTAGTCGAAGGCGCTGCTCGGAGCTCCGGCCAGCTCACGGACCACGCGGATCATCTCGGCCGGGTCGAACGGCTTCGTCAGGTACGCGTCAACACCCACCTGCTTGCCGCGGTCCCTGTCGTCCTCCTGCGCGCGGGCCGTGATGAGGACGACCTTGATACCCGCCGTGACCGGGTTCCTGCGCAGCTGGGTGGCGGTGACCCAGCCGTCCAGCCTCGGCATCATCACGTCGAGGGTGATCACGTCTGGCTTGACGTCTTCGACCCGGTCCAGGCAGTCTTGCCCGTCAACGGCAGTAAAGACCTCAAAGCCCTCAAGGGTCAGGTTGACGGCGATCAGCTGCCTGATGACCTCATCGTCATCGACAACCAGCACGCGCCCGAGTCCCTGTGTCACGGGCGTGAGGCTACCTGGCGACGCCGTCATCACGCTTGCAGATCGAGCACGTGTCCCCTGGAACCTTATGACTGGTACCCTTGCGAAGGCCCGGCCGAGCACCTGTTGCCGGCGGGTCACCGATGCGCCAGCCCCCATAGCTCAGGGGATAGAGCAACGGCCTCCGGAGCCGTGTGCGCAGGTTCGAATCCTGCTGGGGGCGCTTTTTCGAATACTCAATCGGATGTCCGCCATTAGCGCGTGGCGCTCTGACGAGCGGACACGCGGGGCAGGGCGGCACGAGATCAACTCGCGCCCCCATGCGCCCCCCGAACGGCCCTTGCGAGCGTGTCGTAGCAGCTCAGACCGCAATGGTCACACTTCAAAACGAACCGTGCGCGTAGTCCGCTGTCGTCACTTGACGTGACGAGGCATACGACATCAGGCGCACATCGAGGCCTCGTTAGGCGCGCCTCCAAGCCGAGTCATGCGGGCGCGGGTCCAGAACCGAATGGGCATTATGCACAGGAGTGCCCTCAACCTGCGGATCCAGGTAGGCGTCCCAGAGGTGGGCAGTGCCGGACAGGGTTCCGGGCGGCGTGAACGGCCGGTGTTCGCGGTGGTCTTGTGCAACTTCGTGCTGCTTGCCGCGTCTGTTCGAGTTGGAAAGCCCGCGGCAGCGCCGGGCTGCTGGCGGCGGGCCTGGGATGGGATGGGCGTGACGCATGAAGCAAGAACATGACCTGGTGCACCGGCCTCGCTCTCGCTGTCGCGGTCGCAGGCCGCGGAGGCGGCCGAAACAGCAGCGAGGTGATGAACATCTTGCGGCGGCCGAGGCGCCCGCACCGGTGACTGCCGAGCTTGCCGAGTAGCAGCTCAGATTCGGGAGACGACATGCAGGCAGTGTCAGGGCGGATGACTGCACCGCCGCGGCAGGCTCTGCTGCAGGGCGGGTGCTAGCCGGGGAATGGGTCCTGGATGGGCGCAAGTCCGGCATCCGGCTCAAGAGCTGGACCATCGCTGGCGCGAGGTTGTCCACTCCTCAATGAACGCGTCGGCGAGCTGACCGCGGTCCTTGCGTCGGCACTGAGGTGCGCCTCTGAGATGAAAGGGCAAGGCGATGCCTGAACTGGGCCTACGGGAGGTCATCTCCACGCGGCACGCCCCGGATCCTCGCGCGGGGCGCAGAGGCGGCGGCAAGGCGATGCTGGCCGAGGTGTCCGCAGTGGTCCGCGCGCCGAACGAGACGGTCTCGGCGGTTTTCGCCTCATACCAGAACTGGCCCGGCCTGTTCCCGACGATCAGCGGGGTGCGGCTCGTTAGCCGCGACGGGCCGAGGCTGGCCTTGGAGGTCGACCATGTCGAGGGCACGGTCGCCAACGAGCTGATTCTCCGGTGCCCGGACGACATTGACCTGTGGGAGGTCAAACGCCGCTACGACGCCTGCTTCCGCAACCGGTTCGTCGCCGTCCCCGAGGGGACCCTGTTCACGGTGACCGGCGAGGTCTGGCCCACAGGATGGGCACGGCTGCTGCGGCCGTTCCTGCCCGGCTACATGCGCCGGCGGATGCGGCGGTTCCAGCTGCGGCCGGTGCAGGCTGAAGCGGAAGCACAGGCCCGGCGGGCCAGGCACGGCGATGACCAGCGATGAGGCGAGCGTCGACGGCGATAAGGAGGGCGCACAGCCGGGCCCATGGAGACGGCCGTGCCCGCAGCCGGGCCCATGGTGACGGCCGTGCCCGCAGCCGGGCTCGCCGAACTGGCGTCACCCAGATGTTCCGCACCGTTTTCCTTGACCTGACGGTGGCCGTGGAGGACTGCCTGGCCGACGGGGACCGGGGTGGCGGCCCGGTTCACGCTGCGAGGCACCCGCACCGGCCCGTTCGCGGT
>DASUHI010000106.1:0-2134 GCA_036273575.1 Streptosporangiaceae bacterium | reverse complement strand
CTCCAGGTCGGGCGTGACAATCTCAGCGAGGTCACGAGCCTCTGGCACATCGACCTTGTTGAGCACGACGACCCGCGGGCGGTCAGCCAGCCCCGCGCCGGTCAGCTCGTCGTACGCGGTGAGCTCGGCCTCGATCACGTCAAGGTCGGAGACCGGGTCGCGACCAGGTTCCTGCGTGGCGCAGTCGATGACGTGCACGAGCACCGAGCAGCGCTCGACGTGCCTGAGGAAGTCCAGGCCCAGGCCCCGCCCCTGGCTCGCTCCCGGGATCAGCCCTGGCACGTCGGCGACGACGTACTGGGTGTCGCCGGCCTCGACGACGCCGAGGTGCGGGGTCAGCGTCGTGAACGGGTAGTTCGCGATCTTCGGCCTGGCCGCTGACATCGCCGCGATCAGCGAGGACTTGCCGGCGTTGGGGAACCCGACGAGCCCGGCGTCGGCGATCGTCTTCAGCTCGAGCACGAGGTCCTTGCGCTCCCCTGGCTCGCCCTTCAGCGCGAATCCTGGCGCCTTCCGCTTGGCGGACGCCAGCGCCGCATTCCCGAGCCCGCCGTTGCCGCCCTCGGCAGCGATGAACCGTGTGCCCGCGCCGACCAGGTCGGCGAGCACGTCCCCGTCCGCGTTCTTGACGACAGTCCCGTCAGGGACGCTGACGATGAGGTCGGCGCCGTCCGCGCCGTTGCGGTTCGAACCCGCGCCCTGCTTGCCGTTCCCTGCCCTGCGCAACGGTCTGCGGTGAAAGTCCAGCAGCGTCGCGCTGCCCGCGTCGACGCGGAAGATGACGTCACCGCCACGGCCCCCGTTGCCGCCATCCGGGCCGCCGAGCGGCTTGAACTTCTCGCGGTGGATCGAGGCACACCCGTTGCCGCCGTTGCCGGCCTGGATCCTGATCTCCGCCTGATCGGCGAACTCCGCCACGCTAGCCCCCTCTCACCCCACGTCGCCCGGCAGCCGGGCCACCTGCGGCGCAGGGCTGGCTAGCTGGCGTCGGCGGCAGCGGTCTCGGCGACCGGGATCACGCTGACCGCGCGCCGGCCTCGCCGGGAGCCGAACTCGACCCGGCCCGCTACGAGCGCGAACAGGGTGTCGTCACCGCCGCGGCCTACGCCGATGCCGGGGTGGAAGTGCGTGCCGCGCTGGCGGACCAAGATCTCGCCCGCGTTGACGACCTGGCCGCCGAACCGCTTCACGCCAAGGCGCTGGGCCTGCGAGTCACGTCCGTTCCTGCTGGACGAGGCGCCCTTCTTGTGTGCCATCTCAGCGTTACCTCTCAGGCCTTCTTCGCGGTCGCCTTGGCCGTCTTCGCCTTGGCTGTGCCCGCCTTACCTGGGCCGATGCCGGTGATCTTCACCTGCGTGTACTTCTGCCTGTGGCCCTGGCGACGGCGGTAACCGGTCTTGTTCTTGTAGTGGATCATGTTGATCTTGGGGCCGCTGGCCGGGCCGATGATCTCGGCGGTGACCTCGTAGCTGCCCAGTTCGGCGCTGTCGGTGATCACCTTCTTGCCGTCGACGACGAGCACGGCGGGCAGCGTCACGGTCGAGCCGACCTCACCGGCGAGCTTGTCCACGGTCAGGACGTCGTCGACAGAGGCCCTGCTCTGCTTGCCGCCGCAGCGGACGATCGCGTACACGACTGAACTCTCTCTTCCTGGGGGTCAGCCCGCCGCGTCAGTCGCGACCTCGCCAGAACGCCGAGGCAACCGGGCCCGCCGACAGCGCGCGTCACAGCCAGACACGCCGACGACATAGAATATCAGACCAGGCGCCCTCATTCGCTCGTAGCCGGACGCGATGCCTCGCGCTTCGCGGCGTCCGCGTCCGCGGATTCCGCGACGGTCGCGTCGCCCGCGGCCGGCCGTGCCGGCGCCTCGCCGTTCCCGTCGGCTGATGCGGCCGCCGGCTGGGCACCGGCCGCCTCCTCGCCCCGCGACGGCGCGCCGCCGGACTCGGCCGCGGCTGGGGCCGCGCCGTTGGCGTCCGCCGTCCCGGCCGCTGCGCTGCCGCCCGAAGCGCTGCTGTCCGCTGGGCTACTGTCCGCCGCGGTGCTGGCCGCTGCGGTGCTCAGCGATCCGGGGCCCTCAGCCGCTCGGCCGTCCGATGCTGGGCCGGCCGATGCTGGGCCGGCCGATGCT
>DASUHI010000105.1:0-4669 GCA_036273575.1 Streptosporangiaceae bacterium | reverse complement strand
AGGCGAACGTTACCCCTGCAGAGGCTCGTTCTCTGCTGCGCGAGCTGTCCGATGCAGGAGTCGAGCTCGGCAACGAGGCGAGTGATGCCGCCGCTGTTCGTACTGGGCCGGCCGCTGCCGGTGACGGAAATTCTGAAGTGGAGCCTGCTGAAGTGACTCATGCCGTGTCAGACCTCGCCGAAGACCTCGGCCCGGATCTTGCCGTGGCAGGACCTGATGATCCCGACATGCTCGACGACATCGAGGACGCTGCTCCTGAGGGCGGCCCCGAGCCGGTCAGCCGGCCAGGCCGCCAGCGCGGGCGCAAGGACCGCCGCAAGGCGGGCGCGGAGCTGACGGCCGTGATCGCAGACGACGACAGCTCGGCCGAGGCCGACCTGGACGACCAGACCTCGGTCATGGGCGATTCTGTGCACACGTACCTGAAGTCGATCGGCCGTACCGGCCTGCTCACGGCCGAGCAGGAGGTTGACCTCGCGAAGCGGATCGAGGCTGGCCTGTACGCCGAGCACAAGCTGGAAACCGAGGACGACCTGAGCGACGAGCTCGTCGCCGAGCTCGACGCCGTGGCCGCCGACGGCCGCCGGGCCAAGGCGCACATGCTCGAGGCGAACCTGCGGCTTGTCGTGTCGGTGGCGAAGAAGTACAGCGACCGTGGTCTGTCTTTGCTCGACGTCGTCCAGGAAGGCAACCTGGGCCTGATCAGGGCGGTCGAGAAGTTCGACTACACCAAGGGCTACAAGTTCTCGACGTATGCCATGTGGTGGATCAGGCAGGCGATCCAGCGCGGCTTCGCAGACTCGGCCAGGACGATCAGGCTGCCGGTGCACGTGCTGGAGATGCTGAGCAAGCTCAGCAGGGTTGAGCGGGACATGCACCAGCGGCTCGGCCGGGAGCCGACGCCTGAGGAGCTGGCCGTCGAGCTCGACCGCACGCCTGACCAGATCGAGGAGCTGCTGCGCACCAGCAGGCAGCCGATCAGCCTGGACTCCACGATCGGCGAGGATGGGGAGACCAGCATCGGCGACCTGATCGAGGACGTCGACGCGCCGGAAGCCTCGGAACTGGTCGACCGCCAGCTGATGGCCGACCAGCTGCGGCACGCGCTTAACGCGCTGACGCCGCGCGAGGCGACGATCATGGCGATGCGGTTCGGCCTGTACGACGGCAACCCGCACACGCTGGACGAGATCGGCAAGGCGCTGGGCCTGACCAGGGAGCGGATCAGGCAGCTGGAGAAGCAATCGCTGTCCAAGCTCCGCCACCCGAGCCGCGCGCAGCCGCTGCTCGAATACGCCGTCTAACCGGCGTACCGCAAGCTGAGCCGGGCCCGACCTCCCGCCGGGCCCGGCTCTTTCCATGCCGTGCGGGCTGCGCCAGCCCTGCGAGCCCCGCTAGGCAGACCAGACGCGCTCGGCCTGGTCTGTCACCGAGCCGGCCTGAGCGTACCCGGCCAGGGCGGCGGCCGGCCGGCGGGCGGGATCGAGCACGTTCTTGCCGATCGCGCGCAGCGCAGCCTTGTCAGGCTTGATCACGGCGACGCGCGCGCCCGCCTCGCTCAGCGCGCGCGCCTGCTGGACGGGGCTGGCCATCGCGCCGAACCCGGAGGCCAGCGGCGCGATGATGATCACACGGTCGTACCCGGCGGCCAGGTCGGCGTTGGCCGCTGACTGGGTCCCGCCGTCGACGTAGCGCCGGCCGTTGATGGTGACGGGCGGCCAGATGCCGGGCACCGCGCAGCTCGCGCCCACGGCGTCGAGCAGCCGCGCGCCGCTGGCCGCGTCGAACACCTTGAGCTCGCCGGTGAACGCGTCCACGGCGGTGATCTGCAGCCTGCCCGGCGGCCAGTCGAGTGTCGGCAGCCTGGACTCGATGACGCGCCGCCTAACTTGCTCGGACTCGGTCTTCGCACGGAGCGCCATCGCCCCGATCCGCACGCGCGCCACCTCCGGCTTCCTCGAGAAGAGCATGGTCCGCACGAACTTCACCATCACGCCGAGGCCCATTCTGGCGTAGATCTCCTTGTCGCCAGGCGGCTGCGTCTGCACCTGGTACAGCTCGGGCAGACTGGTTCCTGACCGGACGTCCACGCCGACGACGGAACCAGCCGACGTACCGACCACCAGGTCGGCGTCGGTCAGGTCGACGCCGTGCTGGGCCAGCCCGGCCAGCAGGCCGATTTCCCAGGCGATGCCCGTGACGCCGCCGCCACCCAGCACAAGAGCCTTTTCCATCACAAGTCCCTCATGTCCACCCTGTTCCAACTTGCACGGCCGATCTCGCACCATCAGCGACATACTCTCAAACGCATGAGCGATGCCCGTCCCGTGCGCGACGGTACCCTGCTTGGCCTCGCGGTCGGCGTGTCCGGGCTGGCGTTCGGCGCCGCCGCCGTCAGCTCAGGGCTGTCGGTGTGGCAGACGTGCGTGCTCAGCCTGCTGGCCTACACCGGAGCGTCTCAGTTCGCGCTCGCGGGAACGATCGCGGCAGGAGGCAGCCTGCTCGCGGGCGCGGCCGGCGCCATCCTGCTGGGCAGCAGGAACACGCTGTATAGCCTGCGGCTCGCAGGGCTGCTGCAGGTGAAGGGGACTTCGAGAGTTCTGCTGGCCCAGGGCGTGACGGACGAGTCGACCGCGCTCGCGCTCGCTCAGCCCGACCGTGCGGCGGCGCGAGCGGGGTTCCGCGCCACGTTCATCAGCCTGTACCTCACCTGGAACGCCGCGACGCTGGCCGGCGCGGTGGGCGCTGGCAGCCTGGGCTCGCCGCAGTCGTTCGGCCTCGACGTCATCGGGCCCGCCGCGTTCCTGGCGCTGATCTGGCCGAGGCTGGCCTCAGGCCGGACCGAGCGTCTCGTCGGCGCCGGCGGCGCGGCGATCGCGATCACGACCACGCCGCTGCTGCCGCCGGGCGCTCCCATCATCCTTGCCGCCGCGGCCGCACTGGCCGGGACCCTCGCCAGCCGGCCTGCCTCATGACCGGCCCGTGGATCGCGGTGCTGATCACGTGCGCGGGCTGCTACGCGCTGAAGCTCGCAGGGCTGACGATCCCCGAGCGACTCCTCGGCAGGGCGTGGCTGCGGCGGTTCGCCGAACTCGTCCCCGTGGCGCTGCTGGCGGCGCTCGTGGCGGTCGAGGCGGTCGCAAAGGGCAGCGCGCTGGTATTCGACCCCGCGCGCCTGGCAGGCCTCGCCGCGGCCGTGGTCGCGCTGCTGCTGCGGGCTCCGTTCCTGGTCGTGATCATCGCCGCGGCCGCGGTGGCGGCGGTGCTGCGGCTGGCGGGCGTCTCGTAGCTGTCTGGCGCGCACGGCGCTGGCTCTTCCAGCGCCTCTGGCGTGCCGGACGCCGACGCCGGGCCCGCGAACCGGATAGATTGCGCCGATGGACGTCGACATCGAAGTGGTGCGTGAAGTCACGGACGAGATCGTCGAGGCGTTCGGACGGCTGTTGCCTCAGCTCTCCAAGAGCGCGCCGGCGCTCGACGCTGACGCGCTCACGGAGATCGCCACCGCGCAGGCCAACACGCTGCTCATCGCAAGGGTCGGCGACGAGATCGTCGGCACGCTGACGTTGGTGATCTTCCCGATCCCCACCGGCGTCAGGGCGTGGATCGAGGATGTCATCGTCGACAAGCCGGCCCGCGGCAAGGAGTACGGCGGCAAGCGAGTCGGCCAGGCGCTCACCGAGGAAGCCATAAAGATCGCCGACCGGGCGGGCGCCCGCACCGTGGACTTGACCACCAGGCCCGCACGGGTCGCGGCCGGCAAGCTCTACGAGCGGCTCGGTTTCCAGCAGCGCGACTCCCGCGTCTACCGCTACTCACCCTCCTGAATCAGCGCTCGCGCGGCAGTCTCACCTCAGCCGATCTGCTCGGCAAGCGCGACGATGATGCCCGCGGGACCGCGGAGATAGCAGAGCAGGAACATGCTCTCGTACTGCGCCACCTCACCGAGTAGTTCGGCACCATGGCCGCGCAGGCGGGCGATGGTGTCGTCGATGTCGTCGACTGCGAACATGACGCGATGCAGCCCCAGCGTGTTGGGCGGCGGGCTCTCCGGCTCGGCTCTGGTCGCGGCAGGGGTGTGATACCTGGTCAGCTCCAGCTTGCCGTGCCCGTCCGGCGTCCGCATCATCGCGATCTCGCTCCGGACACCGTCGAGCCCGACGGTGCGGTCCGCAAAGATGCCTTCGACCTGCCCCTTGCCTTCCAGCTCCATGCCGAGCTCGGTGAAGAACGCGACAGCCGCGTCCAGGTCGTCGACGACGATGGCGACATTGTCCATCCGTTGAATGGCCATGTGTTCGAGCATAAAGAACGCGGCCATCCGCAGGTCCGGTGTGCTGGCTGCGCCCCGGCTAGGCGGCGGCCGGGCGGGCTATCCGCCAGACGCTGAGGAGTTCACGGCATCGGTGGGTCACTCATCACCTCTGCATGCAATGGGTGTCGCACCCATACACGGGTCCGAACTTGATCTTGCATCTCTGAGAGGCCTGAGTGACCGGTGTGATTCCTGCGAGGAATGTGACGGGATCGGCAAGGCCGCGTGTGATAGCGCCCTCCGCCTAGCCGAGTTCGGCGACCGCCCCCAGCAGACGGGACACGTCCGAGTCGTCGTTGTAGTGCACGAGACCGGCCCGCACGGCGCAGCCGGAGTCCCTGATGCCGAGCGCTC
>DASUHI010000104.1:0-23460 GCA_036273575.1 Streptosporangiaceae bacterium | reverse complement strand
AGGGCGAGGTCGTAGGCGGAGACGACCTGGCCGGCCGCGGGCAGGCCGTTGGGCTGCCTGGCGACGACGTCGTAGGCCTGCAGGTGGTGGGCTTCTGCGTTCATGAGCGCGATGCCCTTGGCGAAGGACCCGCTTGCCTGGGCGAGGGCGACGGCCGCGTCGTTGGCGGAGATCAGCAGCAGCGCGCGGAACAGGTCGGCGACCTTGTACCGGTGCCCGGGAATGACGCCAATGATGTTCGGGACCATCGAGGCCGCCAGGCGCGTCGCCACGATCGTGGCGTCCGGCTTGAGCCTGGGCAGCATCGTGATCGCGGTCAGCACCTTCAGCGTGCTGGCAGGCGGGTACAGCCCGTGCGCGTCCTTCGCCGCGAGCACCTGGCCGGTCTTCGCGTCGGCGACGACGAACGCGGAGGCCGGGACCTGCGGCAGCGGCAGCCCGTGCCGCGCCACCACGACGCGACTCGACCCAAGTCGCTTGCCGCCGACCTCGCGAGGGTGCGCCGCGCGCGCGAGGCGCCGGTGACGCGCCCCGCCGTGCCCCGCCGGCACCGTCGCCCTCGCCGAGGCGGTCACGAGACGGGCGGCTGGGCCGCTGGCCTGACCGGGCCGCGAAGCGACGATCAAGGAGCCGATGATTGCCGTCACCGCGACCGTGCCAGCCACCGCGACCGCCGCATTCCGCTTGCTCGCGTGCATCACGAACCTCGATCCGCCGGCGACGTTAACGAAGTTCGACAGTATATGCGTAAAACAGACCGTTCGGGGTTTTTCGGAGGGGCGTCAGGTTGGTGAGGCGCTCAGCGGAGTCTTGGGCGCCGACGCCGTAATCTTGTGCTATGGCGCGTATCTCGGAGTCCGGCGAGCCGATCGAGCCGGTCTACGGACCGAAGGCCCTGCAGGAATTCGACGCGGATCGCGACCTCGGCGAGCCCGGGACGTTTCCGTTCACGCGCGGCGTCCATCCGTCCATGTACGTCAGCCGGCCGTGGACGATGCGTCAGTACGCGGGCTTCTCGACGGCGGCCGAGTCCAACCGGCGGTATCAGCAGCTGATCGCGGCGGGCACCACGGGCCTGTCCGTCGCTTTCGACCTGCCGACCCAGATGGGCTACGACTCCGACGCGGAGCAGGCGCGCGGCGAAGTCGGCAAGGTCGGCGTGGCCATCGACTCGATCGAGGACATGCAGGCGCTGCTCGCTGGCATCCCGCTGGACACGGTGTCAACGTCGATGACGATCAACGCGCCCGCGTCGGTCCTGCTGCTGCTCTACGAGCTGGTCGCCGCCGATCAGGGAATCTCTCCCGGCAAGCTCAACGGCACGATTCAGAACGACATCCTCAAGGAGTACATCGCGCGCGGCACCTACATCTATCCGCCCGCGCCGTCGCTGCGCCTCGTCGCGGACACCTTCGCCTACTGCGGCGAGCGGATCCCGCGCTGGAACACCATCTCCATATCCGGCTATCACATGGCGGAGGCCGGCGCGACGCCGGTACAGGAGATCGCGTTCACGCTGGCCAACGCCAAGGAGTATGTGCGCACCGCGGTGGCGGCGGGCCTCGCGGTCGACGATTTCGCGCCGCGTCTTTCGTTCTTCTTCGTGGCCAGGACCACGCTGCTCGAGGAGGTCGCGAAGTTCCGCGCGGCCCGCTGGCTGTGGGCGCACATCATGGCCGATGAGTTCGGCGCCCGGGACCCGCGCTCGCAGATGCTGCGCTTCCACACCCAGACGGCCGGCGTCCAGCTCACCGCGCAGCAGCCCGAGGTGAACATGGCCAGGGTGACCGTGCAGGCGCTGGCGGCCGTCCTCGGCGGTACGCAGTCGCTGCACACGAACTCCTACGACGAGGCCATCGCGCTGCCGAGCGAAAAGGCGGCCAGGCTGGCGCTGCGAACCCAGCAGGTGCTCGCCTACGAGACAGACCTGACCGCGACCGCCGATCCGCTCGCCGGTTCTTATGCGATCGAGTCCTTGACCGCCGACATCAAGGATGAGGCCAGCGAGCTGATCAGGCAGGTCGAGGACATGGGCGGCGCGGTCGCCGCCATCGAGCGCGGTTTCCAGAAGGCCGAGATAGAGCGCTCGGCCTACCGCGTTGCGCGGGAGATCGACGCGGGTGAGCGAGTGGTCGTCGGGGTGAACAAGTTCGCCACCGCGGACGACGAGCGGTACGAGCCGCTGCGCGTCGACCCCGCGATCGAACAGCAGCAGTCCGAGCGCCTCGCCGCGCTGCGCGCCGCCCGCGACGCCGCCGAGGTGCGGCGCACGCTGGACGAGCTGAAGCGGGCAGCGGAGGGCACGCAGAACGTCCTGTACCCGCTGCGCTCCGCGCTGGCGGCCAGGGCGACGGTCGGTGAGGTCTGCGACGCGCTGCGTGCCACCTGGGGCGTGTATCAGCCTGCCGACGCCGGCTAACCAGGCGAAATGGCCGGCTTAAGGGCAGGGCGGCCAGTGCGGAGCTGTCCGGTCAGAATCGGGCAACGTCAGCGATCCGCCGTCGCGAGCGCTACCATGATTAGTGATACCGGGTCGCACCTCACCTCATTACCGAGATGCGACGAGAGCACCCGCCAGCGCCATGTCGTGCAGTTGCACCAGTCGTCGGCACGAGTGCCAGTTCCGGGCCACGGGACCAGGGCCTGCTGACGACGCCGGATTGAGCGGCGAAAGGAAGCGCTCGTCTCACCAGTAAGCGTGCTGCGGATCAGCAGCACTTCCCGCCGCGTCGCGTCGGCTTTGCCCGGTGTGCGCGGACTAGCTAGCTAGCAGAAGGACCGATGGACACGCGTTTTGCCTTCCGGATCCGGGTGAGATACCCGGTGCTGCGGCGGTGTGCCGGGCCTGGGGCATGCGCGCTCCCGCGGCGAGGGAAGCGCCGTGGTGTTGGTGATGTTTGTGGTATCAGTGTGACCCGATGCGCTCCTGACGTGATCCGGGCCCCAAAGGAGAGGGCGGATGGCTGAGAGTGATCTGGTAGGCGAGCTAGACGCTTTTCTCGCGGACCACGAGCCTGAGCTGGTCGAGTTCCGCAGGGACCTGCACGCCCATCCGGAGGTCGGCTATGCCGAGCACCGCACCACCCGCCGGATCGCCCTGCGGCTGGAGGCTGCGGGACTGAAGCCGGCGGTCCTGCCGAAGGGCACGGGCCTGATCGCCGACATCGGCGGCAGCCGCGATGACGCGCCGGCTGTGGCCTTGCGCGCGGACATTGACGCCCTGCCGATCATGGACGAGAAGAACGTTCCGTACCGGTCCCTGAACGCCGGAGCCTGTCATGCCTGCGGGCACGACGTGCATACCTCCGTGCTGCTCGGAACCGGTCTGTTCCTCGCCAGGGCCGCCGCGGCCGGAGCGCTGCCCGGCAAGGTGCGGCTGATCTTCCAGCCGGCCGAGGAGGTGCCAGGCGGCGCCCTTGACGTGCTGGCGGCAGGCGGAATCTCCTCGGTCGACCACATCTTCGCGCTGCACTGTGACCCCAAGCTCGAGGTCGGCAAGATCGGCACCAGGATCGGCCCGATAACGGCCGCTTGCGACAAGGTGAAAGTGCAGCTCAGCGGGCCCGGCGGGCATACCGCCAGGCCGCACCTGACCGCCGACCTGGTCTTCGCGCTCGGCAAGGTGATCACCGAGCTGCCGGCCGCGCTGTCGCGCCGCATCGACGCGCGGTCAGGCCTCAGCCTGGTCTGGGGCAAGGTCAGCGCGGGGTCGGCTCCGAACGCGATCCCTGACTCCGGCGTGGTCGAGGGCACGGTCCGGTGCCTGGACGACAGTTCCTGGCATGCCGCGCCGGAGATGATGAAGGACATGGTCGAGGCCGTGGCCAGCGCGTACGGCGTCACCGCAAACCTGACCTACGAGCGCAGCGTGCCGCCGGTCGTGAACGAGGCGGTCAGCACCCAGATGATCGCGGCCGCAGCTGACCGCGTTCTCGGCTCAGAAGCGATCGCTACGGCCCCGCAGAGCCTGGGCGGCGAGGACTTCGCGTGGTACCTCGAGTCGATCCCCGGCAGCCTGTTCAGGCTCGGCACCCGCGCGCGTGGCTCGGTCGATGAGTTCGACATCCACCAGCCGTTGTTCGACGTCGACGAGCAAGCCATCGCGGTCGGCGTCAAGGTCATGACCGCGACGGCGCTGACGGCGATCGGCACCAGGCAAGCGGATTCGATGCTCGACGAGGCCGATGCCGCGGGACGGGTTGGCCAGGTCCGGCCGGTCCGGCCGGCGGCCGGCGGGGTCACGCTCGCTGGTCCGTTATTAGCTAGGTACTCCTCGGTTGCCTGACCGTAACGCGATCCGGGCCGAGCGGCGGGGCGTTCCCGGCCGAGGCGGGCATATTGTGGAAGACGAAGCCGCAGTTCATGCTCGTCATGCGCGCGGCGCCCTGTTCGCCGATCCCGGAGCGTCAGCCACCGTGTCCGCACCGAATGAGCAAGCCAAGAAGGCTGTGCCGCTGTCGGCTGGACGCCTGCTGCCCGACGGCAGGCGGGTCTACCGGCTGACCGGCCCCCAGGTCGTCTGGTGGGCGTGGGTGGCGCTCGCCGTCTTTGCCCTCGGGGACCTCGTGATCCAGGGTCACAGCTACCTGTCACTGAAGTTCGCGCTCGGGCTGCTGACGGTCACCGGCCTGGTGTACGCGTGCACGCTATGGCCGCGAGTGATCGCCGATGACAGCGGCGTGACCGTGCAGAACCCGTTCCGGCGCTTCACGATCCCGTGGGCAGCCGTCAGGGGGATCTTCCTCGCGGACTCCGTCGAGATCCAGTGCGCCCGTGCCCCGAAGAGGTCGGTACAGAAGAAAGACAAGACGGTGTACAGCTGGGCGTTGTCCTCTGCCCGGCGCGGGAGGGCGCGGGCCAGGTTGCACGGGTGGCAGTGGGATCAGGGTAAGCGCAACCGGCCCTCGAACTACGGCCAGCTGCCTGGCCAGGCCAAAGAGCTCGTCAAGATGACCCAGACGGAGGTCATGGCCAGGGAGATGGCCAAGCTGTCAGAGGAAGCCAGGGCCGGGACGGGAGCCGGCCAGGACGACGGCCGGCTTGGCGAGGCAGGCCTGGGAGACGCCAGGTTCAGCGACGCCGGGCTGGCCAGCCCGAACCTCAACGGCGCCAGCAAGAACGGGTCAGGCTCCGGGACTGCCGTTGATCCTGATGCGGCCGGCATTGGCGCGGCCGGCACTGGCCCGGCGGCGGGCGACGGGAACGGTTACGGTCAGGTGGTCACCGCGACCTGGTCGTGGCCCGCGCTCGCGGCGTTCCTGGTGCCTGGGATCGCGTTCGCCATCACGATGCTGGTGGGCTGATCGCGGCGAGCCGGCGCGCCCGCGCCGCTCGCCGGTAGCAGGCGACTCGCGCCCCGGACGTCCTGTTAAGCGAATAAGACTGCCAGGCCCGCGGTCAGCTGCCGAGCGACGAGCAGGGCCTCGCGCGCAGCCCCGCGACGTAGTCGGCTGGCGCGCCCGCCGCCTCGGCGGCGTCAGCCATGATCCCCAGGTACCTGGCCGCGGGGAGGCCGCCCTCATAGTCGTTGAGCACGTACAGCCAGGCCAGGACGTCTCCGTCCAGGGTCGCGACCCTGACCCGCAGCTTGCTGTAGTAGCCGAGGGTGGCTCCGTCCCAGCGGTCGAGCGCCTCCTCGTCGGTCTCTGATACCTCGTAGAGCACGACAAAGACCCGCGCGTCCTGCTCCTCAACGACGGTGGCGAGCGCGCCCTCCCAGCCCAGGTCCTCGCCGCCGAACGTGAGGCGCCAGCCGTCAAGCCAGCCGGTGCCCGCCTGGGGTGAGTGCGGACAGCGCTCGGCCATCTGAGCCGGGTCCATATTGCTGCCGTAGGCCGCGTACAACGCCACGGTTCCTTAGGGTACGAGCCGGCGACTGCCCTGGGAGGGAGGTTGGCCTCGCAGGTCGGGCTGATCGAGGCTGCTGACCGGCCGTCCAGCGCGATGAGACAGAATGAAGCATCGTGAGCCAGCCGCATTCGCACATGGTGATCATCGGCGGCGGACCAGGCGGGTATGAGGCTGCGCTGGTCGCGGCCCAGCTTGGCGCGAACGTGACGGTGATCGAGGAGCACGGCCTTGGCGGGTCGTGCGTGCTAACCGACTGCGTGCCGTCGAAGACGCTGATCGCCACGTCGAACCTGATGGCCGCCATGGAAGGCACGCGGGACCTTGGGATCAGGTTCGACCATGACGTCCCCGACGATGCCGCCCGGTCGGGACGGGCGCCGGCGTCGGGGTCGCTGTCGCCGGCTTCGGTGTCTCACGCGCTCGCCGACGCGCCGCGGGTCTACGCGCGGATCAGGCGCCTCGCGCAGGCTCAGTCCGCCGACGTGGGGATGCGCCTGTCCCGCGAGGGCGTCCGGGTGATCAACGGCCGGGGCAGGCTCGCGAGGCCTGGCGTGGTGGCGGTCGGGGACGAGGAGATCAGGGCCGACACCGTGCTGATCGCGGCCGGCGCGCACCCGCGCGAGTTGCCTGGCGCGGTGCCCGACGGCCAGCGCCTGCTGACGTGCCGGCAGATCTACGACCTGCCCGACCTGCCCAGCGAGTTGGTCGTCGTGGGTTCCGGCGTCACCGGCGCCGAGTTCGCCAGCGCCTATCAGGCGATGGGTTCTCAGGTGACGCTCGTTTCGTCGCGCGAGCACGTGCTGCCCAACGAGGACACCGACGCCGCCATGGTTGTCGAGGACGTGTTCAGACGGCGAGGCATGAAGGTGCTGGGCAGGTCGCGCGCGATGGCTGCGAAGCGAACGGCGCACGGCGTCGAGGTCGTCCTGCAGGACGGCACGGTCGTGACCGGCTCGCACTGCCTGCTAACAATCGGCATGGTCCCATCGACGACGGGCCTCGGTCTGGCGGAGGCCGGCGTGGAGGTCGACGAGCGCGGGTTCATCACCGTCGACCGGGTGTCACGGACGTCGGCACCCGGCATCTACGCGGCCGGGGACTGCACAGGCGTCTGGATGCTGGCCTCGGTCGCCGCCATGCAGGGCAGGATCGCGATGTGGCACGCGCTCGGTGAGGCCGTTCAGCCGCTGAGGCTCGCGCACGTCGCGGCGACCATCTTCACGGACCCTGAGATCGCGACCGTCGGTGCGAGCCAGCAGGACGTGGACTCTGGCAGAGTGCAGGCCAGGGTCGTGAAGCTGCCGCTCGCCACCAACGCCAGGGCGAAGATGGACGGTTTCAGCGACGGCTTCGTGAAGCTGTTCACCAGGCGCAATTCCGGGATCGTGCTCGGCGGTGTCATCGTCGCGCCGCAGGCGAGCGAGCTGATACTCGCCGTCTCCCTCGCGGTCGAGCAGCACCTCACGGTCGACGAGATCGCCCACACGTTCGCCGTCTACCCGTCGCTGACCGGCAGCATCACCGAGGCGGCGCGCCAGCTCATGCAGCCGGTGGAGCCCAGGTAGGTACCGGCCGGCGTCCCCGCGGAGCGCCGCTGGCGAGCCACGTCAGGGGCGGCGGACTGCGCTCAGGCGTGGGATGGGTGGGACACCCATAACACGCAGCTGCGATGGGTGTCACACCGATACGCGGCCAACCGGCCACCCGGCCCTCGGCGCCGCTGCGCGGCCGCGCCCTGCCGCGCCAGGCTAGTGCGCGGGGTGGCCGAGGTCGGGATCGTCGGGGGGCTCGAGGCCGTGCTGGCGCAGCCGCGCCGTCCTGATGTCGTCGGCGTAGGCGGCCACGCTGAAGATGCTCCCGGCCAGGATCAGGCCGACCATCATGGCGGCCAGCCAGAACGGCGCGGGCACGAGCGTCAGCAGCACCACGGCTACGATGACGCAGACCGGCAGGATGATCGCCAGGTGCCTGACGACGGTCCGCAGCCGCCAGCCCGCGTCGGTCAGCTCGTGCTTGACCCAGTCGACGTTGTCCTCCGGAAGCCGGAACCCCAGCGCGAAGGCCAGCCAGCGGACAGGTCCCGGGTCACCGGGCAGCCTGGCCACGGTTCAGTCCGCCAGGCGGCAGATCACCTGGCCGGCGGAGACCGTCTGGCCCACCTCGACGGTCAGCTCGCGGACCGTCCCGTCCTTGTGCGCGGTCAGCGGCTGTTCCATCTTCATGGCCTCGAGGACCACGACCGCTTCGCCGGCGGCGACCTGCTGGCCGTCCGGCGCGACGATCTTGACGATCGTGCCCTGCATGGGGCTGACCAGGCCGTCACCGCCCGCTGCCGGTCCGCCATGCCCCCGCCCGCGGCCTGACCGCCTGCCTGGCCTGGCGCGCGCCGCTCCCGCTTGCCCGTGACCAGCGATTCCGCCGGCCGCGCCCGCTCCGAGGCCAGCAGGCAGCACGACCTCCAGCCGCTTGCCGCCGACCTCGACGACGATCCGCTCACGGCCCGGCGGGTCGGCGGCGTCCCCGTGCGCGCCGGCCTCGCCGGCATACGGCTGCAGCTTGCCGTCGAACTCGGTCTCGATCCACCTCGTGTGCACCGAGAAAGGCGAGTTCGTGAACGCGGGGTCCTCGACCACGGCGCGGTGGAACGGCAGCACGGTCGGCATCCCGCCGACCTCGAACTCGGCGAGCGCGCGCCTGGCTCGCGCCAGCGCCTGCGGCCGGTCGGAGCCGGTGACGATCAGCTTGGCGATCAGCGAGTCGAAGACCTGGGGGATCGTCATCCCCTCCGTGTAGCCGGCGTCGAGCCGAACCCCGGGGCCCGACGGCGGCCCCCAGGCGGTGAGCGTGCCTGGCGCCGGCAGGAAGTTGAGTCCAGGGTCCTCGGCGTTGATCCGGAACTCGATGGAGTGCCCGCGCAGGTCAGGATCGTCGAAGGACAGTGCCTGCCGGTCAGCGATCTTGAACATCTCCAGCACCAGGTCGATGCCGCTGACTTCCTCCGTCACCGGGTGCTCGACCTGCAGCCTGGTGTTCACTTCGAGGAACGAGACCGTGCCGTCCTGCCCGACCAGGAACTCGCACGTACCCGCGCCCACGTAGCCGGCCTCGCGCAGGATCGCCTTCGAGGACTCGCGCAGCACGGCCTCCTGCTCCGCGGACAGGAACGGAGCGGGCGCCTCCTCGATGAGCTTCTGGTGGCGCCGCTGCAGGGAGCAGTCCCTGGTGGACACCACGACGATGTTGCCGTGGGTGTCGGCCAGGCACTGGGTCTCGACGTGCCGCGGCCGGTCCAGGTAGCGCTCGACGAAGCATTCGCCCCTGCCGAACGCCGCGACCGCTTCCCGGACCGCGGACTCGTACTGCGCCTCGATTTCCTCGTGCGTGCGCGCGACCTTCAGGCCGCGGCCGCCGCCGCCGTACGCTGCCTTGATCGCGATCGGCAGGCCATGCTCGTCGGCGAACGTGACGACCTCGGCTGGTGCGGATACCGGCCCGTCGGTGCCCGGCGCCAGCGGCGCGCCGACGCGCCGCGCGATCATCCGCGCCGAGGTCTTGTCGCCGAGCGCCTCGATCGCAGCGGGGGGCGGCCCGATCCAGGTCAGCCCCGCGGCGATGACCTCGGTGGCGAACTGCGCGTTCTCTGCGAGGAACCCGTACCCGGGGTGCACGGCGTCGGCGCCTGACTCGGCCGCGGCCTTGAGGATCTTGGCGATGTCCAGGTAGCTGTCCGCGGGGGTGGCGCCGCCGAGCGCGTAGGCCTCATCGGCGGCCTGCACGTGCAGCGAGTCCAGGTCGGGCTCGGCGTACACCGCGACGCTGGCCAGCCCGGCGTCCCGGCAAGCGCGCGCGATGCGGACGGCGATCTCGGCCCGGTTTGCGACGAGGACCTTGCGCACGAAAACGGCTCCTTCCGGCTGCGCAGAGTCTAGGTGAGCAGCAGTGGTTGCGACGAGCGGGGTGTGCGGCGAAAAGGGTTGACGCCGATCGATGTTGTAGTAGTAGATGTTGTAGTATCAGACCATGGTTGCGGCGCAGAAACTGACCGTCAGACAGGCGGCCAAACGTGCTGGCCGGTCAGAAGAGACGATCAGGCGCTGGATCTGGTCCGGCCGACTCCCCGCGGTCAAGCGCGGGACGAGTTATCGCATCGATGTCGGGCATCTGGCGCAGGTGATGGTGGACGTGGACACGGGTGCCGCCAAGCACGCAGCGCCCAATCAGAGCATGCTCGACTGGCTGGAAGAAACCGCAAAGTGGAAGGCGGGCCTGAAGGTCAAGGCGACGCCGGGCGTGAGCGCGGCCGATCTGATCATCGAGGACCGGCGTGCCCGTCGTTGATGCGAATGTCATTATCGACTTGGTAGCGCCGGATGTTGCCGTCGGCGGTCCGGCCGAGCGTCTGATCGCTGGCCTGGCCGCGGAGCGCTTCGAGATACTCGCTCCGGCGCTGGTCTGGCTTGAGTCCTCGAACGCGTTGCTGACCGGCATTCGCCGCGGCCGGTGGGACGGCGAAGCCGCCGACGGGGCGTTCGCGGCTCTGGCCGCGATCCCGGTCGTCAGCGCCGACACCCAGGAGGACTGGGAGCGGGCGTTCGAGCTGGCGCGGCGGTATGACAACTGGCCGGTCTACGACATGGTGTACGTCGCGCTCGCGGAGCGGCTCGGCACGGAGTTCTACACGGCGGACGAGCAGTTGCGGGGGAGGCTCGCGCACCTGCCGTGGGTGCTCGGGCTGAGCGCAGGCGCCGGCTAGCGCGGAAGAGCGCTCCTGCGCCAGGCGCCCTGGCCTGGCACGACAGGTTCCCGCATCAGCCGCGACGCGTCTGACCAGGAGGAACGGGACGCACGCTCTGGTGCGGGCACGGCAGCCGCTGCGGCTGCGCGGGCGGCGAGAACAGTGACGACGGCGGCGAGTTCGGCCTCGGTCGGCTGGCCGCGCACGACGGAGATGAACGGACGCGTACCGGTGGCGGCGTCGGTAGTGGAGTTGCTGGCGGCGGTGGTGTCGGGCGCGGGGCTGTGCGGCCCCAGGTTGTGCGGCGCGGCGGGATCCGGCTGGCGGGGCGGGAGCGCGCCGGGCGCTTTGTTCGGCATCGGAAGTCAGCCCCTGGACTTGCCGACGCCGACCCCGAACTGGCGGTGCACGCGTGCCCAGAACGCGTCCCTCAGCCATTCGCGCGCCTCCTGGTAGGAGCGCAACGACAGGCCGAGTTCCTTCTCGGCGTCCACGAGCAGTTCCTTGTCGATGACTGGCGGCAGGATCGGGCCGGGCAGCAGGTCCCTGATGTTGTCCTCGCCTCGCGTCAGGATCCACTTCTGCGCGACGTGCTCGCCGGCCTCCTCGACCCGCTCGCGCGACGGGCCCAGCCTGGCCGCGGCGAGATGCGCGGCGTTCACGTGCACGCCGGAGTTGGACTTGCCGTGGGCGCGGAACGGGTTCTTGTCGCCGAACAGCTGCGCGGGCGACGGTGCCGTGATGTGCCCGACCGTGATGCCCGGCACGGTCGTGGCCGTGTCCGACCTGGGCGGCAGCGCCCCGTGGCCGGACGCCTGGGCCGCTTCGGCGGTGGGCTGTGGCGCGAAGTACGGCTCCATGAACGCGCGCTCGAGCACCTCGACGGTGTCGGACTCCCAGACGAGGCGCTCCGCCTGGTTGGTGCCGTACGGCGGCTCGACGCCCCACAGGTGGACCCTGACCCCGAACGCCTGCGCCGCCTCCACCGCGGGCACCATGTCCTCGTCGCCCGCGACGAGGATCGCGTCGGTGATCGCGCGGTGCCTGGCCAGCGCCTCCATGTCGGCCCTGATCTGCGCGTCGACGCCCTTTTGCTGACCGCGCGCGTTCAGGTTGCCGAGGCGCAGCTTGACGAGCGGCATCTGGGCGATGACTCGCTGGTCGAACGTCGGGACCCGGTCCCTGGCCGCGTCGTACCAATAGACCCTCAGCAACTGACCCCTGATCTGATCGTCGGCCTGCCTGATCAGGGCCGAGATCAGCCGGTCCGCGTCCACCCGGTACTCGCGCCTCGAAGAGGCGCTGAAGAGCAGCTCGCCCGCGGACGCGTAGATGTACCCGACATCGACCATGATCGCGTACCGGGAGAGCAGTGGGAGCGCTGCTTCGGAGTCAGTCATGTCCCTTCGACTCTAGTCGGCCCTGGCCAGAGTGTCGCGGCGCGAGGACCATTCGTCGGCCACTCACCGATTTTCCGGTTTCTGCTGCGCCCAGGCGCTAGAGCGGGATGTTGCCGTGCTTCTTCGGGGGCAGCGTCTGCCGTTTCGTCCGCAGCGAGCGCAGCGCCTTGATCACGGCGGGACGGGTCTCGGCCGGCCTGATCACGGCGTCGAGGTAGCCGCGTTCGGCCGCGATGTAAGGGTTCGCGAGCGTGTCCTCGTACTCGGTCGCCCGCGCGTCCCTGATCTCCGCGAGCTCCTGCTCACCGGACGCGGCGGCCAGCTCCCGCCGGTACAAGATGTTCACCGCGCCCTGCGCCCCCATGACGGCGACGTGCGCGGTCGGCCACGCCAGGTTGACGTCGCCGCCGAGGTGCTTGGAGCCCATGACGTCGTACGCGCCGCCGTAGGCCTTCCGCGTGATCACCGTGATCTTCGGGACGGTCGCCTCCGCGTAGGCGTAGATCAGCTTGGCGCCGCGCCTGATGATCCCGCCCCACTCCTGATCGGTGCCCGGCAGGAACCCCGGCACGTCGACGAACGTCAGCACGGGGACGCCGAAAGCGTCGCAGGTGCGTACGAACCTGGCCGCCTTCTCCGACGCGTCGATGTCCAGGCAGCCGGCGAAGTGCATCGGCTGGTTGGCCACGACGCCGACCGGAGCGCCTTCCACCCGGCCGAAGCCGCAGACGATGTTCTTCGCGAACTCGGCGTGGATCTCGCAGAACTCGCCGTCGTCGAGCACGTGCTCGATGACCGCGTGCATGTCGTAGGGCTGGTTCGCCGAGTCGGGGATCAGCGTGTCGAGCTCCGCGTCGGAGTCCGTCATCTCGCAGATCTCCTCGGGCCCCAGCGCGGGCGGCAGCACGGGCGGTTCCTCGAGGTTGTTCGACGGCAGGTAGGACAGTAGCTCGCGGGCGAACTCCAGGCAGTCGAGCTCGTCGGATGCCTGGTAGTGGGCGACGCCGGACTTGACGTTGTGCGCGTGGGCGCCGCCGAGGTCCTCGAAGCTGACCTCCTCGCCGGTCACCGTCTTGATCACGTCGGGGCCCGTGATGAACATGTGCGAGATCTGGTCCACCATCAGCGTGAAATCGGTGATCGCGGGGGAGTAGACGGCACCGCCCGCGCACGGTCCCATGATCAGCGAGATCTGCGGGATCACCCCGGATGCCATCACGTTGCGGTAGAAGATCTCGGCGTACAGGCCGAGCGCGACCACGCCCTCCTGGATCCGCGCGCCGCCGCTGTCGTTGATGCCGATGACCGGGCAACCGACCTTCAGCGCGTGGTCCATTACCTTGACGATCTTCTCGCCGAACACCTCGCCGAGTGAGCCGCCGAAGACGGTGAAGTCCTGGCTGAACACGCACACCTGCCGGCCGTCGACGGTGCCGAAGCCGGTCACGACCCCGTCGCCGTACGGCCTGGTCTGCGCCATCCCGAAATCATGCGCCCGGTGCCTGGCCAGCTCGTCGAACTCGGTGAAGGATCCGGGGTCGAGCAGGTGGCCGATCCGCTCGCGCGCGGTCATCTTGCCCTTAGCGTGCTGCCGCTCGACCGCGCGCTGCGAGCCGGCGTGGATCGCCTCATTGCGGCGGTTCTCCAGGTCGGCGACTTTGCCCGCGGTGGTGTGGATGTCTATAGGCTCGTCAGCGGACCCGTCGGGCTGGCTGCTGGCCTCGGGCTGCACAGCGTCAGTGGCCATGCCGCTCAGGGTAGGCCAGCGCGGGCCGCCGGCGCTTACCGGGCCGCCAGCGCGGGCGCGGTGACATCCTGCTCGCCGCGGTGCTCGGTCCAGCACGGGTACTTCTCGTCCGCGCCCTCCCCGGCGATCAGGCTGGCGACGGCCGCGCAGGTGGCGTCGTCGGCAGGGGTGTAGACCACCATCCTGGTGCCCGGCGCGGCGAGGATGCCGAGCGAGGTCGTGGTCATCACGAGCTGATCGTGCGCCGGGTGCCGGAAGATTTTCAGATATGTGGTCGGGCTCGCGACCTCGTGCTGCGCCCAGAGCTTGCCGAACTCCGGGCTCGCCGCCTGCAGCCTGCGAACGAACTTGGTCCACGCGGGTTCTCCGACGTGCCTGCCGTACGCGCCGCGCAGCTGAGCCACGAGCATGCCGAGCTGTTCGTCGCGGTTCAGGTACGGATGGCAGCACGACGGATAGGTGAACGACAGCCACAGCGTGTTCCGCTCGCACACGGGCTGCCGCACGACGCCGGGGAACAAGGCCGCGTAGGCCTGGTTCCAGGCCAGCAGGTCAAAGCGCTCGTTCATGATGCTGGCGGGCAGCGTCGCCAGGCCGTCCAGGATGCTCTGCAGCTCCGGGGCGACCTGCGCGATCTGGGCCGCGCGCTCGGCCGCAACCGCGGCCTCGGGTACGTCGGCCAGCCGGTACAGGTGCTCCCGCTCGGGCTGATCGAGCTTGAGCGTGCGCGCCACGGCGTCGAGCACCTGCGTGCTCGCGTTGATCGGGCGGCCCTGCTCCAGCCACGTGTACCAGGTGACCCCTACGCCGGCGAGCATGGCGACCTCCTCGCGGCGCAGGCCAGTCGTCCTGCGCCGGATGCCAGGCGGCAGCCCTACGTCCTCGGGCGTGATTCGCTCCCTGCGGCTGCGCAGAAACGCGGCAAGCTCGGCCCTGCGGGTGCCGCCAGCGGTTGTCGCGACGCTCATGTTCCCCATCCTCGCCTGTTCCCGGCGCCCCCGCCAGGTAGCGTTAGTACCAGGATAAGCAGGCTCTCGGTAACAGGTTCAGCCGTACCGCAGGCTGTACCTATGACTCACACCTCCGCCGCGTCCCGCGGCGCGACCTCCCGGCCCGAGCCAGCGTTCCCGCCAGAGCCAGAAGGTCTCGATACCCGGCCGTCCGGCTGGCGGCTGGCCGGACGGCATGCGCCTCGCCGGCGCTCCGACGCTGGTTCGCGCGCCATGCGACCCGCGGCCATCCTCGCCATCGTCCTGGCCGGCCAGTTCATGGCCGTCCTCGACGCCTCCGTGGTCAACGTCGCGGCGCCCTCGATCCATGCCGGGCTGGGGGCATCTGGTGCCGGGCTGCAGCTCGTGATCGCCGGCTACACCATCACCTACGCGGTGCTTCTCGTCAGCGGCGCCCGGCTCGGCGACCTGCTCGGCCACCGGCGCATATTCCTGTCAGGCCTCACGCTGTTCACGCTCGCGTCGCTCGGCTGTGGCCTGGCAGGTTCGACCGCGCAGCTCGTCGTGCTCCGGCTGATCCAGGGCGTTGGGGCAGCCCTGATGATCCCTCAGGTGCTCAGCCTGATCCAGCGGACCTTCACCGGCGCCAGCCGGGCCAAGGCGATGAGCGCTTACTCCGCGGTGCTGGCGCTCGGGGTCGTGGTCGGGCAGATCGCCGGCGGCTTGCTGGTCAGCGCCGATCTGGCCGGCGCGACGTGGCGCCCGGTCTTCCTCGTGAACGTCCCGATCGGTGCCGTGCTGCTGCTGGCCGGCTGGCGGCTCCTTCCCGCTGGACGCGGCGACAAGGGGCGCGGCCTTGACGTGCCTGGCCTGCTGCTGCTGACCCCGGCCGTGCTGGCGGTGGTGATCCCGCTCGTGCTCGGCCAGCCCGAGCACTGGCCAGTCTGGGGCTGGCTGTGCCTGGCTGGCGGCGTCGTGCTCATCGCCGGGTTCGCCGCCGCGGAGCGACGGCTCGAAACCCGCGGCGGCTCGCCGCTGGTGCCTGGCCGCGTGCTCGGCCTCCCAGGCGTGCGCACCGGCATTGTGGCGCTGTTCGCCGTCATGACGACGTTCGGCGGCATGTTCTTCGTCCTGGCCCTGCACCTGCAGGGCGGCCTCGGCGATTCGCCGCTGCGAGCCGGGCTGACCTTCGCGCCGTCCGCTGCCTCGTTCGCGATCGTGAGCCTCAACTGGCAGCGACTGCCTGACGGGGTCAAGCCGTGGCTGCCGATCGCCGGCTTCGCCGGCGTGGCGGGCGGACTCACGGTGCTCGCGGACGTGCTGCGCAGCGGTGGCCCTGGCGGCTTCTGGCTCTACCTCGCCCTCGCGGTGATCGGCGCGAGCATGGCCAGCGCGTTCAGCCCGCTGATGACCAGCGTGCTGATGCGCGTCCCGGTGGCGGACGCCGCGGACGCGACAGGCGTGGTCGTGACCGTGAACCAGCTGGCGCTCGTGACGGGCGTGGCCACGTTTGGCGCGCTGTACCTGAACCTGGCCGGGCCGCTTCCTGCGAGCGCGGACGGCGCGTTCCGGATCCTGTCCGCGCACGCTGAGTTCCTGACCTGCCTCGCGCTCGCCTCGCTCGCCGTGGCCGGCGGCGCCGTGGCTACCTTCCGCACGTGGGCGGTAGAACGCCCGCGCCCCGCCCAGGCCGCCCTCGCCCGCGCCGCTTGAGCAGTGCAGCGGCCCACCTATGGACCCGTGGTGGGGTTATGGCACCACCACGGGTCCATAGGTGGGGTGGGCAAGCGAGAATGAGCAACATGACTGTGGCAGGCGCGGCCGGGCCGGGCGCTCCGCTCGACGGGGAGCGGCTGGCGGCCGCCCTGCGCGGCTCTGGCGCGGCCGCCATGTCGATGTGGGCCGACGTCCGTATCGTCGCCGCGACAGCCTCGACGAACACCGACGTGCTGCGGGAGGCCGCGGCCGGCGCGGCAGAGGGCCTGGTGATCGCCGCCGAGTCGCAGACCGCGGGCAAGGGCCGGCTGGGCAGGACCTGGCAGACCAGGCCCGGTAGCGCGCTGACGTTCTCCGTCCTGCTGCGGCCGGCGGATGTGCCGCCGGCCGCCAGGGGATGGCTGCCGCTGCTTGCAGGCGTCGCGGTCGTCGGCGCGCTAGCCGAGGTGTGCGGCCTCAACGCGAGGCTGAAGTGGCCGAACGACGTGCTGGCGGGCGGCGGCAAGCTGGCCGGGATCCTCGCCGAGCAGTCCGGCGACGCGATCGTCGTCGGCATCGGAATCAACGTCCTTGGCGGCGCCAACGAGCTACCGATCGCGACCGCGACCTCGCTAGAGCGCTGCGGGCTCGGCGGCACCGACCGCACCGCGCTGCTCGCCGCGATCTTGCACCAGCTCGAGCACTGGTACCTGCGCTGGCGTCAGACAGGGCCTGGCGACGCCGACGCGTCCGGGCTCCGCAAGCAGTACCTGTCGATGTCGGCGACGGCCGGGAAGCAGGTCAGCGTCCAGCTGCCAGGCGACCATGTCCTCACCGGCGTCGCGGCGGGCGTGGACGGCGCGGGGCAGCTGCTAGTCGAGGCCGAGCCAGGTGCGGGCCTGATCGCGGTCAGCGCGGGCGACGTCATCCACGTCAGGGCCGCTGCCGCGGGAGCGACCTGGCGATCCTGACCCATCGTGATCATTACCGCTATCGTTCGCTACTTACCGCGTTAGCTGCCATCATGGACATGTGCCAGGCCCCGACTCGTTGACCCAGGGCGAGCAGCTTGTGCTGCGGCTGCACGCGCACCCCAAGACCATGGTCAGGCCCGCGTTCTTGCTGCTGCTGCTCGTGGCCGCGGCGATCGTCGTCATCTTGCTGCTGCCGAACAGCCTCGGCGGAATCGTTCGCCTGGTGGTCGGGCTCGTCGCGCTGCTCGCCGCCCTCGTCTGGTTCGGTGTCCCGTTCCTGCGCTGGCGGATGACCACCTATGAGGTGACGACGCGGCGTCTGCGGCTGCGCGAAGGCATCTTGTCCAGGTCAGGCCGCGACTTCCCGCTGAACAGGATCAGCGACGTGTCGTTCTCCCAGGACCTGCTCGACAGGATGTTCGGCTGCGGCCGGCTGATAGTGGAATCGCCGGGCGAGATGGGCCGGCTGGTGCTGAGCGAGATCCCCGACGTGCGGCGGGTGCAGGCGGTCCTGTTCCAGCTCGTCGGCGACGAGGAGGCCAGGCTCGGCCGGGTCGGGCCGTCAGAGGACGGAACCTGACCTGCTGCCAGGCTAGCCTGGCAACCATGACAGCGAGCGGCGGCGCGGTTGTGCGCCGCGAGGCCGGCGGGATCACCGAACTCCTGCTCGACCGCCCGGAAGCGATGAACGCGCTGAACACCGCGACGCTGCGCCAGCTCGCCGCGCTGCTGGCGGAGATCGCCGCCGACCAGGAGGTCCGCGTCGTGGTGCTGTCGTCGGCCGGCGAGCGCGCGTTCTGCGTAGGTGCCGACCTCAAGGAGCGCGCCGCGATGAGCGACGCCGAGATCATGACGCAGCGCCCCGTGTTCAGGGCGGCGTTCGGCGCGCTGCTCGCCCTGCCCCAGCCCGCGCTCGCCGCGGTGCACGGATACGCGCTCGGTGGCGGTTGCGAGCTGGCGCTGAGCTGCGACGTGATCGTGGCGGACGCGACCGCGCAGTTCGGGCTGCCGGAAACGAGCGTCGGGCTGGTGCCAGGATGCGGCGGCACGCAGTTGCTCGCCAGGCGGATCGGGCCAGGCCGCGGCGCCGACCTCATCTTCACGGGCCGCCGGGTCGGTGCCGACGAGGCCCACGCGATCGGCCTGGCCGATCGCGTGGTGCCTGCCGGCCAGGCGCGGGCTGCGACGATGGAAGTGGCGGAGCAGATCGCGGCCAACTCGCCGATCGCCGTCAGGGCCGCGAAGCAGGCGCTGCGGAACGGGGCCGGGCTCAGCCTGGCAGCCGCGCTTGACGTCGAGGACGCCGCCTGGCGCACCGCGGCCGGATCCGCCGACCGGCGGGAGGGAATCGCGGCATTCGCCGAGAAGCGCAGGCCGGCCTGGCCGTCCGCCTCGGCAGCGGAAGGGAGTACTGCGGGTGTCTGATCTTCCGAACCGGATCTCGCTGCGCGAAGTCGGCCCGCGGGACGGGCTGCAGAACGAGGACCCGGTTCCCACCCAGGACAAGATCGAGCTGATCGATCGCCTGTCGGCGACGGGCGTGGGCAGGATCGAGGCCGTCTCGTTCGTCAGTCCAGAGGCGATCCCGCAGATGGCCGACGCCGACGAAGTCTGGAAGGGGATCGACAGGATGCCCGCGGTCCGGTATTCCGCGCTCGTGCCGAACCTGCGGGGCGCGCGGCGCGCCCTCGACGCCGGCGTGACCGAGATCGAGGCCGTCGTCTCCGCGTCAGACACGCACAACCGCAAGAACGTCCGCCGCTCCACAGAGGAGTCGCTCGACGACATCGCCGCGCTGATCGGCGAGGCGCACCAGCGGGGCGCGACCTGCCAGGTCATCGTCTCCACGGCGTGGGGCTGCCCGTACGAGGGTGACGTGCCCGTCGAGCGGGTGGTGCGGGTGGCGGGCCGGGCCGTGGCCGACGGCGCCGACTCGATCTCCTTCGGCGACACCACCGGCATGGCCACGCCTGGCCGGGTCAGGTCGCTGGTGGGGGAGTTCCGGTCGGCATACCCCGACACGACGCTCAACCTTCACTTCCACAACACGAGGGGGACGGGCCTGGCGAACGTCCTGACCGCGCTCGCGCTCGGCGTCACCGACTTCGACGCCTCGGTCGGCGGGCTTGGCGGCTGCCCGTACGCCCCCGGCGCGACCGGCAACATCGCGACGGAGGAACTCGTGCACATGGTGCAGGACATGGGCATCGAGACCGGGATCGACCTGGACGCGATGATTGACGCCGCGGCCGACGCCGAGCGCATCGTCGGCCGCCAGCTCCCGTCCCAGGTCCTGCGCGCCGGTCCCCGCACCCGCACGATCCCGCCCTGATCCTGTCTGCCCCGGCAACGGGGCGCCCTGTTGTCGCTAGAACGACGACGGGGCGGGCCCGTTGTTCAGGACGCGGGGGCGAGGTTCGCCATGAGTTCGGCGGGGTTGGAGGCGAACGCGACCATCCACGTCGGGGCCAGGCGGTAGTAGACGACGTCGCCCCAGGTCAGCGGCGAGCTGCCGTAGTAGTCCGTCATGTACTGCAGCAGCGGGGGCCAGTCAGGGTCGTCGGCGCCGCCGGCCGGGTTCATCGGCTGAGCCGTGCCGTGCGTGAACACGCCGATCTCCTCGCCGCGCAGGTAGGCGATGCTCACCGCGGGCCGCGCCGCGAGGTGCCTGGCCTTGGCCGCGCCACGCGCGGTGCTGAAGTACCAGCGGCCGTGCAGCAGGTGGCCGTCGACGGCGCTGACCCGCGGCTCGCATGCCGCGGTGACCGTGGAGATCGCCAGCGTGCACATGCCGCGGCAGGCGAGCGACAACTGCGCGGCGGTCAGCGTCCGCTCGCCTGGGGTGATGATCGACTGCAGGTGCTCTGTCGCCCGCGACAGCGAGGCGTCGAGCAGTGCCTGCATGTCGGCGAGTTCGGCGTCGGTCTCGAACATGGCTCAACTGTGCACCAGCGGGCGTACCGAGCGGGCAGGATGGCCCCGCTCGGTACGCTCTGGACGTGACAGATGTGCGGAACGATCAGGGCACCAGCCACGAGGACCTGCCCGGCGTGCGGGCCGGGATCGAGAAGGGCGGCGCGCCGAAGTATCACCAGGCGGCGCGCGCCGCCGGCAAGCTGTTCGCCCGCGACAGGATCGCGATGCTTACCGACGCCGGCAGCTTCGCGGAAGACGGCGTGTTCGCGAACGCCACCGCCGAAGGGCTCCCGGCCGACGGCGTGATCACCGGCACGGCGCTGGTCGACGGGCGCCCGGTCGCGCTGATGGCCAACGACTCGACGGTCAAGGCTGGTTCCTGGGGCGCCAGGACCGTCGAGAAGATCATCAGGATCATCGAGAAGGCGTACGCGTCCGGGCTGCCGATGATCTACCTGGTCGACTCCGCGGGTGCGCGGATCACCGACCAGGTCGAGATGTTCCCCGGCCGCCGGGGCGCAGGCAAGATCTTCCACACCCAGGTCAGGGCCTCAGGGTCGATCCCGCAGGCGTGCGCGCTGTTCGGCCCCTCCGCGGCGGGCGGTGCCTACATCCCCGCGTTCTGCGACTACGTCGCGATGGTCGACGGCAACGCGTCGATGTACCTCGGGAGCCCGCGAATGGTCGAGATGGTCGTGCGCGAGCAGACCACGCTCGAGGAGATGGGCGGCGCCAGGATGCACTGCACCATCTCAGGCTGCGGGCACCACCTCGCCACCGACGAGGCCGACGCGATCGCGGCGGTCCGCCGCTACCTGTCGTATCTGCCAGGAAACTGGCAGCAGGCGCCGCCGGCGGCCGAGCCAGCCGAGAGCGAGCCGATCGACCTGCGCAAGCTCGTCCCGGTTAGCGAGCGGCAGGCCTTCGACATGCGGCGCTACGTCCGCGGGGTCGTCGATGCCGGCTCGCTGTTCGAGATCCACGAACTGTGGGCGCGCGAGCTCGTAACCGGGTTCGCGCGGCTGGACGGCCAGGTGATCGGCGTGGTGGCCAACAACCCGATGTTCAAGGGCGGCGTCCTGTTCGTCGACTCCGCGGACAAGGCGACCAGGTTCATCCAGACCTGCGACGCGTTCAGCGTGCCGCTGTTGTTCCTGGCCGACGTGCCTGGCTTCATGGTCGGCACGGCCGTCGAGAAGCAGGGCATCATCAGGCACGGCGCGAAGATGATCAGCGCGGTCTCGGAGGCGACGGTGCCGAAGATCTGCGTCGTGGTCCGCAAGGCTTACGGCGCCGGCCTGTACGCGATGGCCGGCCCAGGCTTCGAGCCCGACGCCACGCTGGCGCTGCCGACCGCGAAGATCGCCGTGATGGGCGCCGAAGCGGCCGTGAACGCCGTCTACTTCAACAAGCTCGCCGCGATCGCCGACCCGGCCGTGCGCGAGCAGATGGTCCAGCAGCTTCGCGACGGTTACGAGGCCGACATCGACATCCTCAGGCTCGCGGGGGAGCTCGTCGTCGACGACATCATCGAGCCGGAGAACCTGCGTCCTGACCTGATCCGGCGCTTCGCGGCGGCGCGCGGAAAAGACCGCTCGTTCTCCCGTCGCCGGCACGGCGTCACACCAGTTTGACCCATTCGTGCCGTCCCGCCGCACCTAGCCCGCCGGCTGAATGTCGCATTCACTGCGGCTGGACCGATGTTGGCCGGACCGACTAAATGTCACATTCAGCCGGGGAGGGCTGCCGGTCAGGCGATAGGCCGGGCAAAGCGGATCAGCTGCTGAGTTTTGTTCTGAATGTGAATAGGGCTTGACCAATTCATTGCCTATATTCGGGTGCGTCGCAGCGCTCGAATTGCGCGTGTTCGCCTTAGCATCGGTGCCATGACTAGCGTATTGCTTGCTGAGGACGACCCTTCTATTTCCGAGCCGCTGGCACGCGCTTTGCGGCGTGAAGGCTACGAGGTCGGGGTATCCGCGGATGGACCGGGCACCTTTGAGGTCGCCAAGGCCGGCGGCATTGATCTCATCGTCCTGGATATCGGCCTGCCGAGGATGGATGGCCTCGAGGTGTGCAGGCGGCTGCGGCTGGCCGGCCAGGACACGCCCGTGCTGATCCTCACGGCCAGGGCTGAAGAGGTAGACACCGTCATCGGGCTCGACGCGGGCGCCGACGACTACGTGACCAAGCCTTTCCGGCTCGCTGAGTTCCTGGCCAGGGTGCGGGCGCTGCTGCGGCGCGGTGCCTCGCCTACGCAGGTGGTGCAGGGCGTGCGGATCGACAACGACGCCAGGCGCGCGTGGCTCGGCGACCGCGAGCTCGACCTGACGTCGAAGGAGTTCGATCTGCTGCACCTGCTAGTCGCCGAGGCAGGGAAGGTCGTGACCAGGGACCAGATCATGCGGCAGGTCTGGGACAGCAAGTGGTGGGGATCGACGAAGACACTTGACATGCACGTGTCCTGGCTGCGCCGCAAGCTCGGAGACGACGCCCACAACCCGCACTTCATCACCACGGTCCGGGGTGTCGGGTTCAGGTTCGAGCGCGGGGAATGAGAGCGAGATCGACCGTCTTCCCGGAGGCGACCAGTGATCCAGCGCCGTCTGCTGACGTCGATATTCGGGGTCGCGATCGCCGCGATCCTGGTGTTCGGGGCCGGGGTCGAGGTGGTTGCGCTGTCCCGCCGGTCCGGCTCGCATCCGCTGCAGCTCTCGCCGCTGCAGGTCGGCCTGCTCGGGCTGATCGCGCTGACGGTCGCCGCCGGGCTGACGATGGCCCAGGCCAGGCGGCTGGCCAGGCCGGTGCGCGACCTGGCCAGGGCGGCTGACCGGATCGGCTCAGGTGACGCGCGGCCGGTCGGCAGGAGGTACGGGATCGCCGAGCTGGACCGCATCGCCGAGGGCCTCGACAACGCGGCGCAGCGCGTCACCGACCTCATCTCGGCTGAGCAGGACTTCGCCGTCGACGCGTCGCATCAGCTGCGGACGCCGCTGACCGCGCTGTCGATGCGGCTTGAGGAGATGCTCGCCGCCGCCGACGACCCGGAGGTCGTCAAGGAAGAGGGCACCGCCGCGCTGGCGCAGACCGACCGGCTCGCACAGGTGGTCGGACAGCTTCTCGGCCGGGCCCGCCGGTCCTCGTCGGGGGCGCCGCAGCTGTCCAGCATCGACGACATCATCGCCCAGCAGGT
>DASUHI010000103.1:0-4687 GCA_036273575.1 Streptosporangiaceae bacterium | reverse complement strand
GGGACGCAGGGCGGCTACGGCCGCGGGCAGCGCTAGGGTGTCTGGTAGATCTGGGCCGCCGCGAGCGGTGGCCAGGCGGGCGCAGCGCAAAGGGCGAGGAGGAGCGAGTAGTGGAGCTATTCGCGACGACGACAACGCTGCGCGGCGCCCGGGCGCGCGAGGAGCAGGCCGAAGGCCTGCCGGGCACACCCTAGGCTCAAGGTATGTCGGACGTACCGATGCAGCCGCGCTGGCGGATCCTGCTGACGCCCAGGTGGCTCGGCTGGCATCTGTTCGCGGTGGTCGCCGTCGTCGGCATGTGCTGGCTGGGCGACTGGCAGTTCCGGCGCGCCATGGCGGGCAACACGCTGAGCTGGGCCTACACCTTCGAGTGGCCGATCTTCGCCATCTTCGGTGTGGTCTTCTGGGTCAAGACAATCAGAGACGAGCTGCATCCATCGGCCGGCGACGGCGGGCGGGCCACCGACGTCACGCTCCCGGCCGGAGCCGGGACCGCCGCTGGCGCCGGCGCCGGGGTCAGCACCGTGGCCGCGGAACCGCAGGCCCGCGGCGGAACCGCAGGACCAGGGTCCGGGCCCGACGCGGCCGGATCCGACGACGTCGAGCTGGCCGAGTACAACGCCTACCTGGCCAGGCTCAGCAGCGAGGTCAAGGGCCACGGCAAGTGGCACGGCCTGCGCTAGCCGGCAACGCTAGGGCAGCGAGGAGGAACCGCGTGAACGCCGAAAGGCAGCTGACCCTGGTCGTGCGCGCCTACCGGGCGCTGGCCTACGTGACCGGCACCGTACTGATCATCTTGTGCTTCGTCGGCATCCCGCTCCAGATCTGGGCGAACAACCTCGTGATCGTCAGGTACGTGGGCACCGCGCACGGGATGCTGTACATCGCCTACGTGATCGTCGCGTTCGCGATGACCAGGATGGTGCGGATGAAGGTGGCGAGCCCCGGCACGGTGATCGTGCTGCTCGCCGGGACGATCCCGGTGCTCACGTTCGTCGTCGAGCGGTGGGTGACCCGCACCTACATCAACCCCGCCCTGGCCGCCGCCGAGCAGCCGAGAGCGGCGGCCAGAGCCAGCACGTGAGCGAGCACTACTTCGCGAGCGAGCCGTCGGCGGCCCACCGCGAGGGAACGGTGCACGTGCTGCTTCCTGACCTGCACCTGGAGCTGCGCACAGACGCCGGGGTCTTCTCGCCGCGGCGGCTCGATCCCGGAACCCGGCTGCTCCTGGACGTCGCGCCGCCGCCGCCATCGGCGGGGAACCTGCTCGACCTCGGCTGCGGCTACGGGGCGCTGGCCATGGTCCTCGCCGCGCGCGCCCGTGGCGCGCGCATCTTCGCGGTCGACGTCAACGTCAGGGCGCTGGCGCTGACCAGCGCGAACGCGGCCCGCGCCGGGCTAGCCAACGTCACGAGCGTGCTCCCCGACGACCCGGCTCTGCCGGCCGCGTTCGACCTGATCTGGTCCAATCCGCCGGTGCGCATCGGCAAGAAAGCGCTGTACGAGCTGCTTGCCCGCTGGCTTGGCCGGCTCGCTCCAGGGGCGGCTGCCTATCTAGTAGCGCAACGCAACCTCGGGTCTGACTCATTGCACCGATGGCTGGACCGCTCGGGGTGGACCGCGGAGCGCATCGCGGCCAGATCCGGGTACCGGGTGCTGAAGGTGACGGGTACGGCTGCACACGCCGAGGTGCCGCCGTGACCCGTCAGCTCGGCCAGACCGAGGTCAAGCGGCTAAACCGGTCCTGGCGGCACGCCACCCAGGCCAGGATCTGCCTGCTGCTCGACTCGGTGAGCCAGCCGTTCAACGTCGGGTCGATCATCAGGTCGGCGGCCGCGTTCGGCGTCGAGCACGTGTGGCTGTGCGGCGACACAGCGGACCCGGCTCATCCGTCGGCGCGCAAGACCGCGCTCGGCACCGGCCGGCTGCTCAGCGTCAGCAAGGCCGCTTCGGCGACTGACGCCGCGGAGGCGGTGCGATCGAAGGGCCTGCGTCTCGTGGCCATCGAGCTGGCCGACGGGGCGGTGCCGCTGCATGAGGCGTCGGTCGGCGGCGACGTCTGCCTGGCGCTCGGCAACGAGGACAGGGGCTGCTCGCCTGGTCTGCTGTCGCTCGCCGACGTGATCGCTTACATTCCCCAGATCGGCAGGGTGGGTTCACTCAACGTCGCTGCCGCGGCCGCTATCGTGCTCGCGGAGGCGCGTCGCAGGGAGTGGGGGGATGACCGTGCCTGCCGGGTTCCTTGACCACCCGAGGCCGCTCGCGTTCGCGCACCGCGGCGGCGCCGGGCACTTCGCGGAGAATACCTGGCGTGCCTTCGAGCACGCGGTCAAGCTCGGCTACGCCTACCTGGAGACCGACGCGCACGCGACGTCGGACGGCGTCCTCGTCGCGTTTCACGACAAGACCCTGGACCGGGTCACCGACCGCACCGGCGCGATCTCCTCGCTGTCCGCCCGGGAGGTGGCGGCTGCGAGGATCGGCGGCACGGAGCCGATCCCGCTGCTGGAGGACCTCCTCGGCGCCTGGCCAGACGTGCGGTTCAACATCGACGTCAAGGCCGGGCTGGCGGCCAAGCCGCTGGCTGAGCTGATCCGCAAGACCGCCTCCTGGGACCGGGTCTGCATCACTTCGTTCTCGGCCTTTAGGCTGCGGGTCGCCAGGCGGCTGCTCGGCAGGCCCGTGTGCACGTCCACCTCGCCGGTCGGCGCGGCCGCGCTCAGGTCGGGGCTTCCCGGCCGGCTGCTCGCGCCTCGGTTCGCCGGCAGGAACGTGCGCTGCGCTCAGCTGCCGATCAGGATGGCGGACGCGCCGCTGATCCGCCGCGCACACGAGGCCGGCCTGCAGGTGCACATCTGGACCGTGAACGACCGCGACCTGATGCAGACGCTGCTGGATCGTGGCGTAGACGGCATCATGACCGATGAGACTGAACTATTGCGAGATGTACTGATTCAGCGGGGCGAATGGCATCCTCGGAACTGACGGCGCGGACCATGCCGGACCTGGGCATGAGTGTCTGACCGGCGCAATCGGGCGTGCACGCCGCAACCGAAACGATCTTCTCTGCCCTGACACGGTTGGAAGCGGGCCGGTGCGGGAATCTTGTGGATACCCCTGCCGTTGTTATCTACGAACGCCGAGCGCCCGGAGGCAGCAACACATGGCCGAACGCGCCCTACGCGGTACCCGCCTTGGTGCCACGAGCTATGAGAACGACCGCAACACCGACCTGGCACCACGCCAGGAGGTGGCTTTCGACTGCCCGAAGGGCCACCGGTTCAGCGTGCCGTTCGCTGCGGAGGCCGAGATCCCGGCGAAGTGGGAGTGCCGCGTGTGCGGCGCGACCGCCACGACCGCGACCGGTGATCAGCCGACCGCCGCCAAGGTGAAGCCCCCCCGCAGTCACTGGGACATGCTGCTGGAGCGCCGCTCCATCTCTGACCTCGAGGAAGTGCTCGCCGAGCGGCTCGCCGTCATCAGGGGCCAGCGCGGCGAGACCCAGCAGAGCACGTCATCGTCGCGGCAGCGCAAGAGCGCCTAGCACAGCGCACCTTCAGTTTCCGTTACGGCTCGGGCGGCGTCGACCGAGCCGTTTCGCTATGCCCCACTGAGCTACCCGCCACAGGGCCTCGGCTACTACGGCCTTGCTCATCTTGCTGGCCCCCCTGGCCCGCTCGGTGAACGTGATCGGCACCTCGCGGATTATGAAGCCCTGCTCGGCGGTGCGCAGCGTCAGGTCGACCTGGAAGCAGTAGCCCTGCGACCGGATCTGATCCAGGCCCATCGCGCGGAGCGTACCCGCCTTGTAGGCGCGGAACCCGGCCGTCGCGTCGTGCACGCCGATCCCCAGCATCATCCTGACGTAGACGTTCGCGGCCCTGGACAGGAGTTCCCGGCTCTTCGGCCAGTTCACGACCGTCCCGCCCGGCACGTACCTGGAGCCGATCACGAGGTCAGCGCCCGCCGCGACGGCCGCGAGCATCTCCGGCAGGTCAGCGGGGTCATGTGAGCCGTCGGCGTCGTGCTCGACCAGCACGCCGTAGCCGTTCTCCAGGCCCCAGGTGAAGCCCGCGATGTACGCGGTGCCGAGGCCGGACTTGCCCGGCCTGTGCAGCACGTGCACCTGGGAATCCGACGCCGCGAGCTTGTCCGCGATCTCGCCGGTGCCGTCCGGGCTGGCGTCATCGACCACGAGGATGTGCGCATCGGGGACCGCTGCCCTGATCCGGCCGACGATCGGCTCGAGGTTGTCGCGCTCGTTATAGGTGGGGATGATGACGGCAACCTGACCCAGCACGTGCGCAGGGCCTGCCGGAGGCTCGGTGGAAGTCACGCGTTCCTGCCCTCGAGATCGTGTGCGTCGGGTAGCGATGCACACACTTAACGATCGCAGCCCGCCCGCGGTTTCCGGTGATCATGGCCCCTGTTCCCTCGTGGCCATTAGGCCCCGGCGCGGCTACACGAGGAAGAGGCCCAGGCATCCTTCGGACCGAGGGGCGTCCCGTCGGCAACGAGACCACCCTTCGTTGTCTACTGGATGTCTGGGCCCCTTCCAGGTCCAACCACGTCTGTCCGCCCGGTGACTCGGCCCCGTCCCGCCGGGCACATGACTGGCACGAAGATACCTTCCCTGGCAGCGATGTCAACCTGGTCCGGCGCCACGCCATGAGGCGGCCGATACCGG
>DASUHI010000102.1:0-6110 GCA_036273575.1 Streptosporangiaceae bacterium | reverse complement strand
GCGACCTCGAAGCCCTGGATGCGGAGCTGCGCAAGGGCTACGTCGCCGCCCTGATCGTCGAGCCCATCCAGGGCAAGGGCGTCGCTGTCGCGCCGCCCGGCTACCTCGCCGGGGCGAGCAAGCTGCTCAAGGACTCCGGCGCGCTGCTCATCTGCGACGAGGTGCAGACCGGCATGGGCAGGACCGGACGGTTCTTCGCCTACCAGCACGACGACGTGGATCCCGACATCGTGACGGTCGCCAAGACGCTGTCAGGCGGCTTCGTACCGGTCGGCGCCACCATGGCGAAGGGTTGGATCTTCGAGAAGGTGTACTCCTCGATGGACAGGGTCCTGGTGCACGACACCACGTTCGGGTCGAACGCCGCCGCCATGGCCGCCGGCCTGGCCACGCTCGCGGTGATCGAGGACGAGCAGCTCGTCGCCAACGCCGAGCGAGTAGGCGCGGCGATGACCCGCGAGCTGACCGACCTGGCCGGTCAGTACGAGATGCTGGCCGACGTCAGGGGGCGCGGTCTGATGATCGCGATGGAGTTCGGCAAGCCGTCCTCGCTGAAGCTGCGGACGAGCTGGAACATGCTGCAAAAGGCCAGGCGCGGGCTGTTCGCCCAGATGATCGTCGTGGCGCTGTTCCAGCGGCACCAGATCCTCACCCAGGTCTCCGGTGACCGCATGGAGGTCATCAAGCTCCTGCCCGTGCTCGGCATCGGCGAGGACGAGGTGAGAACGTTCACCGACGCGCTGGCCGACGTGATGCGGGACGCGCACCGCGGCAGCGGCCTGATGTGGGACTTCGGCCGTTCCCTCGTCAAGCAGGCGGTGACCAGGTAGACGGGTCCGGCTTGTCCCGCTGGTGGTAACCCGCGGTCATGCCGCCGTCCACCAGCAGCGTGGTTCCCGTGATGAACGCGGCCTCGGTGCTCGCGTAGAAGACAGCCGCGGCCGCGACGTCGCTGGCCTGGCCGATCCTGCCGATCGGCGGGAGCGGCCAGGCGCCGCTCTCAGGCCGGTCCCGCTCGCCCGGCGGAGCCATGTGCCGCATGCCAGGCCAGGTGTCGCCTGGGCACACGACGTTCGAGCGCACGCCGTCCCTGCCGCCTTCGAGCGCGAGCATCTTGCCGAGCATCACGACCGCGGCCTTGGAGACCGAGTACAGGCCGATCGACTGCTCACCCCAGATCCCCGCGTCGGACGCGACGTGGATCATGCTCCCGCGGCTGGCCGCCAGGTGCGGGTAGGCGGCGCGCGCATACAGGAAATAGCCGCGGACGTTCACGTCCATCAGCCGGTCGTAGTCCTCGAGCGGCGTCTCAAGCAGGCCCGCCTCGATCCCGACACCCGCGTTGTTCACCAGTACAGAAAGGCCGCCGAGGCGCTCAGCGGCAGCCGCGGTCGACGCGGTCACCGCGGCCGGGTCGCCGGCGTCGGCCAGTACGAACCACGCGGCGCCGCCTTGGCGCAGTGACTGCTCCGCGCGGCGGCCGAGGCCAGTGTCGCGGCCCGTAATAACCACCGCCGCGCCCTCGGCGATGAACCGCTCGGCGATCGTGAAGCCGATGCCGGTCGTGCCGCCCGTGACCAGCGCTCGCCCGCCTGCCAGCCGCCCGCTGCCGTTCCTCTCGGTCACCCGACGGACGCTATCAGGGTGGCCAGGAACCCTGCCCAGGCCAATAATGGGACACTGCTGGGATGGCCACGCGAGCAGCCACCGTCGATGAATACATCGGTTCCTGCCCCGGCGACGTTCAGGAAATCCTGCGCGAGATCAGGCGGCGCTTGCACGACGCGGTGCCTGGGGCCGGCGAGGTCATCAGCTACGGGATCCCGGCCATGACGCTGGGCGGCAAGCAGTTGATCTACTTCGCCGCATGGAAGACCCACATCTCGGTGTATCCCTTGCCGGCCGGCGACGCGACCCTGCAGCGGGACATCGCGCCGTACCTGGCCGGCAAGGGGACACTGAGGTTCAGGCTCAGTAAGCCCGTTCCCTACCAGCTCATCGAGCGGGTAGCCACGGCGCTCGCCGCTCAGCGCGGCTAGCAGTGACGGCGTCAGTAGCCGTAGCCGCCGCCACCGGAGCTGGTCGTCGGCGACGTTGACGGGTTGGAGGCCGGAGCGCTGCCGCTCGCCGTCACCTCGTGCCAGAGCCCGCCGTTGACGTTGAGGCCGTTGCCGCTGGCCTCGCCGGGCTTCGTGTCGCCCGAGTAGGTGTATAGCGGGTGACCGTCGAAGGTCGCCTGCGTGGAACCGTCGGACCTAGTGATGGTGGCGAACGTGCCCTTGACGCCGGATCCGGAGACCGGGCCCTTCATGGGCGGCCAGAAGGAAGCGCACGATCCGTTGCACTTCGACGTCGTGCTCGTGTCTGGCGCGAACCAGTACAGCACAAAGCCCTGAGCGTTCGTCAGGACCGTCGCACCGCTGACCTTGGCCGTCTTGACAGTCCCGGAGCCGCCGGCCGAGTGTGTTGAAACGTTGCCGCCTGAGCCACTCGCGTTTCCTGAGCCGCCTGAACTGCCGCATCCGGCAGCTATCAGCGCCGCGGCGACCAGCCCAGCTGGCACCAGCCATCTCTTGTTCATGCTGTCCTCCGTTCGCTGGCAGGTTGCGCCGATACTCTGATTCACGTAGCCCGCGACCAGATCGTTCACGCTGAACCCCGCCCTGCCATCGATTCGTGCTTGTCACCAAGGGCTGGACTGGAGAGGCGGATCTATGTCACTGGCCAGATCAGCCAGCGCACCGGCCGCCCTGAGCACCGCAGCGGCCACGCTGGCCTGCTGTCTGGTGCTCGCCGTCACCGGGTGTGCCAGCGCTCAGACGAAGCATGCGCAGCACCCGGGCGATCAAAACATCCGGGCGCTGGCCAGGGCTTACGTGGCGATCGCCGAGCCAGCCAACCACCGGCTGGACGTCGAGGTCGACCGGTACGACGACGAACGCCATCACGACCTTGGGGCTGCCGCGTCGGCGCTGCGTGCCCAGGCGGCGACCGAGCGCCAGTTTGACAGGGATCTGGCAAGGATCGGGTTCCCGCCGCGCATCGCCGCGACGGCCCGCGCGCTGATCCGGGTCAACGAGGTCCGCGCGAGGCTGGCCTGGCGGGAAGCGAAGGCGACGTCGATTCGCGAGCTGCTGTCGTTCACCAGCGCCCACAAGATGGCCGACGCCCAGGTCGAGGCCGAGGTCAGGGTGATCCGCTCGCAGCTCGGCCTGCCCCCGCCTCCGACCAGCTAGGGCTGCCGCAGTCGTCGTGCGTCCTGTTAAGCGACAATGGTGCCCTTCCCCCTTCAGCGGCAGAGAGGATAACCATGGAGCTCGGCCTGCACCTGGCGGACTTCACGTGGCCAGCAGGACCACAAGGGCTCGGCAAGGACCTGGCGACCGTCGCGAAGGCGGCGGAGGACGTCGGGTTCGCCAAGCTCAGCGTCATGGACCACGTGTGGCAGATCGGCGTTGTCGGGCCGCCAGAACAGGAGATGCTCGAGGCCTACACGGCGCTCGGCTACCTGGCCGCGTGCACGTCCAGGATCGAGCTGCTTGCCTGGGTGACCGCGGTGGTCTACCGCGAGCCCGGCCTGCTCGCGAAGTGCGTGACCACGCTCGACGTGATCTCCGGCGGCCGGGCCTGGCTGGGCATCGGTGCCGCGTGGAACGAGGACGAAAGCCGCGGTCTCGGGCTGCCGTTCCCGCCCACCGCGGAGCGGTTCGAGCGCCTTGAGGAGGCCCTGCAGATCTGCCTGCAGATGTGGAGCGATGACGAGAGCCCGTACACCGGCAAGCATTACCGGCTCGCGCGCACGCTGAACTCGCCCCAGCCGATCTCCAGGCCGCACCCGCCGATCCTGATCGGGGGCGGCGGCGAGCGCAAGACGCTGCGCATGGTCGCGCAGTACGCCCAGGCGTGCAACCTGTTCGCCGGCCCTGACCTCGAGCACAAGCTGAACGTGCTGCGCGAGCACTGCGCGGCGGTGGGCAGGGACTACGACGAGATCGCCAAGACCGTGATGCTGCCGATGGATCCGGGCGAGGACGGCGAGCACGTCGACGAGATCCTGGAGAAACTCCTCTGGGCCGCCTCGCTGGGCGTCAGCCACGCGCACAGCCGGATCCCGAACGTCACCGCGATCAGACCGCTCGAGATCATCGGCGAGCGGGTCATCCCGGTGGCCGCCGGCTTCTGATTCTCCTCACCACACCCCGGGCAGCAGGCGCCACGGCACCCGGGCGGCGTACTCGGCGTAGCCGGCCGTCGCCGCGAGCAACCGCTCCTCGGCCCTGATCCGCCCGATGTTGCAGCAGGTCGCGAACGCGACGACCACCGCGTTGCGTGGCGAGACGCTCTGCAGCACGTACCCGGCCTCGATCACGATGTATGCCGCGTAGACGGGGTGCCTGACGAGCGCGTACGGGCCGCGAGTGACCAGCCCGCGGTCGGCCGCGACCAGCCCGAACGACCGGCCGAGATAGACCAGCGCGGTGACGGCGAGGGCGAGCCCGAATAGCTGGCAGGCCAGGCCGGCGGTGACGCCCCAGGCAGGGTGCCCGCCTGAAGGCCGGAGCAGCAGACCGCCGAACGTGCCGCCCGCTGCGAGCAGCCACGGTCCCGTCGATTCGGCTGAAGACCTCGCTGGGCGCCTGATCAGGAACGCGGTCACGAACCACGCCTGCTCGGCGAAGAAAGCGGCACCGATCGGCCGGTGCGTCTGCAGGTAGAACGCGAGGCTGGCGCGCGCGAACAGCGCAGCGCTGGCGGCGCCGGCCAGGTTCACGGCCACGCGGCCGAGCGTGCCGAGCCGCGGGCTGCTGATCGCATGACCGAGCCCGAGCCGGCCGCGCCAGCTCGTGCCTTCCCGCAGGGGCGCGATGATGTGCATCGGAAGCGTCCGTCAGGGCCTGCCCGGTCCCACCCCTATAACGAAGTGCGGACTCCGATCGGTTCATGCAGACTGGCGGGATGTCCGTCAGGGCAGAACTCGAGGCGGCCGAGCGCTCCTGGCGTGCCGGGCTTCCCCGGCTCATCGATGAGTTCGCCGCCCGCTGGTCGCTGACGCCAGGGCAGCCCTTCCCCGCGGAGGCCGGCACAGCCTCCTGGGTCGCGCCGGCCCGCACCCGCGCGGGCGCGCGGGTCGTGCTGAAGCTCGGCTGGACGCACGAGGAGGCCGTGCACGAGGCCGACGGCCTGCGGCTGTGGGACGGCCAGGGAACGGTCAGGCTGATCGCGTCACACGTCGACGGCGCCACCACGGCGCTGGTGCTCGAGATCTGCGAGCCCGGCACCCACCTCGCGCACGCGCTGCCTGAAGCCGAGCGTGACGTCGTGATCGCCGGGCTGTTGCGGCGGCTGTGGCTGCTGCCGCCCGCCGGTCACCCTTTCCGCCCGCTGGCGCTGATGTGCGAGCAGTGGGCGACCAGGTTCGAACTGGACAACGCCGAGGCCGTCGCCCGCGGCGACGATCAGATCGATCCCGGGCTCGCGCGAGCTGGCATCGCACTGTTCCGCGAGCTTCCGAGGACGGCCGATCGCTCCGTGCTGCTGCTGACCGACCTGCACCACTTCAACGTGCTCGCCGCCCGGCGCGAGCCCTGGCTGGTCATCGACCCCAAGCCGTACACCGGCGACCCGGCCTACGACACGCTTCAGCACATGCTGAACTTCCCAGGCCGGCTCGCCGCCGACCCCGGCGGCCTGGCCGACCGGATGGCGGGACTGCTCGACCTCGACCAAGAACGCGTCAGGCTCTGGCTCTTCGCCCGCTGCGTGCAGGAGTCCGTCGAGGAGCCGGCGCTGCGCGAGGCGGCCGCCAGGCTCGCGCCCTAATCCATCCGGGCCGCGCCCCCGCGCCGACTGCGTGCGCCGACTGCGTGCCCGCTCTCGAGCGCCTCCAGCCTTCACGGCGCCGTTCGCGCCCGTTCACCCTCCTGGACCCGACCGTACGACAACCCGCACGACGGCGTTCTCATCACCAGCGTCCGCCCCGGCAGCCCGCAGGTGCAGCACCCGCGCGCCGGTCCTGGCCGCTGCGAGTCTCATCTCCGGCCTCCTCATCCTTGCCGTGGAACGAGCCGGATCCTGGCCACGCTTGGCATGGGCAAGTCCAGTCCGAAGTG
>DASUHI010000101.1:0-7328 GCA_036273575.1 Streptosporangiaceae bacterium | reverse complement strand
AGCCCTGCGCCCCCCGCGTCGACCACGCCGCTGGCCGCCAGCGCCTCGAGCTGCTGCCGGGTGCCGAGCAGGGCCTGGATGGCGCCGGTCGCAGCAGCCTGGCCGACCCCTGGCAGGTCGGCTGGCACCGCTGCCGCGTGCGCCGCTGCCCTGGCGGCCGCGTCGGCGACGGTCAGGACGGTACCCTCGACTGGTCTGTGCACCGCGGCCCTGGCCAGCGCCGCGGCCTTGGCCAGGGCCAGCGAGACCACCTGGCCGTCGCACGGCGACGCGGGCCCGCAGATGTCGGCGAGCCCGCAGAGCAGCTGGCTGAGGATGATGCCCGAGTTCCCGCACGCTCCGTGGAGCGCGGCGGCCGCGGCCGCCTGCCAGATGTCGGCGGTGCTGGCGTGCTCGGGCAGGCCGGTCAGCGCGTCGGCGGCGCAGGCGATCGTCTTGTGCATGTTCGTACCGGTGTCCGCGTCAGCGACCGGGAACACGTTGATCATGTCGATCGCCGCCCGTGCCCTGTCGAGCTCGTCGGCCGCGAGGCGCAGCCACAACCGCACCACCGCGCCGTCGATATCCTGCACCGCGGGCATGTACGGCAGGCTACTTCGCGGGTCCGTCTGCCGTCTGCCAGCGGCTGGCAGACTTCGCCGGTCTTTGGGGGGTGATTCTCGCCGAGTCGCGCGTAACCGCGTCGGTCGGATATCCTTATCCGGCCGGGTCGGCGACTGCCTGCCCGATGACCGACCTGACTACCACTCCTTGGAGCGATCCCGTGGCTTCCGTCTGCGATGTGTGCGGCAAGGGGCCGGGCTTCGGCAACAACGTGTCGTTCTCGCACCGCCGCACCCCGCGCCGCTGGAACCCCAACATTCAGAGCCGCCGCGTGAAGGTGGGGAAGACGCCCAAGCGCCTGAACGTGTGCACGTCCTGCATCAAGGCAGGCAAGATCACCCGCTGACCGGCTGCCTGATCTGCCAGGCGTGATCAACAGGCCCGATGCCGGCGCCGAGCGGGAAACCGCCGTCGATGGCGCCGGTGACGTATTCCCTCGCCGATTCGACAGCTGACGGCACGTCGGCGCCCATGGCAAGGTGCGAGGCGATCGCGGACGCCAGCGTGCACCCCGTGCCGTGGGTGTGCCGGCTGGCGATCCTGTTCCCGGGAAACCGGATCACGACGTTGTCGCCGACCAGCAGGTCCACCGGGTTGCCCGGCAGGTGACCGCCCTTGACCAGGACCCAGCGAGGTCCGCGCGAGGCGATCTGCCTGGCGGCCTCGAGCATGTCCTTCTCATCGGTGATCGTCGTGCCGGTCAGCATCCCGGCTTCGAGCAGGTTCGGCGTCACGACGGTGGCCAGCGGAAGCAGGTCTGACGTCAGCGCGTCGAGCGCCCGCTCGGACAGCAGCGGGTCACCGTGCTTGGACACCGCGACAGGGTCGACCACGAGCGGCGCGTCGACACCCGCGAGCCTGTCGCTGACCGTCCGCACGATCTCGGCCGAGGCGAGCATGCCGGTCTTGATGGCCTGCGTGCCGATGTCGCCGAGCACAGAGTCGAGTTGCGCGCGGACCGCCTCGGGCGGAAGCTCCCAGTAGCCCTGCACGCCAAGGGAGTTCTGCGCCGTGACGGCGCAGATCACCGTCATTCCGTGCACGCCGAGCGCAAGCATCGTCTTCAGGTCGGCCTGGATTCCCGCGCCGCCGCCCGAATCCGAGCCCGCGATCGCGAGAACCCGCGGCGGAGTCTGGTTCATCCAGCCAGCCTAAACGCCCGCGGCGACGCGCAGCGTCGCGGCGGCCCCCGAAGCCGAAACAGGCTAAATCGCCCACAGTCAGCCCGGTCCACGCCCGGACTGGCTGTTGCCCTGTATCGGTGGGACACCCATTGCGCCTGGTGGCGATGGGTGTCACTCCGATACACAAGGCACCCGGCGGAGGGGCCTAGCTGAAGAGGCGGATGAGATCAGAGTGGCCCGCTGTGCGACTGGCTAGGCGGAATGTGCAGCTGGCGCCGTCGAACTGGCATCCGGTCGGCCATTTTGGTGTTCCTGAGCCGAAGATGACGATTCTCGCCTCGTTATCACCTGCTTTGGGCCAGGGCAGCGGAGAGCCGCTGACCATGACTCCTCCGTGACCGTCGTGCCACCACGTGGCCCACATGATGTGCTCGATCGACGCGCCAGGCAGCGAGAACTGCAGCTGCCATGTTCCGAGCCGATGGCGACTTTGCACGACGATGACGGCCATGAAGCCTGCGTGATGCCGCATCGGCAGCAGTTCGTACTCGACCTTGACGCCCGCGGCTCTCAATTTTCTATCGCTCGTCGGAATCGGCAGCCTGACCTCGTGCTTGATGGCCGGCACCGGCGCGTTCGGCGTCGAGGTCGGCGCCGGCGACGCGCAGCCCGACGTCACGCAGCGCCCGGTCTTCGGCGGCGGGAACGTGAGGGCCGGGTGCGGCGTCGCGAGCGTCAGCGAGGTCGCTACCACGATGCCCACGCTGACCGCGAACCACGGCGTCAGCATCGCGCCGCGCACCATGCGCCCGTACTCGGGCCGGGAACCAAGCCGCCTGATACGTCGCCGCCGCTCGCGTGTCGGCACCATCGGCTGCTGGTCTGCGGAGACGACCGGGAGCGGGCGGGCCGGGTCGGCCGGCCGCGAGGTGGTCGAGAGCGATTCCTGCGCGGGCGCAGCGGGTTGGGCGGGCACCGTCGCGCCGCTCGCGGGCGACGCCGGCTGGACGGCGGAAAGGGACGCGACAGAAGAAGCCGCGGGCGGCGCGACGACTGGAACCGCGGGGGGTGCGGCAGTATCCGCGGGGGGCGGCGCTACAGAAGAAACGGCGGCCGGCGCGACGGCAGAAATCAGGGCCGGCGCTATAGAAGAAGCCGCGGCCGGCGCGACCGCGGAAATCAGGGCCGGCGCTATAGAAGAAGCCGCGGCCGGCGCGACCGCGGAAACCGTGGCGGGCACGACAGAAGAAGCCCCTGCATCCGGGTCCGGCGGAGCCGTCGCGGCCCGGTGCCGGGCAGCACCGGAGCGGACGCCACGTACAGGCCAGAACCCCTGACGCTTCGCCCTGTGTCGAGGACGGCCCTCCGGCCGAAGACGCGGCACAGAGTGGTTATATCAAGCAAATGGGCACCAGCACGAGTGACATTGAGAATTTGCTTGGCCACGAAGCGTGACTACGTCAGAAAGTGCTCCCAGCCGCCCGCCTCATTCCATCTCCGGCCGTCAACCAGAACCCCGTCGCCTTCGCTTGCCCGCCCGATTTCCGTCCACCGCCGGGGCAGCGTGCTCCCGGCCGGGAAAGCCGCCGCGAGCGCGTGATCGTCGCCTCCGGTGAGCACCCACCGCCGCCAGTCGGTGCCGTCGCCGAGCACGTCAGCGGCCCGAGCGAGCGCGTCCCGCCTGCTCACGGGCCCCGCCGTGACCGCGCCCCCCGCCAGTTCGATCCGCACGCCGCTGGCCGACGCGACATGGCCGAGGTCGGCGATCAGGCCGTCGCTGATGTCGATCATCGCGGTCGCGCCGAGCGCCGCTGCCTCTGGTCCCGCTGAGTAGGGCGGCCTGGGCCGCCGGTGCGCCGCGAGCAGCGATTCGAGATCGGCGTCGCCGGGTTCCGAGCCGCCCCGGTACCCGGCGCGCAGCAGCGCCAGTCCCGCGGCGGCACTGCCCAGCGTCCCGGTCACCGCGACCACGTCGCCAGGCCTCGCGCCGGCCCTCGTGACTGGCCGCCCGCCAGCGAGGTCGCCGAGCGCGGTGACCGCGAGCATGACCACGTCCGCGCCGCTGGTGTCGCCGCCCGCGATCGCGGCGCCGGCCGAGGAGGCCTCGTCGGCGATCCCGGCGACGAGCTCGAGCACCCAGCTGACTTCGAGATCGCCCGGCGCCGCGAGACTGACAAGAAGCGCGGTGCTGCGCGCGCCCATGGCTGCGATGTCAGCGAGATTTCGCGCCGCGGCTTTACCGCCGATATCCCGGGGCGCCGACCATTCCTTGCGGAAATGCCGTCCCTCGATCAGCATGTCGGCGGTCACCACCACACGGCCGTCGGCGGCGCGCACAACAGCGGCGTCGTCGCCGATGCCGACAATCAGATCCGCGCTGCCGCCAAGCACCTTTTCAATGGCGGCGATGAGCGCGAACTCGCCGTATTCCGCGATCGTGATGAATGCCTCCCGCACCGCCACGCAGCGGGCTAGCCTGCTGCGCCCGCACCTGCCGCCTACGGTAGCGTTGCGGTCACACAGATGACCGGAGGGCGACATGGTCCAGGCTTATATCCTCGTCCAGACTGAGGTCGGGAAGGCTGCGGACGTAGCTATGGCTATCGGGCAGATCACCGGCGTCACCCAGGCTGACGATGTGACTGGCCCCTACGACGTGATCGTCCGCGCTGAGGCGGACAACGTCGATGACCTCGGTCGGCTGGTAGTAGCCCAGATTCAGGGAGTGCCCGGCATCACAAGGACGCTGACCTGCCCGATTGTACACATCTGAGCCCCAGCGACGTCCCTCATCCCTGCCGTAACCCGCGACGGGCGACAACCTGTTCAGCGAGGGCACCTCAGGCGCAGGCCGCCCCGATCGAATCCCGCACGCACGAGGTCCTGGCACCCAGGCCGATCCGCGCCGCCTGGCACAGATCGGCGAGCGTGTCGACGTCGCGGCGCAGCCCCGGGATGCCAGGAAGGTCCAGCTCGACCGCCCCGGCCTGCTTGTGCCGCAGGCACGATCGCGGGCCAAACAGGGGCCGGAACGGCGCACCTGGCATCGCCGTGTAGAGCGTGGTCCCTGACCCTGCGGCATCGGCGACGAACGCCTGGTTCACCTCAGTGGCGGCAGTGAGCGCGACGGCCAGTTCCGCGGCGGAGAGCGCGGGCAGGTCGGCGGTCAGGGCCGCCAGCCCGCGGCCCGACCAGCGGGCCGCCGCGTGCTCGGCCCCCTCGGTGAGCGCCTGGTTAAGGCCTGCGCCAGGGCGGTCAGCGATCACGGTGGCGCCGGCGGCCTCGGCCTCGGCCCTGACGTCAGGATCGTCGCTGACCACGATTACGTCGCCGACCGGCGGGCATGCTACCGCGGCCGTCACAGTGTCGGCGGCCATGGCCAGGGCCATGGCCTTCCGGTCGGCGTCGGCCAAGCCGGACAGCCTCGATTTGGCCAGGGCGAGTAGCTTGACGGGGATCACCACAGTCCAGGTAACCACGGTGCAGCCTAACCGCGGTGCAGCCTAACCGCGGTGCGCCAGTACCCCATAGCATCCGATCTCGCCTCGACACCGAGTCAGGCGAACAGGAAGACTGGCACCATGAGGTGCGGGAGAGTGTTTCTATGACCAAGCGCGCAGACGGGAGCTACTCCAACGCGTGGCGCGGAGTCTCCAAGATCATTCTGCGGCCCACCATTCGCGCGCTGATGAAGTTCGACTGGCATGGCCACGAGCACTTCCTTCCCGATGGCCAGGGCATGATCCTCGCCGCCAACCACCTCTCCTACGCTGACGTGCTCGCGGTGTCGCTGTTCACCGACAACGCGGGCCGGTACCCGGTCTTCCTCGCAAAGTCCACGCTCTTCAAGATCAAGGTGCTCGGACCGATCATCGCCAAGCTCGGCCAGCTCCCGGTCTACCGCGGCCAGGCGGACGCGGCCCTTGTACTGCGCGACGCCGAGACAGGCCTGAGAAACGGGGCCTGCGTCATCTTCTACCCCGAGGGAACGGTGACCAGGGACCCGGAGAAGTGGCCGATGCACGCCAAGACCGGCGTGGCGAGGCTCGCGCTGGCTACCGGTGTCCCCGTCATCCCCGTGGGCCACTGGGGAGCGCAGGACATCCTGCCGTACGGCAGCTTCAAGCCGCACGTCATCCCCCGCAAGACCGTGCACATGATCGCCGGTCCTCCCGTCGACCTGTCGGAGTTCGCCGGCAGGCCGCTCGACACGCCGACACTACGCGCGGCCACCGACAAGATCATGACCGACGTGGCGGCGCTGGTCGGCAAGGTGCGCGGCGAGGTCCCTCCCGCCGAGCCGTTCCACCCGGCCGTAGCTCGCCGCAAGGAGCGCGCAGAACTCCGCGAGCTCGCAGCGCAGGCCGATGAGGGCGACGCGGCGGCCCAGGCTAGTCCGTTGCAGCCCGATGCCGTGACTGGCGAGCCGGCCAGCGAGGTTCCCGGCCCGTGACCGCGGCGGTGATGGGCGCGGGCTCCTGGGGAACGACATTCGCCCAGGTACTGTGCGACGCCGGAACCGAGACGACGTTGTGGTGCCGCCGCCCCGAGGTCGCCGACACGATCAACGCGACGAGGAGGAATCAGGAGTACCTGCCCTCCTGCACGCTGCCCAGCACGCTGCGGGCGACCGCCGATCCCGAGCAGGCGCTGGCCGGGGCCGGCCTCGTGGTGCTCGCCGTCCCCGCGCAGACCCTCAGGAAGAACCTGGCAAGCTGGGCCAGGCTGATTCCGAAGGGCGCGATCCTCGTCAGCCTCATGAAGGGCATCGAGCTCGACACGGGCAAGCGGATGAGCGAGGTCATGGCCGAGGTCGCGAACTGGCCTGCCGACCAGATCGCGGTCATCAGCGGGCCGAACCTGGCGCACGAGATCGCCCAGCGCCAGTACGCCGCCACAGTGGTCGCCTGCTCCGACCAGCAAACGGCCGAGAACCTGCAGAAAGCCTGCCACGCGGGCTACTTCCGGCCGTACACGAACCCCGACGTCGTCGGCTGTGAGCTCGGCGGCACCGTGAAGAACCCGATCGCGATCGCGGTCGGCATCTCGGTGGGCATGGGTCTCGGCGACAACACGCGGGCGATGCTCATCACGCGCGGACTCGCCGAGACGGCGAGGCTCGGCGCGGTTCTCGGCGCCGACCAGCACACGTTCGCGGGCCTCGCCGGCATGGGTGACCTGGTCGCGACGTGTTCGTCGCCGCTGTCCCGCAACAGGACCTTCGGCGAGAAGCTGGGCCGTGGCGTCCGGCTCGCCGACATTATCGCGAACACGAGCCAGGTGGTTGAGGGCGTCACGTCGTCGAAATCCGTCCTGGAGCTGGCCAGAGCCCATTCGGTCGAGATGCCCATTACGGAAGTAGTGGCCGCTGTGGTCTACCAGGATCTCGACATCGCCGACGCCGCGGCGATGCTGGCCAGCAGGACGGCAAAACCCGAGCGCTATGGTCTCTGAGAAGTGGCCGCGTCCGGTCAGGGAACCGGAGGACTACGCGGAACCCGTCCGGCCTTCCGCTCGGCGCAGCGCGGCAGGCTATCCAGGCGGTGCGGGGAACGGCGACCCCAGGAACGGCGACCGGCGGCATGGCGATCCCCGGTATCA
>DASUHI010000100.1:0-2505 GCA_036273575.1 Streptosporangiaceae bacterium | reverse complement strand
TGTCCGCGGCGGTGCTCTGCGATCCGGGGCCCTCAGCCGCTCGGCCGTCCGAAGCTTGGCCGGCCGATGCTGGGCCGGCCGATGCTGGGCCGGCCGATGCTGGGCCGGCCGATGCTGGGCCAACCGATGCTGGGCGGGCCGATGCTGGAACAGCCGATGCGGGACCGTCTGATGCCGGGACGCTGGCCTCGGGCCCGGCGCCGCCGTCGGCCGCGGCGGGCGCGTCCTGCGCGGTCCGCGCCGAGTCGGGCGGGCCGGCCTCCCTGTGCGCGGAGCGCCGCGGGCGGCGCCGCGACGGCGCCTGGCCGGCGGAGGCCTCGGCTGAACCTGTGTCTGTCGCCGTTCTTGCCGCAGCCGCCGTGGCGGCCTCCTCATCCACAACGGGCTCGCCGGCCGCGATACCGTCGCCTTCCTGGCCGGGCGGCTCGCCGGCACCGTCGGCCGCGGCCGCCTCCGGCGGAGCCGTCCTGGCGGCCGCGACCTGCGCGATCGCCTTGCTCCTCGACCTGGACCTGGGCGATCCCGCCTTCGGCGAACCTGGCTGCCCGTTGCGCCCCTGCGGCAGCTCGGTGAGCTCGGTCGAGACGAGGATGCCCCGGCCGTTGCAGTGCTCGCACGGCACCGAGAACGCGGCGAGCAACCCTGACCCGACCCGCTTCCTGGTCATCTGCACCAGGCCGAGCGACGTCACCTCGGCCACCTGGTGCTTCGTGCGGTCACGCGCCAGGCACTCGATCAGCCGGCGCAGCACCAGGTCGCGGTTGCTCTCCAGCACCATGTCGATGAAGTCGATGACGATGATGCCGCCGATGTCGCGCAGCCGGAGCTGACGGACGATCTCCTCGGCCGCTTCGAGGTTGTTCCTGGTGACGGTCTGCTCCAGGTTGCCGCCCTGGCCGGTGAACTTGCCGGTGTTCACGTCGATGACCGTCATGGCCTCGGTCGTGTCGATCACCAGCGACCCGCCGCTCGGCAGCCAGACCTTGCGGTCCAGCGCCTTGGTCAGCTGCTCGTCGATGCGGTAGGCGGTGAACAGGTCCTGGTCGTCGGTCCAGCGTTCCATCCGGTCGGCAAGATTCGGCGCTACGTACCTGACGTACTCGTCGACCAGGTCCCACTCGCTGTCGCTGGCGATGACGAGCCTGGTGAAGTCTTCGTTGAAGATGTCCCTGACCACGCGGATCGTGAGGTCGGGCTCGCCATAGAGAAGGTCGGGCGCGCTGGCCGTCTTGGCCTTGCGTTCGATCGCCTGCCACTGGGCGACGAGCCGCGTGACGTCGTGCTGCAGTTCTTCCTCTGACGCGCCCTCTGCCGCGGTCCTGACGATGATCCCGCCCTCCTCGGGCGCGACCTTCTTCAGTATCTGCTTGAGCCTGTTCCGCTCGGTGTCTGGCAGCTTCCTGCTGATGCCCGTCATCGAGGCGCCAGGCACGTACACGAGATACCGGCCAGGCAGGCTGACCTGGCTCGTCAGCCTCGCGCCCTTGTGGCCGATGGGGTCCTTGGTGACCTGCACCATGATCGACTGGCCCGACTTCAGCGCCGACTCGATCCGCTTCGCCACGCCTTCAAGGCCGCTCGCGTCGAAGTTGACCTCGCCCGCGTACAGGACCGCGTTGCGTCCCTTGCCGATGTCGACGAACGCTGCCTCCATCGAGGGCAGCACATTCTGCACCTTGCCGAGATAGACGTTTCCGACGTAGGACTGGTGGCTGGCCCTGTCGACGTAGTGCTCGACCAGCACGCCGTCCTCGAGCACCGCGATCTGAGTCCTCTCGCCCTGCTGGCGCACCGCCATGACCCGCTCGACGGCCTCTCGCCTGGCCAGGAACTCGGATTCGGTGATAATCGGCGGCCGGCGCCTGCCGGTGTCACGGCCCTCACGCCGACGCTGCCGCTTGGCCTCGAGCCGCGTGGAGCCCTTGACGGCCCGGACGTCGTCAGGCTCCGTGGCCTGACGTGGCTCCCGCACGTGTACGACGGTGTCGGCGGGATCGTCCGCGGGCACCTCACCGCCCGTGACCACGGCACCGCTGCGCTGCCTGCGGCGCCTGCGGCGGCGGCTCGACGAGCCGCCGTCACCGTTCTCGTCGCCGTCGCCCTCGTCGCCATCCTGCGCAGGGGCGGCTTCCTTGGAATTGTCGGGGGCGCCCTGCGTCTTCCTGTCGCCCTTCTTGGCGCCGGCTGTCTGCGCGTCGGATCCCTGACCGCCGCCGTCCTCGCTGGTCCCCTGGGCCCCCGCGTCGCTGCCGCCCTTGCCGCGACCGCGACCGCCACGGCGCCGCCGGCGCGAACCGCTGCCTGAGCCATCTTCGGCACTGTCGTCCTGGTCCTGACGGGACCGCGGCGGTTCGGGCTTCTGGCTGTCGATCTCCGGAGGCTGGAAGACGATAACGGGCGGCTGGAACGCCGCGGCCGGCACGGGCGGCGCGCCCGCCCCGCCGCTGCGGCCCGCGGCCTGCGCGTCTGGCTGGCCGACGGGAACACCGGGGACAGCGGGAACTG
>DASUHI010000099.1:0-17570 GCA_036273575.1 Streptosporangiaceae bacterium | reverse complement strand
TCTGCCTGGCCTTGTCGGCCTGCTTGGCCCTGCCCCTGTATCCGGTGCCCTTGACATCCGCCATGACTAGAGCGTATCACTAGAGTGTAACTCTAGAGATTAACTACAGAAAGGGGCCGCTGTGGCTGTCATACGGATCTCCCGCTTCACCGTCGATCCGGCGCTGACCAAGGAGATGCTGGACAAGCGCGCCGAGCTGATCACCGCTGTGAGGGCGTCGTTCTCCGGCCTCACGGAGGCCAGGCTCGCGCGCGTCGGCGACAACCAGTGGGTCGACACCTGGCGGTGGGACTCGGTGGCGAGCCTGCAGGCCGCACTCGCCGGAGCTCCCGGGCTGCCTGAAGCAGCGGCCGCGTTCTCGCTCACCGGTGACCTCACCGCGGAACAAGCGGACGTCGTCGACGAGCGGTAGCCGTGTGGCTGGGGCGCCGCCGCAGGCGGCGCCCCAGCCACCAGCCGAGGCCCGATCCGCCGGGCCACCCATCGTCTGGTCCGCCGATGGCGCGGCCGGTTCCGGCACCGAACTCGCGCACCCCGCCGGCCCAATCGCATGAGACGTTGACGCAACCGGTTGGTTGCGATAATGTTGCAACCAACTGGTTGCTATTTACGGAGGATGGCATGGGTTTTCCTGATCGCATCGAGCGGACCATCGAGATCGCGCACCCGCCCGGCAAGGTCTGGGCCGCGCTCACCACCGCTGAGGGCCTGGCCTCCTGGTTCGGTGACGAGGCGAGGATCGACCTCCGTCCTGGCGGGTCGGCGCAGATGCGGTGGGCCGAGGAGGGGTTCACGGCTCAGATGCGGGTTGAGCGCGTCGAGGAACCGATCGTCTTCGGGTTCACCTGGCCGGTCTACGGGGTTCCTGAGGATGATCCGCGCCGGACCTACGTCGAGTTCACGCTCGAGCCGACCGAGAAGGGCACGCGGCTGACGGTCGTCGAGAGCGGCTTCGCCCAGCTGCCAGAGGACATCTACCACAAGGCCTACGACGGCAACACCGATGGATGGCGCAAGGAACTGGGCGAACTGGCCGACTACCTCGATGCCGCCTGAGAGTGCTGCCAGCCCCGTCCGCCCTGACGGCGAGGCGGTGGCCGAGCAGGTGTTCATCGCCCTGGCAGATCCCACCAGGAGGGCCATCCTCGCGTCGCTCGCGTCGAGCGGCCCTGCCACGGCGACGGACCTCGCAGGGCGGCTGCCGATCACGCGCCAGGCGGTCGCCAAGCACCTGGCGCTGCTGTCCCAGGCCGGCCTCGTGACGTCCGAGCCTGGGGAGCGGCGCCGGGTGCGGTACCGGCTCAGCTCCGCGCCGATGCGGGTGGCGCAGCAGTTCCTGGCCGCACTGGCCCGTGACTGGGACGGCGCGCTCGGCGCCTTGCAGGACCACCTCGATCAGCGCGCTCAGGAGCGTGCAGCTCAGCTCGGAGGCGACCATGCAGGATGAACCGACCGCTGCGGCGTCGCCCGCGACGGGCACGAGGCCGCTAGTGCCCGTGGCCGCCGCGGCAGCGACGCTCGGGCTCGCCGCCGGGTGCTGGGTCCTCTCGCTCTGGCAGATGAGCGGGATGGACATGGGCGTGGCGACCAACCTCGGCTCGTTCGCGCTGTTCACGGCCATCTGGGTGCCGATGATGGCGGCGATGATGCTGCCAGGGGCCGCCCAGGCCGTCGCCAGGAACGCGCGCGCCAGCTGCCGGATGCTCGCCGCGCCGCTCTTCGTCGCGTCCTACCTGGCCGTCTGGGCGCTCGTCGGCGTCGCGGTGTATGCGGCCTACCGGCCGCACGGCACGGCCGCCGCTGGGGCCGTGGTGATCGCGACGGGGGCTTACGAGCTCACGCCCGTCAAGGTGTACTTCCGCCGCCGCTGCCGGGAGAGCGCCGGCTCTGGCTGGCGGTTCGGGCTCTGCTGCGCCGGCTCGAGCATCGGCCTGATGCTGGTGCTCGTGGCGCTCGGCGTCATGAGCCTGGTCTGGATGATCGTGGTCGCCGTGCTCGTCCTCGCGCAGAAGCTGATGCCGCCCCGCGCCGTCCTTGACCTGCCGGTGGCGCTCGCGATCATCGGGTTCGGGATCTGGATCCTCGTCGCACCGATGTCGGTTCCCTGGCTCACGCCATCGATGTGAGGCAGGGGAAGCTGAACAACAAGAAGGAGAAACTCAGCCATGACCGCTCACAAGACCGGAACCCGCGAGGAGTGGCTCACAGCGCGCGGCGAGCTGCTCGCCAAGGAGAAGGAACTGACTCGACGCGGCGACCAGCTCGCCGCGGAGAGGCGCGCGCTGCCGTGGATGCCGATCGAGAAGGAATACCCCTTCGAGACCGAGAACGGGCCGAAGACGCTGGCGGAGCTGTTCGACGGGCGTTCTGCCCTGGTGGCCTATCACTTCATGTTCGGGCCCGCCTATGACGCCGGCTGCCCGACCTGCTCGTCGATGGCGGACACGTTTGACGGCGCGGTCTCGCACCTGAACGCCCGCGACGTGACGTTCACGTGCATCTCACGGGCGCCGCTGGACAAGCTGCTTGCCTACCGGCAGCGGATGGGCTGGAGCTTCCCGTGGGCGTCCTCCCACGGCAGTGACTACGCCTTCGACCTGGACGTCGCCAACCCGGAGGAGAAAGTTCGCGGATGGCTGGCCGGCGGAGTCCCGCCGGTGGCCGCGAGGAACGCCGAGGAATGCGGCACCGAGCCGGCCGGTTACCTGTCCGAGTCGCCGGTGATGACCACCTACGCCGTGGCGGACGGCACCGTGTACATGACCTACTCCACCACAGCCCGCGGCCTGGAGTTCATGATGGGCTACTACGGCTTCCTCGACCGTGTCCCGGCCGGCCGCAACGAAGGTGACGAGGGGCAGATGTGGCTGCACCGCCACGACGAGTACCCGGCGCGACCCTGATGCGCCGCTGCCCGATGTGGGTTCTACTGCGAAGGTCCGCATCTGCCGGGACCTTTGAGGCTGCGGCGTGCTCCCCGCCGGACTTAGCATGGCCGCGTGGCCGACCAGTGTGCTGAGGACAGCTGGCAGGAACTGACCAAGTCGGAATGCTTCGACCTGCTGGCCAGAGAGCCGCTTGGCCGGATCGCAATCGTCGATGACGAAGGTCCAGCGATGTTTCCCGTCAACTTCATCTTCGACAACCACATGGTCGTGTTCAGGACCGGCGAGGGCAGCAAGCTCGATGCCGCCTGCCGGGGCAGCCGGGTCGCGTTCGAGATAGACGGCATCGACGCGGCTACGCGCACCGGGTGGAGCGTCCTGATCAGGGGCGAAGCTGCCGAAGTCACTGACCCTTCCGAGCTGCGGCGCTTGAGCGCGATCACCGCGATGCCCTGGGCGTCAGGGCCTAAGGCGCACGTCGTCCGGATCCTGCCGGCCGTCGTGACCGGCAGGCGGATCGCGGGCCGCGGCCACCGGGCGGGCTGATGGGCCAGGTCATCGACAAAGACACGTTCAGCGAGAGCGAGTACCTGGTCTTCAGAGAGCGGCTCGACGCGTGCCTCGATGTGCTCGGCGCGGTCATCGAGCGGCCCGGCTTCGGCGCGGGCGCGACGACGATCGGCGCGGAACTCGAGCTCTCCCTTGTGGACGCCGGCTGCCGTCCGCTGCCGTGCAACGAGGCCATCCGCACGGCCGCCGGTGACTCGCGGATCGCGCTGGAGCTGAATCGCTACAACCTGGAACTGAACTCATCGCCGGTGCCGCTGGCGGGCCGGCCGTTCGAGGCCCTGGGGAAGGAGCTGGCCGCCCTGCTTGAGCTGGTCGCGGACACGGCCGCGGCGCATGGGGGCCGACCAGCGGTGATCGGCATCTTGCCTACCGTCGGCCCATCCGATCTCGGTCAGGCAGCGATCACAGAGGTTGCTCGCTACCGCGCCCTGAGCAACGGCTTGCGGCGGCTGCGCCAGAGCCCGTTCCGGATCCAGATCGCCGGAACAGACCGATTGGACCTGGTCAGCGACGACATCACGCCCGAGGGCGCGAACACGTCGTTCCAGGTGCACATGCGCGTTGACCCGGTCAGGTTCGCGAGGGTCTACAACGCGGCCCAGCTCGCCACGGCGGCCGTGCTCGCGGTCGCGGGCAACTCGCCCACCTTTCTTGGGCGCCGGCTCTGGGACGAGACCAGGATCGCGCTGTTCAAGCAGGCGGTCGATGACCGCCCCGCAGGCCCGCACCGGACGCGCGCCAGGACGTCGCTGGGGACCGGCTGGCTGCGCGGCGGGGCAGGCGAGCTGTTCGCCGACAGCGTCCGCCGGCACGAGCCGATCCTGCCGGTGATTGCGGACGCCGACCCCTGGGCCCCGGCGGCCGCGGGCGAGGCTCCTGCTCTTGGCGAACTCAGGCTGCACCAGGGGACCGTCTGGCCGTGGAACCGGGCGATCTATGACCCTGCGGCTGGCGGGCACCTTCGCATCGAGATGCGCGTGCTGCCAGCCGGGCCCACGGTCACCGACATGATGGCGAACGCCGCGTACCTGATCGGCCTCACGCTGTGGATAGGCGACCAGGACGAGCGATGGACGTACGCGCTGCCGTTCGAGCGCGCCGACCGCAATTTCTATCGCGCCGCTCAGGACGGCCTGTCCGCGGAACTGACCTGGCCCGCGTTCCGGCCGGACCAGACCAGGACGGTCCGCGCAGCCGATCTCGTCGGCGAGTCGCTGCCGGCCGCGCGAGAGGGTCTGCTGGCGGCCGGGGTCACGCCCGCCGAGGCGGACCCGCTGCTCGAGGTGATCGGCGCCCGCGCGTCGTCCGGCCAGACCGGCGCGGCGTGGCAGCGCGCCGCGCTCGCCGCCGCGATGAGGGAGCCATCGTCGCGGGATCCGTTCGCCGTGATGCTCGGCAGGTACCTGGATCACGCCGCGACCGGCCTGCCGGTCCACACCTGGCCAGTAGTTACTAGACCGGTGTGAATGAGCAGGATCTGTCAGAGCCGGTGAACGGTCGCACCGCGAGCGACCGTCCGGGCGATATGAGCCGTCAGCAGCGACTCGGGGCCGTCGATGAACGGATCGGCATCCAGGACGACGAAGTCCGCGGCTAGGCCGGGCCTGAGCATGCCGAACGAGCCGTCTCCCCGGCACGCCCGCGCAGCGCCGGCGGTCCCGGCGTCGATGGCGTCGGCGAGCGGCAGCGCGAAGTGCGGCAGGTACGGCGCGAGGGGCGGGTTGAGCGCGGACCGCCTGGTGCACGCGATGAACATGTTGTGCAGCGGCGCCAGCGGAGCGGTGGGCGTGTCGGTGCCGAAGGCCAGCAATGCGCCCGCGGCCGTCATCTCTGGCCACGCGAAACCCCGCTCGCCGCGGGCGTCGCCGAGCATTGCGAGCCAGTTGCTGATGATGGCGGGGTCGCAGTGCACGGGCTGCATGGACGCGGTCACCCCGAGGCTGGCGAGCCGCGGCACGTCGGCGGCGTCGACGTACTCCAGGTGCTCGATCCTGTGCCGCCGCTCGCGCGGGCCGTTGCGCCCGACGGCGCGTTCCAGCGCATCGAGAGCAGTCCGCACGGCCCGGTCGCCGATCGCGTGCATCGCGATCTGCAGGCCGGCCGCGTCGGCCGCAGTCACGACGGGGACCAGGGCGTCGAAATCCCAGATCGGGTCCGCGTTGGTGCCGTTCGCGTACGGATCGAGCATCGCCGCGGTGCAGCCGTCGATTACGCCGTCGACGACCAGCTTGATGCCCGCGATCCGCGGCCGTGCTGAGCCGCGGCCGCGCGCGAGTTCCGCGGCGCGCTCGACCTCCGCGAGGTGATCGGCGGCGCAGCCGCCGCGCGGGACCAGCCAGTGTCCGACGACCCGCAGGTCGAGCGTCCCCGCCTGATCTGCCCTGTCCAGGGCGTCCAGCGCGACGTCGTCGAGGGCCATGTCGACCACGGTGGTAACGCCGCTAGAGGTGTAGGCCGTGGTAATGGCGGCGAGCGCGCGGTCACGGTCGCGGTCGGTGGCGACGGAATCCAGGAACTGCCAGGCCAAGGTGTGCGCGGCGGTCTCCTCGAGGAAGCCGGTGGCCTCGCCGTCTGTGTCGCGCGCGATCCGGCCGCCGACGGGGTCGGGCGTGGTGCTGGTGATCCCGAGCTCGGCTAGGGCGGCGCTGTTGACCCAGCAAGAGTGATAGTCGTTCGCGTCCAGGTAGACCGGCCTGTCGGGCACGACCTCGTCCAGCATCTGCCTCGTCGGCCGGCCGCCAGGCACGGCAGAGAACAGCCAGCCGCGGCCCAGGACCCTGGGGGCATCCGGCTGTTCTTTGGCCCTGATCGCCAGTCGCTGCTGGATCTCGGCGAGGTCGCCGGCGTCGGTGAGCGGGACGCGCAGCTGGGCCTCGCCCGCCATCAGCAGGTGCGCGTGCGCATCCACGAACCCGGGAAGCGTGAGCGGGCCGCCGAGGTCCTCCTCGCGCCTATCCTGGCCGGCGGCCTCCCTCGCCGCGCGGAGGTCACCTGCGAACGTGATCTGCCCCCCGGCGACCACCATCGCCTGCGCCCATGGCCCGGCAGGATCCGCGGTAAAGATCCGGCCGCCGTGATAGAGGACCGCCTGGTTGCTCGCCATTTCGTGCTCCTTCACGCCTCGCCTGGTACCCCGTACTTCGGCGCGGCCGTGGGATCGACCGCCCGCTTGACATAGTCGGCCTCCTGCGGCAGCCAGATCGCGAGCAGCCGCGCCAGCTCGCCGACCGGGTCGTCGTGCCAGTCGACCCGCAGGTCGGTGACCGGCCATGCCACCTGGTCGACGACCAGCAGCCCGCAGGACCGCACCGGGCCTTCCTCGCCGCCCGCCCCGACGCCAGCCCGCAGTGCTGCCAGGAGGCGGCCGGCAAGGTCATCGGCGGGATGCTGTTCGAACGCGTGCACCATCGCCGCAGGAACGCCGTCGCCGGCGAGCAGGTTGCCGGCCGCGAGGCAGTCGTGGCCGGAGCGTGCGCCGTACCTGCCGAGCGTCCGCGCGCCCGAGTGCGACGCGGTGCGCCCGGCCGCATCGATGACCGCGAGCTGGCGGAACTCGGCGTGCGGCGCGGTGGCCAGCACCTCGGCAAGTGCGCTGGCGGCCGGCTCGCCCGCCGCCAGCGCACCGAGGACCCGTGATCCCAGCGCCGGGTCGGTGACGTTCTGGGTGGCGACAGCGCCGGTCCGGGCTCGCGCCCAGGCGCAGCGCGCCGCCACCGCGGGGCTCGACGACGTCACGGCCACCCCGAGCCGTCCCGTTCGCCCGCAGCGGCCCACCAGCGAGAACGTCATCGCTTCACGGCCACGGCCGTCACTTCTACCAGCCACTCGGGTCGCGCCAGCGCCTGGACAACCAGCCCCGTGAAGCACGGAAACACGCCGCGCAGCCTGTCGCCGAGCACGCGGTAGACCGGCTCGCGATGCCGGATGTCGGTCAGGTAGACGTCGCAGGTGACAACGTGTTCCAGCCGCGCGCCGGCCTCGCCGAGCAGCAGCTCGATGTTGTCCATGACCTGGCTGGCCTGCCCGGCCGGGTCGCCGGCCGCGACCGACTCGCCTGTGTCCAGGTCCTGGGCCACCTGCCCGCGCAGGTAGACGGTGCTGCCCGCGACGACGGCCTGGCACAGGTCGTTGGACAGGCGTTGTTCGGGGTAGGTGTCCGCGGTGTTGAACGGGCGGATCCTGCGATGCCCGCCCACGATGATCGACTCGGTCACGCCAGCGCCTCCCGTCGCGCGCCGAGCGGATCGTCGAGCCCGGCCGACTTCGCCATCCGCTCGACGGCGGGCCCGAAGTCGTAATTGTTGTAGACCGCGAGCAGGTGCGAGAACGGCGGCGACTGCGCGAACAGCCCGAACGTCAGCCGATGCCCCGCGTAGTCGGAATTGAGCAGGTCACGGCCGTACGCGAGCATCTTGCGCCGGTCCTCAGCGTCGATGTCGCCGACCCTGAAGTACTTCGCCAGCCACTGCGAAGCGCCCGGCGCGCCGAACGTCGCCGCGCTCGGCACGAGGCTTATCTGGCAGCCGCACAGGTCGCGCACGATGTGCATCATCTCCGGCAGCTGCGAGCAGGCGTGCACCCGCCCCGTGTAGAGCAGGGCCTGGTTGGGCATCACCAGCCCGCCCGGGCTGTCCTGCGCCATCTCGATCGAGGCGGTCAGGTGCGCGGCGATGCCCTCCCGGTAGCACGCCAGCCGCGCGATCTTCTCGCGCACGCCCTGGTGCATCGTCACCCCCGTCTGCTTGGCGTTGGCGTACGCGACGCCGAGCATCAGGTCGGCGAACCGCAGGTGCCGGTGCACGAACGCGTACATGCTGTAGCGGTGCAAGGTCGCGCGGATGAAGGCGGCTGCCCTGGTGTGCCGGTAGAAGAAGACGTTCTCCCACGGGATCTCGACGTCGTCGAAGACGATCATCGTGTCGACCTCGTCGGCGCGGCTGCTCAGCGGGTAGTCGGCCGCTGGCAGCCGCCCCGCGAACCCGGACCGGCAGAGGTGCTTGATGCCCCGCGCCCCCATGTCGGCGATGAAGCCGACCGCGTAGTCGGAGAGGGCGTCGTTGCCCCAGTCGCCGATGGTCGGCTTGACGAAGGCCTGGTTGGCATACGCGGCGGCGGTCTCGAACTTGGCGCCGCGTACCACGATGCCGTGGTCGGTCTCGCGGACGACGTGCAGCAGCACATCGGGATCCTGGTCGCGGGGGTGCCTGCTGCGATCTCCCTTGGGATCGGTGTTCGCCGAGACGTGGAAGGGGTCGGCTAGCGCGGCGCGGCGCACGTGGTGGCGGATGTTCGCCCCGAACGTCGGGTCGATCTCGTTGAGCACGTCCTGGCCGTCATACAGCGACCACATCTCGCCGACCGTCTCGTCGCCGACGCGGGTGATCACGGCGGCGACGTCGTCGAGCACGGTCTCGACGGCCGCGTGCTTGGCGTGCCAGTCCGCCTTGCTCACCGGCGGCTTGCCGCCGATCGCGCACGTCTGGCCAGTCTCCTCGTCGGTGTAGGTCATGGTGGCGGCGGTTTGGTGCTCGTGCGCCAGGTCATAGATCCGCGCCCTGGCGTCCACGATGGGCATGAACGCCGGGTGCGTTGTCACGTCGGTGACCCGCTCGCCGTCGATCCACACCTCGCGGCCGTCCGCCAGGGAGTCCTTGTACTCCTTGCCCGTCCTGATCACGGTTCGCCTCTCACGATGTCCGGGTGCAGCTGGGTCACCTCACGCCTGAACGGCACGACGTCGTTGGCCGGCAGGTCGGCGTCGAACTCCTCGGCGAACCGCCGGCCAGACCAGACGGCCGCGGCGATCGTGCCGGGGGCCCAGGCGTCGCCGATCGCGCGGACCGACGCGATCTGACCCTGCTGCTGGCGCTCGAGCAGGTGCGCGAATAGCTCGTCGTCGGGCAGCCGGGCGGTCACGAGGACCACGCTGTCGGCGGTGATCTCACTGACGCGCCCCGTGTACGCGCATGTGACGCTCACCTTTCCGATGCCGATCGCGGTGAGTGCAGTTCCGGTGCGGAGCGTGACGCCGGCGAGCAACAGTGCGCGCGCGATCTTGTTCATCTCCATGGTGTTGGCCGTCCAGGCGGATACCTGCGCGGCCGTGGTGACGACCTCGACCTCGAATCCCTCGTTTTGCAGTAGTCCGGCGACGACGCCGCCCATGTAGTAGTGGTCGTCGTCGTAGACGAGGACGCGCGGGCCCGACGGCCGCCAGCCAGCCATGATGTCGTCTGGGGTGAGCACGTCGGCGCCGGTTTCCACGGAGATCGGGCTGGTGTGCCAGCGGGCGACGCCGTCACGCCGCCACCGCGCGCCGGTCGCGACCGCGACGTACCGGAAGCCGAAGTCGACGATGTCGTCGGCGCTCATCCTGCTCTGCCGGTAGACCTCGACGTTTGGCATCGACTCGATGGCCTGGCGCCGGTAGTCCAGAACCCGCACCCAGGCGGCCAGGCCGGGCAGCCTCGACTCCCTGGCGACGCGGCCGCCGAGCTTGCGCGCCGCCTCCGCGAGCACGACGTCGTAGCCGCGCACGCCGAGCGCGCGCGCCGCCTCGAGCCCCGCCGGCCCCGACCCGACGACGAGGATCCTGGCGCCGGACTCGCGCGGCCTGATCCGCTCGGGGTGCCAGCCGCGGCGGAACTCCTCGCCCATGCTCGGGTTCTGCGTGCACCGGATCGGGGACATCGTGAAGTCTCCCGACACGCACACGTTGCAGCCGATGCACTCGCGGATCGTGTCCATCTGGCCGGTGCGGATCTTCTCCGGCAGGAAGGGGTCGGCGATCGACGGCCGGGCGGCGCCGATCAGGTCGAGCACGCCGCTGGCGACCTGCCGGACCATCACGTCGGGCGAGGTGAACCTGCCGACGCCGACAACCGGTTTGCTGGTGAGCCGCTTGAGGCCGATGACGTGCTGCTCCTGCTCGCCCTCGGGGCCGAACCGCGACGTGTTGGAGTCGGCTTCCCACGTGCCCATCGCGAAGTCCCACAGGTCAGGGAGCTCGCCGAGGTTGCTCAGGATCTCCTCGATGTCGCCGCGGCCCAGGCCAGGGCCGGCGCGCGCGGGGCCGTCGGACACGCTGATCCGGCACGCCACCGCCGCCCGGCCAGCCGCGATCTCGAGGGTGTCCTCGAGGATTTCGCGCAGCAGCCGCATCCGGTTAACGGCGCTGCCGCCGTATTCGTCGGTGCGCTGGTTGTACCGCGGCGACAGGAAGTACTCGACGCCGCCGAACCCGTGCGCGGCGTAGACGTACACGACGTCGTAGTCCGCCCGGAGCGCGCGGTGCACGGCGCCCTGGTGCCAGCGGCGCAGGTCGGCGATGTCATGCTTGGTCATCATGCGCGCCTGCACAGGTTCGTATCCGTAGCTGGCCACCGGCAGGTGCTGCGGGCCGAGCGGGGTCTCCCTGGAGTACATGTTCGGCGCGTTCATGCCGTTGTGGCACAGCTCGATCGCGGCCAGCGCGCCGCCGTCATGGATCGCCTGTGCGATCCTGGCCAGCGCGGGCAGGTCGCCGTCGTCCCAGATCCGCAGCTCGATGAACGGCGTGATGTCCGATGTCGGGTGGATCTCGACCTGTTCCGTGGACACCACCGCCCAGCCGCCCTCGGCCTTGACCTTGCGCATCGCGGCCTCGGCACTCGGGTCCCGGTAGCCCATGCCGTTGCAGTGCGGCACCTGGAAAAACCGGTTCCTGGCGACCTTCGGGCCGATCGCCACGGGCTCGAAGAGGATGTCGTACGGCGCCGGCGGCCTGGTGTCCTGAGAGTCATCCATGCTGTCCTCGTCCGCCTCGCCTTTCTTTGCGGTTAGGAGCAAACTATGCTGGAGGGCCAGGCCGTGTCCAGGGGCTATTTCGGCGGAAGGCGGGCGTGGGCGTGGCGCGGAAGAAGGATCAGGCGGCCAGGCGCGAGCAGCTGGTGCAGGCGACGATCGACCTCATCGCCGACCGCGGCATCGAGGCGCTCACGCACGCCGCCATCGCCGACCTGGTCGGGATCTCGCACCGCCTGGTCGCCTATTACTACGCTCAACTGGACGCCCTCGTGATCGAGGCACACCGGGCCGCCGCCGAGCGGTACTACTGGGAACGACTGCGAGCGCTGGACGAGTCGGCAGCGCCGGAGCCGCGGATGGTGCAGCTGATCAGGTCGGGGCTGCCAGGACAGCGCGACCGTCGGCTCAGCCAGGTGCTGAACGAGCTGAGCGTGAGCGCCAGCCGCAGCGACGTGCACGCGCGGCTGGTGACCGAGCTGTTCGATCGCGAGGTCTCGCTGTACCTGTCGGTGCTCAGCGACGGCGCCGCGGGCGGCGCGTTCCGGCTGAGCCAGCCGGCGTCGACGGTCGCACGCAACCTCGTCGCCCTGGAGGACGCCTACGGCTTTCACCTGCTCGCGAAGACCTCGCCGGTCACCACGGCCGACGCGCTCGACGCGCTCGTCGGGTACGCCAGGACGGCGACCGGCGCTGACCTGCTCAGCCCCGTGTGATCAGCCCTGTGTGATCAGCCCCGTGTGAACGCCCGCGACTCGCGCGTCGGCGCGGCTTACACTGCGGCAGTGGCCTACGCGTCCGCTCCAGGCGAGCTGACGTTGCACGGTGTCCGGGTCCTCGGGTTCGCGAGCGCGAATCGGATCGCGAGCCGCTTCCGCCTCGATGCGGACGCCGTGACGGAAGCGCTGCTGGACTTCGAGGCCTACGGCTGGGTCAGGCGCACGAGCTTCGCGGGCACGTCGGGCTGGTCAATCACCGACGCCGGCTGCGCCGAGAACGAAGCGCGGCTGGCCGCTGAGCTCGACGAGGCCGGCGCGCGGACGGCCGTCACCAGGGCGCACGCCGAGTTCGTCCCCCTGAACCGGCGGCTCGGCACCGCGTGCACCAACTGGCAGATCCGGCCGGCCATCGGCGATCCGCTGGCGGTCAACGATCACACCGACTGGCGGTGGGACGAGCGCGTGCTCCGTGAGCTCGCGTCGCTGGACAAGTCGTTCGGCCGGATTTGTGATCAGCTCGCCGGCCACCTTGACCGGTTCTCCGGCTACGCGGACCGATACTCATCCGCGCTGGCGAAGTCCCTCGCGGGCCAGCGTGCCTGGGTCGACGGCACCGACCGCGAGTCCTGTCATCTGGTGTGGATCCAGTTCCACGAAGACCTGCTCGCCACGCTCGCCATTCCGCGCGGCTCAGACACCTAGCATTGCCATCCTCACCGCCAGCCGCCCCGCGTCCCGGCCGCGCGCGACTTCACACGGTTTCCCTGACCACAAACAGCCCAATTCGGACGCGATCCTGACTGAAATCCGTACGGAGTGCGGTCACGATTCCTCATTGGATCCGTTTCGTTGAAACGGATCCGACGTCGGTGACGGCCACCGTGCCTGATCGGGCGGGCGGTCAGCCGGTGTAGGCGACGGTGGCGTAGTCGGGACCGGCACCAGTGCCCTGGCTGCGGCCGGTCACGAACACGCGGCCGCCCATGGGGCTGACCGCGGCGGCCATGGCGCTATCGGCAGCCCTGGCCGGACCGTCGTACGACCTCAGCCAGATCCGCGCGCCCGTGACAGCGCTGTAGGCGATCGTGACGTAGTCGAGGTCGGTGCCGCGCCCCGAACTGGTGCCGGTCACGTAGATGACATTCCCGTTCTGGCTGACCACGACCGCGGCTCCCATGTCGTCACCGTTGGCGGATCCGTTGTAGCGCTTGACCCAGCGTTGCGCGCCGGTGGCCGAGTTGTACGCGATCGTCGTGCAGTCGGCTCCCGAGGTGCGCCCCCCGCTTTCCCCGGTGACGTATACGGTCGCGGCGACCGGGTTGACAGCCAGCGCGGGGGCCTGATCGTAGCCATTGCCCGTGCCGTTGTAGCGGGTGACCCATTGCCTGGCGCCGCTGGCCGCGTTGTAGGCGATCGTGACGTAGTCATTGTCCGACGTCGCGCCCATGCTCCTCCCGGCCACGAAGACGGTCTTGCCTGTTGGGCTGACGGCTATCGTCAGGCCGGTGTCGTCGCCGTTGCCTGGGCCGTTGTACCGCTTCAGCCAGAGCTGAGCGCCATCTGACACCCGGTAGGCGATGGTCACGATGTCGTAGGCCGCCTGCGCCGACCAACTGGTCCCGGTGACGAATGCCGTCGTGCCTGCCCTGTTCACCGCCAGCGAGATGCCGGCGTCGTCGAGGCCAGCCGGACCGTTGTACCGCTTGAGCCAGATCCTCGCGCCGGTGGCCGCGCGGTAGGCGATCGTGACGTAGTCGGTGTCCGTCGTGATCCCGCCGTTGCCGCCGGTCACGATGACGGTGTTGCCGTTCGGGCTAACCGCGATGGCGTACGCGGTGTCAATGCTGTTCCCCGCGCCGTTGTACCGCTTGACCCACAGGCGTCCGCCGGTGCTCGCGTTGTAAGCGATCGTGGCGTAGTCGCCAGGCGTCGCCCCGGCGCTGGTCCCGGTCACGTAGACGGCGTTGCCGGTCGGGCTGACGACGATCGCGTTCGCGTCGTCGGGCCACATGTTCGGACCGCTGTAGCGCTGAACCCACAGCCTGGCGCCGGTGGCGGACCTATAGGCGATCGTGGCGTAGCCGTAGTTGCTCTCGCCGGTGACGAACACCTTGTCCCCGGCCGGGCTGACTGCCACCGCGGCGGCACCCGCTGTCACGTCGCTGCCCCCGGCGTAGCGCCGCGCCCAAAGCTGAGCTCCGGCGGCCTTTGCGCTGATCGCGGGGGTCCACCGTGGCGTTTGCGAGGCAGCGCCGACGGCCTGCGGGGCAGCGCCGACGGCCTGCGGGGCAGAGCCGGCGGCCTGCGGGGCGGCGCTGGCGTCCGGCTGCGCGCTGAGCGCCGTCATGGATAGTGCGCCGCACGCCGCGATCGCAGTGAATATGCGTGTGATGTTGGTGCGCATCGGACACTCCTTGCCGATCTGCACGGCCGGCCGCAGAACGGCTGGCCGGAGCCGGCGCGAGCTCGCGCTCAATTGGCTACGGGCCTTGCCTGTCGCGTGATCGCCAAGCTCACGCCGCCACTACAGCCAGCATGCGTGCGCCCAGATCAGTCGCGCCAGAGGCGTTGGCCAGCTATCGCTGGAACGAATGTCACAGAGCCTGCGATGCGAGGCTCGCCGAATGCCGATCGCGCCCCTTAATTGCTGGCATTCACCTCGTGAAGGCGGCGGTGCACACCAGGTACGGAACGCCGGACGTCGTCCGCATTGCCGAGGTGCAGAAGCCCTCGCCAGGACCCGGCGACGTCATCGTCAGGGTGCACGCGACGACGGTGAACAGGACGGACTGCGGGTTCAGGTCAGGTAAGCCGTTATTCTCCAGGCTCTTCACCGGCCTGCTCAGGCCGCGCGGGACGGTCCTCGGCAGTGATCGGCGGGCGTACCTCGGCGTCGCCGGCTCACCCGGCGGCGATGGGGCGACCGACGACGAGGACCTCGCGCATGGCCGGCTCGAGCTCGCGGTAGCTGGCGTCCGGCAGCACGCCGAGTGCGTCGAGCGTCTTGGAGAAGAAGCACCTGGCGGCGGCCGCCAGCACGACGTTCATGATGTCCTGCTGCGACAGGCCGAGGTCACGCAGCCGCTGCAGGTCCGCATCGGTGATGGCGGCGGCGTCCTCGGCGACGTGCTCGGCCAGGTCCATCACGGCGACGTCGATCTCGCCGAGGCCCGCGGCCCGGTGGTCCGCGGCAATGTGGGCGACTGGCTCGCCGAAGCGCTCGGCGAGCACCGTCCCGTGCGCCAGGCAGCAGTAGCTCGAGCGCAGCTTCCTGGCGGCGGCCAGGGTCGCCAGCTCGTACCTTCGCAGGTCCATCCCCGCCTTGATCGCGGAGTTCAGCTGCACCCAGGCCGCGTAGACCTCGGGTCGCTGCTCAAAGGCCAGTTCATAGTTCGTCGCCATGGCCGTCATTGTGGCTCAGGACGGCTCCGCGCGACAGGCGCAGCCGTGCTGGAGATGCCTCCAGCGGCGGCGGGAGCTGGAGCGGTCCGGCGCCCGGCTCGACCGAGCCGAGGATCGACGGGTGGCTGGCGCCGGTCGCCGCTGGCACCGATCCTGGCCGCCCGTTCCAGGTCAGGTAGCCGAGCACGGCGAACGCGAGGGCCTCCTTGGCCTGAACGGGGACGCCCAGCTCGTCGGTGGTACGGACCGCGACACCTGGCAGCCCGGACCTGAGCCAGCTGACAGTCGTGGCGTTCTTGCTGCCTCCGCCCGACAAGATGAGCTCCGCCACCGCGTGCTCGCGACCCGCGTCGGCCAGCAGGTCAACCAGCAGCCTCGTCACGGTCGCCACCACGTCGTCTCCGGCAGGAGCCGGGTCGAGTCCGGCCACCATTCGCTCGAGGTAACTGGCGTTGAAGTGTTCGCGGCCGGTGCTGCGCGGAACGGGGAGCCGGTAGTAAGCGTCGGCCTTCAGCCGGTCGAGCAGCCGCGCGCAGACGCGGCCGCGTGCGGCCATCGCCCCGTTCTCGTCGTAGCCGAGCGTTCCGCCGGTCGCCGCCGCGGCCGCGGGATCCATGAGCGCTCCCGCAGGGCCGACGTCATAGGCGGTCACCACCTGACCGCCGTCGACGACCGTCAGGTTCGCGATGCCGCCGAGGTTGACGGCCGCGCCGGGGCCTGGCCGGCCAGCCAGCAGCAGCGCGTCGAACACTGCGACCAGCGGGGCGCCCTGGCCGCCGGCCGCGACGTCGCGGCTGCGCAGGTCGGAGACGACCGGTATGCCAAGCCGCTCGGCTACCGCGGCTGAGTTGCCGAGCTGCAGCGTGCCGAGGGCGCATCCAGCCTCGTCCACCCAGTGATAGAACGTCTGGCCGTGCAGGACAGCGAGGTCCGCGGCGCCGTCGGCCAGCTCGTCCACCGCGGCGGCGAACGCGGCTGCGTACGCGCGGCCGAGCTCCGCGTGCAGCTCGCAAAGTTCACCGGCCCCCGGCAGGCCAGGCGGCAGGGCGGCGACGATGCGGTCGTGCAGCCGGGGATCGAAGGGCCTGCCGGTCAGCCCGCGGTACGTGCAGCGGAGCTCGTCGTCGGCGAGCTCCAGGTCGGCGCAGGCGACGTCGATGCCATCCACCGACGTGCCTGACATGCAGCCCAGCACCCGCATAGGACGGCTCGGTGAATACGCAACGGATCTGGACCGCACCATGGAAAACAGTAACGTGAAGCAGCAGTTGCTCTCCGCGCGGAGGAGGCGCGGGAAGAAGCGCGGGACGGGGCGGGAGGACGCCTGGATGTCCAGGACCGAGGAACGCAACTGGCGAACGCGTGACATCGACACGGTGCCGACTCTCGCGTTGCTTGGCTTGCTCAACGCCGAGGACGCGACAGTGGCCGACGCGGTCAAGGACGTGCTGCCCGTGCTCGCCGCCGTCGTGGACCTCGTGGTCGAGCGGCTGCGGGCCGGTGGCCGGGTGCACTACTTCGGGGCGGGCTCGTCGGGGCGGATCGGCGTGAGCGACGCCGCCGAGGTCGTTCCCACGTTCGGGACGGATCCGCGCGCCTTCATCGCGCATCACGCGGGCGGCGACCGCGCGATTCTCACCGCGGTCGAGGGCGCCGAAGATGACGAGGACCTTGGCCGGAAGGCCGCCGCGGGCCTGACGCCGGCCGACGTGGCGGTCGGGCTGTCCGCGAGCGGCAAGACGCCGTGGGTCGGCGGTGCGCTGCGCGCCGCTCGCGAGGCCGGGGCGCTGACGGTACTGGTCAGCTGCAACCTGGCGGCGCCGCTCGCGCCGCTGGCCGAGCAAGCCATCCTGGTCGACACGGGGCCAGAGGCCATCGCGGGTTCCACCAGGCTGAAGGCGGCGACCGCGCAGAAGATGGTACTCAACGCGCTGTCGACGGCCGCGATGGTCCGGCTTGGCCGTACCTACTCGAATCTCATGGTCGGGATGAATGTCAGGAACGCCAAGCTGAGGAGACGGCAGATCACGATCCTGATGGACGCGTCCGGCGCCGCGGAAGCGGCGTGCCAGGACGAGCTTGCCAGGTGTGACGGCGACCTCCGGCTTGCCCTGCTGTGCCTGCTGTCCGGGCTGACGCCCAATCAGGCAAGGCCAGCCCTCGCCGACGCGCTCGGTAGCGTCAGGGTCGCGCTCGCGGCGATCGGCTCCGA
>DASUHI010000098.1:0-7584 GCA_036273575.1 Streptosporangiaceae bacterium | reverse complement strand
CACGCCGCTGAGCAGCATGAATGGCCCCTGGCTGACCACCCGCTCGGCCGCGCCGGGACGCAGTTTGTCAGGCGGGCAGAACGCGGTCCTGAACAGCCCGGGATTGTCGAGGGCGAACCTGATGTACGCGCGGCCGAGCGCCCGTAGCCGGCGCACCGCCTCCTGCGCGGGGTCAGGCTCAGGCGTTCCTGACTCCAGGCTCTGCCGCATCGCGGCTGCCAGCGCCTCGATCGCGCGCTGCCTGACGACGCCGAGCAGTTCGTCATGGTCGGCGAAGTGCCGGTAGGCCGCCGCGGCCGACACGCCTGCCTGCCTGGCGGCCGCGCGCAGCACCACAGCGTCAGGACCGCCGGCCCGCGCCATGTCGGTCGCCGCGTCGGCCAGCGCGTTCGGCAGGTCGCCATGGTGATAGCTGCTGCGAAGATGCCTGCGGTTCCTGGCGCCGCGGTCATCCGGTGACTCCGCCATCACGTCATAGTGCTGCACAAACGCTAGGCAGACAACGTTTACACGCTCCGCCCGTGCCCGCGTAGCCTCAAAGGCGGATCGGACGGGAGGCGCGGCGGATGAGCGGCAGGACAGCACGCCGGCGGGTAATCAGGATCCGGCTGCCCGATGAACCAGGCGCGGCCGAGCTGACCGAGCGCGCCGACCTGCTCGCGACGGAGGAGCCGCTCGGGATCAGGGTGGCGGGCGAGGCCCTCACGATGACCATGCGGACGCCAGGCGACGACGTCGACCTCGCCGCGGGATTTCTGGTCAGCGAGGGGATCGTCAGGCATGCCGATGACATTGCCTCGATCCGCCTGTGCGACGGGACGACCTGCGGCCATGCCGGGCACGACGGACTCGGGAACATCGTCGATGTCGAGCTGCGGCCTGGCCTCTCGGTCGCATCAACCTCGCGCAGGAATTTCATGACCACCAGCGCGTGCGGGGTCTGCGGCAAGGCGAGTAGCGCCGAGCTCTTCGTTCACCAAATTTGGGACCTTAACAAGGATCGGGCGAGCATCACCGCAGCCAGGCTGGCCACGATGAGCGATGCTCTGCGCGACGCGCAGCGGGTATTCGCCAGCACGGGCGGGCTGCATGCGGCTGGCGTGTTCGCGGCCGATGGCGGGCTGATCGCCGCGCGCGAGGACGTCGGCAGGCACAACGCCGTCGACAAGGTCGTGGGCTGGGCGCTGCGAAACGGCAAGCTGCCGATGAGCGGCTGCATCCTGCTGGTCAGCGGGCGCGCGTCGTACGAGCTGGTGCAGAAGGCGGTGCTCGCCGGGTTCCCCGTGCTCGCCGCCGTCTCGGCCCCGTCGTCGCTGGCCGCTGAGCTGGCCGAGGAGGCGGGGCTGACGCTGGTCGGCTTTTTGCGCGGCGGCTCGATGAACGTCTACACCCGGCCCGAGCGGGTGCTCGCCGTAGCCGCGGCCGCCACCTAGACGAAGGCCAGACCGCCGGGCGAGCCAGTACCCGGCGATCCGGCCCCCTGGCCGATCAGCCCCCGTCATTGCCCGATCGGCTCCCTTAGACCGACTGCGTGTCGGTCAGCAGGCCCCTGCGGCGCCTTACCGCGAGGTCGGTCTTGCTGAATATCGTGTCCACGACGATGCCGATCACCAGGATCACGATCATGATCGAGATCGCACCGGTCAGGTCCTGGTTGTCCTGGGCGTTGTTGAGCAGGATTCCCAGGGACAGGTTCCCCACGATGATCACCAGGAGCTCGCCCGCCATCAGGCTGCGCCAGGCAAACGCCCAGCCCTGCTTGAGCCCCGCGAGGTAAGCGGGCAGCGACGCGGGCAGGATCAGGTGCCGGTACAGCGCGACGCCGCGCAGGCCCATGGTCCGGCCGGCCCGAAGCAGCAGCGGCGGCGTGTAGTCGACGCCGGTGATCAGGCCGTTCGCGATCGACGGCGCCGCGCCGAGCACCATCACGAACAAGATCGCAGACTCCGACGTGCCGAACAGGATGATCGCGAACGGAAACCACGCGATCGACGGCATCGTCTGCAGACCGCTGATGATCGACCCGGTGGCCGCGCGCAGGGGCGGTATCCGGGACACGATCGCTCCGATCACCGAGCCGATAAGCATAGCCAGCAGATAGCCGACGACAGCGGTGCGGACGGTGTTCCCTATGGCGCTCCAGAGCTGACCGTGCTGCAGCTGATCCCACAGGTTCGCGAGCCCGGCCCCCGGCCCCTTGACCAGCCCCGTCGAGGTGTCGCCGTGGAAGTCGCTGAGGTAGAACAGCTGCCACGCCCCGAGGACCAGTCCGGCCGCGAGCACCTTCGGCCAGGCGGCCGTCCACGTCTTCCTCGCGATCCGGCCGCGATCGCGGCCGGTGCTGAACCCGGCGAGTTCCAGGCTGTCGAGCCCGGCGATCGCGGTGTCCTGGCTGCCCGCACGCGTGCTGGCGGGCGTCTTCGTGTCAGCCATGGCGCCTCATCTCCTCCCGCAGCCGGTCCGTGATCTGGCTGGCCAGGGTCGCCACGCTCGCTGAGTCGATCCGGCGCGGGCCCGTCCTCGGCACGTCGTACTGCTCGATGACCCGGCCCGGCCGGCTGCTGAGCAGCACCACCCGGTCGCCGAGCCTGGCCGCCTCCCGCACGTTGTGCGTGACGAACAGGACGCTTAGCGACCGCTGGGAGCAGATCCGCTCCAGCTCGTCGTGCAGCAGGTCACGGGTCATGGCGTCGAGCGCGCCGAACGGCTCGTCCATCAGCAGCACGTCGGCTTCCTGGGCGAGCGCCCTGGCGAGCGCGACGCGCTGCCGCATGCCGCCGGACAGCTCGTGCGGCCGCTTGTCGGCGAAGTCGCCGAGGTGCACGGCCTCGAGCAACTCGGTGGCGCGGCGCCTGCGCTGTTCCTTCGGCACCTTCAGCGCGCGCAGCGCCAGCTCGACATTGCGCCGCGCGGTCAGCCACGGGAACAGGGCCGGCTCCTGGAACATGATCCCGACCCTGCGGCCGCCGGTGTCGACCTGGCCCGCGGTCGGCGTGTCCAGGCCGGCCACGATCGAGAGGAGCGTCGACTTGCCGCAGCCCGACGCGCCCACGATGCAGACGAACTCCCCTTGCCCGACGGTCAGCGAGAGCCGGTCGACCGCGTGCACGGCGTTCGGGCCCCGGCCGTAGACCTTGGAGATCTCGGACAGGCTGACGGCGGTGTCGCCAGCCGGCCGGCCGGGACGGCCGCCGTTGAGCTGGGCCGCGGTCCCGGGGTCTGGCCGGTACCGCTGGACCACGCTCACGACGTCACCTGCGGCTGGCCGGCGGCCTTGAGCTGGGTGTTCAGCGGGGCGAGGTCGTACAGGCCGGAGATGTTCTTAACCGGCGTGAGCAGGCCGACCGAGGCCGCGTGCTGCGCGTCAATGGCGAGCGAGGAGGAAATCGGGTCGTTCGTGAACGTGATTTCCTTGAACGCCGCCGACAGCACGCTCGGGTCCAGACCCTTGCCGAGCAGGGAGGTCAGCTCCTTGTTGGCGGCGGCCTCGGCCCCCGGAGCGTTGCTGTGGATGTAGTTGTTGGCCTGGATCTGGCCCTTGAGAAGCCCGTTCACGACCGACGGCTGAGCGGCCAGGAACTTCTGCGTGACGACCAGGTTCGTGGTGACGAACTGGCCCTTGGGCCACAGTGAGGCCTCGTTCACCAGCACGTGGCCGCCGTCCTGCACCATCTCGATGTCGTAGGGCGCGGGCTCCCAGCCGCCGTCGATCTGGCCGGACTTGAACTGGAGTACCGCGGCGGAGTTCGGGGTGATCGGGGTGATCGGGACGTCACCTCCACCGGACTGGGTGGAGGTCAGGTGGTTCTTCTTGAGCCAGTACCTGAGCGCGACGTCCTGGGTGTTGCCGAGCGACGGGGTCGCCAGCTTCTGGCCCTTGAGCTGCGCAGGACTGTTGATGCCCTTCTTCACGACCAGCGCGGCTCCGCCAGACGCGGCGCCCGAGATGACCTTGATCAGCTTGCCGTTCGAGGTCTGCCAGGCCTTGATCGTCGGGTTGGGGCCGACGTAGGCCGCGTCGAGCTGGCCGGCCAGCAGGGCCGTGCCCTCCTCGGTGCCGGTGCTGAACGGGTGCACCTCCAGCTTGACGTTCTTGCCGAGCGCCTTGGCGAAGTAGCCCTTCGCGATGCCGATGAGCGCCGGCGCGTGCGTGATGTTGGTCAGGAACCCGAGCCGCAGTACCACCGGGTCCCCCGCACTCCCCGAGCCGCTCGTACTAGCGGCCGATGATGCGCAGCCTGCCGCCGCCAGAGCTGTGACGGCGGCGACGCCCGCAGCGGTGAGTGCTCGTTTCATGTGACCTCCCAGGTTTGCCTATCTACATACTAGGCTTCTATCTATATTTGAAAACTAGGGTTTATCAAAACTTGACCTCCGTGGCCAGAACCTGCGGCCAGACCCGGGTTAGTTCCCCGTCGGTCCCATGGTCAGTCCCCTGGCTCCGTCAACGTGAGCCCCTGCACGGCGGGAAAGCGCTGCAGGCACTGCTGCAGCCTGGCCATGTCCGCGTCGGACGCCTGGATGGAGATGAACCTCACCGACCCCACGACCCGTCCCGGCGCCGTCGGCTTGACCGGCTCGGCGCGCAGGCCCGAGGCGTGCGCGCAGGTGGCGGTCACGTGCCGCGCCGTGGCGAGGGAGGTGTTGCTGGCCAGCTGCACGACCACCCACTGCCGGCCGAGCGCGGCGTCCATCCGCGCGCAGCCGCTGAGCAGGACCGCGGCGGACATCGCCGCGCATGCGGCGAGCCTGGCGCGGGTGGTAGACACGGCCCAAGCTTAGGCTGGCGACCGCACCGCCATGACAGGGTGGGAATCGAGGAGGCAGGATGCGACAGCCAAGATCCGGCAATCCCCTGATCGAGGACTACGCCCTGATCGGTGACATGCAGTCTGCGGCGCTCGTGAGCCGCGAAGGGGCAATCGACTGGCTCTGCCTGCCTCGCTTCGACTCCGACGCCGTGTTCGCGGCCTTGCTCGGCGACGGGCGGCACGGACAGTGGTGTCTCAACCCGACCTCCGCCACGGAGGGGCCGCCAGCCAGGGCTGGGCGGGTCGAGCGGTGCTACAGGAAAGACACGCTGATCCTGGAGACCACGTGGACGACCGTCGGCGGCGTCGTCAAGGTGATCGACTTCATGCCCCCGCGCGGCGCGGACACGCCGGTGCTGATCAGGATCGTCGAGGGCGTTGAGGGCGCGGTCGAGATGGAGAGCCGCTTCACGCTCCGATTCGGATACGGCCGGATCGTGCCCTGGGTCCGCCGCGCCGACGACGCCGTCTGGGCGGTCGCCGGACCTGACTCTGTCTGGCTGCGCACTCCGGTCAAGCTGGTGGGACGCGACATGGCGCACCACGCGGACTTCGTCGTGCGCGCCGGCGACCGCGTGCCGTTCGTGCTGACGTGGTTGCCCTCGCACCACACAGGACCGGCGCCGGACGTGCAGACAGATGAGGCGCTCGCGCAGACCGAGGCCTTCTGGACTGACTGGGTCTCCCGGTGCTCCTACCAGGGCAAGTACCGCGACGCGGTGGTCAGGTCGCTGATCACGATCAAGGCGCTGACCTACGAGCCGACCGGTGGCATCGTCGCCGCGCCGACCACGTCGCTGCCAGAAGACATCGGGGGCGTGCGGAACTGGGACTACCGGTACTGCTGGCTGCGCGACTCGACGATCGTGCTCGAGGCGCTGCTGCGAACGGGTTACGTGGAGGAGGCGACGGCCTGGCGCGACTGGCTCGGCAGGGCGGTGGCGGGGTCGGCTGCGGACGTGCAGATCATGTACAGCGTGGCAGGCGAGCGGCGGCTGCCTGAATGGATAGCCGACTGGCTGCCAGGCTATGAGAACTCGGCGCCGGTGCGAATCGGCAACGACGCCGTCAAGCAGATCCAGTTCGACGTCTACGGCGAGATCGTAGACACGCTCATGCTCGGGAGGCAGGCCGGGCTCAGGTTCGACAAGCACACAGCCAGCCTGCTCGACCGGCTGCTGGGCTACCTCGAGCAGCACTGGACCGAGCCGGACGAGGGAATCTGGGAGGTGCGCGGGGGTCCGAAGCACTTCGTCCACTCAAAGGTGATGGCCTGGGTCGCGTTCGACCGCCGGATCAAGATGGCGGAGAACGGGCTGTCGTTCACGCCCGAGTCGAACCTGAAGCGGTGGCGCTCGATCAGGGACCAGATCCACCAGCAGGTCTGCGAGCGGGGCTACAACCCGAGCCGCGGCACGTTCACGCAGTATTACGGCAGCGACTCGCTTGACGCCGCCGTGCTGATGATTCTCGAGACGGGGTTCCTGCCCCCCGACGACGCGAGGGTCATCTCGACGGTCCAGACGATCAGGCGGGAACTCACCGACGACGGCCTGGTGCTGCGCTATACCCAGCCTCCGACCGGAACCTCCGTCGACGGTCTGCCCGGGAGCGAGGGCGCGTTTCTCGCATGCAGCTTCTGGCTGGTCAACGCCCTGAACTTCATCGGCGAAGAAGTACACGCCACCGTGATGTTCGAGCGCCTGCTCACGCTTCGCAGCGACCTCGGGCTGCTCAGCGAGGAGTACGACACGCGGCTCCACCGCCAGGTCGGCAACAGCCCGCAGGCCTTCAGTCACGTGCCGCTGATCCTGGCCGCGCTCAACCTGGAGAATCACGAAATGCAGCACGCGCGTCGTGGCATGCGTCGGCGTGTCGCGGGATAATTGTCGGTGGCTGGTGTTAGTATTTCGAGTACAGGTTCGACAGCGGGAATAGACCCGGACACGGTCCGGGAATGGCACCACCCCCGATGACCCGGCCGCCCCAGGCAGGCCGGACCCGGCACGCGACGTACTCTTTGTGGACTCCCTGATTCCCTTCCCGCGCAGGTGCCGTGATCGTGCGGAGGTGAGAACTGGTGTCGTCACCGTTACCGTCGCCGTCCCCGCGGTCTGCGGGCGAGGCGCTGCGGATGGTGCTGGCCGGGCTGGGCTGGCTCGCCACCGCGGACGCCGCGGGGCTGCCGGCCGGGGTGCAGGCGGATTGCCTGCGCGGCCTGGAGCGGGCCGCCTCCATGCACGCCGCCGCCCGGGCCAGGGTCCTGGCCGGGTTCACCGCGCAGCGCGGGTTCGAAGACGACGGGCAGGGCTCCGCGCGGACGTGGCTGACCTGGCAGACGAAGGTCACCCCGGCCGCCGCCCGCGGCTCGGTCGGCTGGATGCGCCGCCTTGCCGGGCATCCCGCGGTCGCCGACGCCCTCGCGGCTGGGGACTTGTCGGTGTCGTGGGCGCGGCAGGTCACCGACTGGACCGACAAGCTGCCGCCCGAGCACCGCGGTGACGCGGACATCATCTTGGTCACCGCTGCCGGGGAAGGGCTGGACCTCGCGGGGCTGGCCGGGCTGGCGGAGGAGATCCGCCGCCGCACCGCCGGCCCGGATCAGGACCGTGATGACGGGTTCACCGGCCGCGGCCTGTGGCTGGATACCACCCTGGGCGGCGCGGGGCGGCTGTCCGCGGACCTGTCCGCCCGGTGCGCCGCGGCCCTGCAGCAGGTCCTGGAATCGCTGGGCAAGAAGATGGGCGCGGAGGACACCCGCAGCGTCGCGCAG
>DASUHI010000097.1:0-16595 GCA_036273575.1 Streptosporangiaceae bacterium | reverse complement strand
ATCGGCCCGGCGGATCCGTTCGGTCCGCTCAGGCCCTCCTGGCCTGCTGCTGGCCTCTGGCCCACCGGGCCGGATGCTGGCCCCGGGCGCTACGGACCGGCCGTCTCCGGGCCACGCGGCCGACGCAGGACCGGGCCGATGATCGGCGTCGCCGCCGCGGTCGCGCCCTCCTGATCGGCGGCGGCACGTACCTGTACGTGCAGAAGTCGAGCCCGGCCAAGGCCGCGTCCGGCCGTCCTGGCGCGACGCACAGCGCCGCGCCGAAGAGTCCTGAGCGGGTGCTCTCGATCACTCCTGCGGACGGCAGCACCCGGGTGAACGGGGCGGCCGACATCCGCGTGCAGTTCTCATCACCGCTGAGTCCTACCTCACCGATGCCGGCGCTGAAGCCCGCGATCGCGGGCAGCTGGCAGCGCCAGGGCGACAGCGCGGTGTTCGTCCCCGACCGCGGGTTCAGGCCACGGACGAAGGTCACCGTCAAGGTGCCCGCCGGCAGCGCGGGTGTGACCACGACCGGCGGCGCGCTGCTGTCCGCGCCCGTCACCGCTACATTCCGCACCGGCAGGTACAGCACCGCCCGGCTCGAGCAGTTGCTCGCCCAGCTTGGCTACCTGCCGCTGAGCTGGGCGCCGCTCACCGGCGCCCCGCCGGCGCTCACGGACGCGCAGGCCCAGGTCAGCGCCGCCTACAGCCCGCCCGCCGGGACGTACACGTGGCAGGGCGGCTATCCGGCCGCCCTGAAGCGGCTGTGGCGTGCAGGCAAGCCCAACCAGGTGCTGCAGGGCGCCGTGATGGCGTTCCAGGCCGATCACGGGCTGATGTCGGACATGGTCTACGAGAACCAGCAGGGGCTGACCCTGCACGGGTCCATCGGCCGCCGGCTCTGGAAGGCCATGTTCCGCGCCGTCGCGGGCGACGACACCAACCAGCACGGGTACACGTATGCGCTGGCGAGCCAGCATTCCCCGGAAACCCTCACCGTCTGGCATAACGGCACCGAGATCTTCAGGCACCTGGCGAACACCGGCATCCCGGCCAGGCCAACGGCGGTCGGAACCGACCCCGTGTACATCAGGTACCGGAGCCAGATTATGAAGGGCAGGAACCCGGACGGCACCAAGTACGCGGACCCGGTCGCCTGGGTCGCGTACTTCCACGCGGGCGAGGCCGTGCACTACTTCCCTCGCTACAGCTACGGGTCACAGCAGAGTCTCGGCTGCGTCGAGCTTCCCTGGACCCCCGCGAAGAAGATCTGGCCGTACCTGACATACGGGACGCTGGTCACGGTCACCGGCCTGTAGGCCGCGAGCGGGTGGGTGCGCTGCGGGCGAAAACCCGCGCGCGGTGACGGCGCCGCGACCGCTAGCATCGAAGCCTGCGGTGCCGGACACCGCGGAACGCCAATCCACCTACGCACGATGAAGGAGCTAGCCGTGCCTGCCGACAAGCTGCACATCACTCTCGCCGGACGCGAGCATGTGGTGGAAGCTGGCACGACGGCGGGTGACGCGCTGGCGAGCGTTCCTGAGGGCGGCGATTCGGCAGGATCAGGCGCTGACGGCGCCTTGGTCGCCGCCAGGGTCAACGGAACCCCCAGGGACCTCGCCTGGCGGCTCGGCGACGGCGACGCGGTCGAGCCGGTCGGTGCCGGCTCGACCGACGGGCTCGCTATCGTGCGGCATTCCACCGCGCACGTGCTCGCCCAGGCCGTGCAGCAGCTGCACCCGGACGCCAAGCTGGGGATCGGCCCGCCGGTCGAGAACGGCTTCTACTACGACTTCGACGTCGCCGAACCGTTCAGCCCCGGCGACCTCAAGGCGATCGAGCAGCGGATGCGCCAGATCGTCAAGCAAGGGCAGCGGTTCAGCCGCCGGGTCGTCTCCGACGAACAGGCGCGCACCGAGCTCGCCGCGGAGCCGTACAAGCTGGAGCTGATCGGCCTCAAGGGCGGGGGCGCGGGCGTCGGTGCCGAGGAGTCCGTGGAGGTCGGCGGGCCCGAGCTCACCATCTACGACAACGTCGACACGGCGACCGGCGACGCCGTCTGGAAGGACCTGTGCCGCGGCCCGCACGTGCCGTCCACCAGGAACATCCCCGCGTTCAAGCTGATGCGCAGCGGCGGGGCCTACTGGCGAGGCAGCGAGAATAACCCGCAGCTGCAGCGGATCTACGGCACCGCGTGGCCGTCCAGGGAGCAGCAGGACAGCTACCTCAAGATGCTCGCCGAGGCCGAGCGGCGCGACCACCGGAGGCTGGGCGCAGAGCTCGACTTGTTCTCGTTTCCGACCGAGATCGGCAGCGGTCTGCCGGTGTTCCATCCCAAGGGCGGCACCATCCGGCGTGTGCTCGAGGACTACTCGCGGCGCAAGCACATCGAGGCCGGGTACGAGTTCGTCAACACACCGCACATCACCAAGTCGACCCTGTTCGAGACCTCCGGGCACCTGGACTGGTACGCCGACGGGATGTACCCGCCCATGGAGATGGAGGGCGCGAGCTACTACCCGAAGCCGATGAACTGCCCGATGCACATCCTGATCTACGCCTCGCGCGGGCGTTCCTACCGGGAGCTGCCGCTACGGCTGTTCGAGTTCGGGACCGTGTACCGGTTCGAGAAGTCGGGCGTCGTGCACGGGCTGACCAGGGCGCGGGGGTTCACCCAGGACGACGCACACATCTTCTGCCGGCCGGACCAGCTCGCCGACGAGCTCGCCAGCCTGCTCGACTTCGTGGTCGGGCTGCTGCGTGACTACGGGCTGACCGAGTTCGAGGCGGAGCTGTCGACCAGGCCGGACAAGTTCGTCGGCGAGATCGCCGAGTGGGACGCTGCCGAGGCGGCGCTCAAGCACGCCCTCACCAAGTCGGGGCTGCCGTACGTGATCGCCGAGGGGGAGGGCGCGTTCTACGCTCCCAAGATCGACGTGCACGTGCGGGACGCGATCGGGCGGCGCTGGCAGCTCTCCACCTTGCAGGTCGACTTCCAGGAGCCTGGCCGGTTCGGGATCGAATACACCGCGGCGGATGGGACCAGGCAGCGGCCCCAGATGATCCACAGGGCTCTGTTCGGCTCGATAGAACGGTTCTTCGGCATTCTGGTCGAGCACTTCGCAGGCGCGTTCCCGCCGTGGCTCGCCCCGGTTCAGGTCGTCGGGATCCCGATCGCGGACTCGCACGTGCCGTACCTGGAGGGCCTCGCGGCGCGGCTGCGCGAGCGCGGCATCAGGGTCGAGGTCGACGCGGGAGCGGACCGGATGCAGAAGAAGATCAGGACCGCGCAGCAGCAGAAGGTGCCGTACATGCTTCTGGCTGGCGACGACGACATCGCGGCCGGTGCCGTCTCGTTCCGCTACCGCAGCGGCGAGCAGCGCAACCGGGTTCCGGTCGACGAGGCCATTGAGGAGATCGTCAGGGCAGTGGAGCAGCGCATTCAGGTCTGACCGGCCGGGACGTCCTTCCAGCCCGCCGCCAGCACGTCGCGGGTCTCGGCGAGCAGCTGGGGGAGCACCTTGGTCTGGCCGATGACGGGCATGAAGTTGGAGTCGCCGCCCCACCTGGGCACGACGTGCTGATGCAGGTGGGCGGCGATCCCGGCGCCGGCAACGCCGCCCATGTTCATACCGATGTTGAAGCCCTGGGCGCCGGACACGGCGCGCAGCACCGTCATCGCGGTCTTGGTGAAGCCGGCCAGCTCCGCGGTCTCGGCCTCGTCGAGGCCGGTGTAGTCGGCGACGTGCCGGTACGGGCAGATCATCAGGTGCCCGCTGTTGTACGGGTACAGGTTCAGCACCGCGTACACCAGCGTCCCCCGCGCGACGATCAGCGCTTCGTCGTCGGCGAGGTCCTGAATCGCGCAGAACGGGCAGCCGTCGCCAGTGCCGGGGCCGAGCGGCTTGTTCTCGCCCTTGATGTAGGCCATCCGGTGCGGCATCCAGAGCCGGCGAAAGCCATCTGGCGTACCCGCGCCCTGCTGCCGGACAGGCTCGGCTGCTCCGCTGTCCGCCATAAAAAGCAGCATAGGATCCCCTAGCCCCGCCGCTGGCCCCGGTCCCGCGAGCCCCGGTGCGCAGCGGGGCGCCCCGTTGTCGCTCTAACAGCAACGGTGCGCCCCCGTTGTCGAGCGCTGCGGGTCTAGTTGTCTTTGGCCTCGGCCATGACTTTGTCCCGCAGGTGCGAGGGGAGCGGCTCGTAGCGCAGGTAGGACCTGGTGAACGAGCCCGTGCCCTGGGAGATCGAGCGGAGGTCGATCGCGTACCTGATCAGCTCCAGCTCGGGGACCTCGGCCTTGACCAGCGTCCGGCCGCCCGGTACCGGCTCGGTGCCGAGCACCCGGCCGCGGCGCGAGGACATGTCGGACATCACGGCGCCGACGTAGTCGTCGCCGATCAGCACCGACACCTCGTCGACCGGCTCGAGCAGCTGCGGCTGCGCCTTCTCAGCGGCGTCCCTCAGCGCGGCCCGGCCGGCCTTCTGGAACGCCATGTCGGAGGAGTCGACCGAGTGGGCCTTGCCGTCGTAGAGCGTGACCCTGATGTCGACCATCGGGTAGCCGGCGACCACGCCCTGGTCCATCTGCGCCCTGACGCCCTTCTCCACGGAAGGTATGAACTGGCGGGGGACGACGCCGCCGACGATCTTGTCGACGAACTCCAGCCCGCTGCCAGACGGCAGCGGCTCGACCTCGATGTGGCAGATCGCGTACTCGCCGTGGCCGCCGGACTGCTTGACGTTCCTGCCGAGACCGTTGGCCTTGCCCGAGACGGTCTCGCGCAGCGGCACCCGGAGGCCCACCGTCTCGACGGCCACGCCGTACCGGCTGGAGAGCCGGTCGAGCAGCAGATCGGTGTGCGCCTCGCCCATGCACCAGAGCACGAGCTGATGGGTTTCCGGGTTGTTCTCCAGCCGTAGCGTGGAGTCTTCGGCCACGAGCCTGGCGAGGGCCTGGCTCATCTTGTCCTCGTCGGCCTTGGACTTGGCCGTGATCGCGACCGGCAGCAACGGCTCGGCCATCTGCCACGACTCCATCAGCAGCGGCTTGTCCTTATCGGACAGCGTGTCGCCGGTCTCGGCGCTGGTCAGCTTCGCCACGGCGCAGATGTCCCCAGCGGCGCAGGAGGCGATCGTCCGCTGGTTCTTGCCGAGCGGCGACGTCAGCGCGCCGATCCGCTCGTCCTGGTCATGGTCGGCGTGGCCGCTCGCGGCGCGGCCGTGACCTGAGACGTGCACGGTGGCGTCCGGGCGCAGCGTGCCAGAGAAGACGCGGACCAGGCTGATCCTGCCCACATAGGGATCCGACGTGGTCTTGACCACCTCGGCGAGCAGCGGGCCGTTCGGATCCGACGAGATGCCGTTGACGGGCTTGCCGTCGATGGTGGTCACGGCCGGCAGCGGGTGCTCGTTCGGGGAAGGGAACGCCTGCGTCACTAGCTCGAGCAGCTCGGCCAGGCCGATGCCGTGGTGCGCGGCCGCCGGTATCACGGGGTAGAAGCTGCCCCTGGCTACCGCCTTCTCCAGGTCCTCGATGAGGATCTTCTGGTCGATCTCCTCGCCGGACAGGTACCTGTCCATGAGGCTCTCGTCTTCGCTCTCCTGGATGATCGACTCAATCAGCTCGCCGCGGTATGTCTCGAGCTGGTCGGCGTTCTCCGGGTCAGGGTCCCGTTCGGTGCGCTTGCCGCTCGTGTAGTCGTAGTAGCGCTCGGAGAGCAGGCCGATCAGCCCTTCGACGGTGCCCTGCCCGTCGCCGACCGGCAAGTACAGCGGCGCGACCGACTCGCCGAAGGCGCCGCGGCAGGCCTCGAGCGCCTCGTTGAAGTCGCCCCTGTGATGGTCAAGCTTGGTGATGACGACGGCCCGCGGCGTGCCGGCGCTAGCGCACTCGTCCCACAGCATCGAGGTCAGCCCGTCGATCCCGTCGGCGGCGGAAACCGCGAACAGAGCGGCGTCGGCGGCCCGCAGCCCGGCCCGCAGGTCACCGACGAAGTCCGCGTAACCGGGGGTGTCCAGGAGGTTGACCTTGACGTCGTTGTGCACGAACGGGGCCAGCGTCAGGTTCACCGAGCGGCCCTGCCTGATCTCGACCTCGTCGAAGTCACTGACAGTGCTGCCGTCCTCGACGCGACCGGCCCGCTGGATGGTGCCGGTCGCGACGAGCAGCGCCTCGACCAGCGTCGTCTTCCCTGATCCTGAATGGCCGACCAGCACGACGTTCCGTACGTTCTCGGGCTGGCCGGCCGCTGGTGCCCTGCCGGCGGCGCCCGATGTTGCCTTCTCCGCCATACCACCGCCTCCTGAAGTTCACGTGTCTGCTGCTGCCAGCCTTTACCCACCGGACCGGCGACCACAAGTCCCCGGCGGCAATCCACCAGCCTGGCGAGACCGGCGCAGTCCGGCCGGCCCTGCTTGTGAAACGGATTGATCACCCGCCAGTAAGATCAAACGGACATGCTGAAGGTGCTGCGACCCGGTCTTGCCCAGCTGCTGACGCCAGCAGGACGGGCTCTGGCGCGTACTCCGGTGACCCCCAACATGCTGACGGTGACCGGGACGGTAGGGATGACGGCGGGGGCGCTGAGCCTGTTCCCGACCGGACACTTGTTCGCCGGGACGATGGTGTGCACCGGCTTCGTGCTCACCGACATGCTGGACGGCACCCTGGCCAGGATCCAGGGCAGCACAGGCGTCTTCGGCGCGTTCCTCGACTCCACCCTCGACCGGGTCTCGGACGCGGCGGTGTTCGCGGGCATCGCGATCTGGCTGGCAACCGGCGGTCACGACAGGCTGCTCGCCGCCGTGGCGCTGTTCTGCCTGGTCGCTGGCCTACTAGTCTCATACGCAAAGGCCCGTGCCGAAGGCGTCGGGCTGAGCTGCGACGTGGGGATCGCCGAGCGGGCAGAACGGTTGCTGATCGGCCTGGTTGCTATCGGCCTGTCCGGTCTTGGCGTACCGTATGTCCTTCCTATTGGGCTTTGGATTCTCGCCGCGCTGAGCGCCTTCACCTTCGGCCAGCGTGTCTGGGCGGTGCGCAAGGCAGCGGCAGCACGCCAGGCAAGCGAGGCGGAAGCGTCCAGCAGCGCAGCGGAACCGTCCGGCAGCGTGAACTAGGCGCGCCGGCGGCCGCGGTCACGCCGCGGCCGCTCACGCGGCCGGTGAGTCTCGGAGGTAGCAGTGGCCCGTGAGATGGCCAGGCCGTCGCTGAAGGCGCGGCTGGTCGGCGCCGCGTACACGCTCGGCTGGTCGGCCGTGTGCCGCCTGCCTGAGTCCTGGGCCGCCGGGGCGTTCCGCGTCGTCGCCAGCATCGCCTGGCGCAGGCAAGGCCCCGGTGTCCGTGTGCTGGAGGGCAACCTAAGGCGGGTGCTCGGTCCCGGCGCCACGGGCACAGAGCTCAGGGCAGCCTCGCGTGCCTCGATGGAATCCTACGCCAGGTACTGGCTCGAGATCTTCCGGCTTCCGGTGCTGACCACCGAGCGCCTCGTCAGCGGGACCGTGGCCTCCGGCGAGGTCAGCACCCTGCTCGGGCATCTGGCCGCCGGCCGGGGAGTGGTGGTGCCACTGCCCCACATGGGCAACTGGGACCAGGCAGGGGCATGGATCATCGCCCAGGGGGCAGGCTCGTTCACCACCGTGATGGAGCGCCTGGATCCGGAGTCGGTCTACGAGCGATTCGTGGCATTCCGGGAAGCCATCGGAATGGAGGTGCTCCCTGCCAGTGGCGGCCAGAGTCCGTTCGGCGTCCTGGCCCAGCGCCTGCGGGCGGGCAAGATGGTGGCGCTGCCGTGCGACCGCGACGTGACGGGCAGCGGAATTGAGGTCGACTTCTTCGGTGAAAAAGCACTAATGATGGGCGGGCCGGCCGCCCTGGCGGTACAGACTGGTGCCGCGCTGATGCCCGCGACGTTGTGGTACGAGGGTGACCGCTGGGGCATCCGCGTCCACGAGGAGATCCCGGTGCCCGAGGTCGGTGACCGGTGGCAGAAGGCCGCCGCGATGACCCAGGAGATCGCGCGCGTCTTCGAGGAAGCGATCAGCGCTCACCCGGCGGACTGGCACATGCTGCAGCGCGTGTTCGTCGCCGATCTGGACCCTGAGCGGCTCGCCGCGGCGCGGGCCAAGGTCGCCGGCAGGGAACGCGTGGCCAGGAAGAACGGCGCCGCCGCCGCCGCCAGAGCTGCCGGCGACGAGCCAGGCGGGATGTCAGGGGCCAGAGAGGGCGGGCCATGAGAATAGGCGTTGTCTGCCCTTACTCCTGGGACGTGCCTGGCGGTGTCCAGGAGCACATCAGGGACCTGGCAGAAGCCCTGATCGACCTGGGTCACTCGGTGTCGGTGATCTCCCCGGCTGACGACGACGCCGCGCTGCCCAGCTACGTCGTTCCCGCCGGCCGGGCGGTCGCCGTTCCCTACAACGGGTCGGTCGCCAGGCTGTCGTTCGGCCCGCTGTCGGCCAACCGGGTGCGCCGGTGGATCAAGGACGGCAACTTCGACGTGCTGCACGTGCACGAGCCGGCCGCGCCGAGCCTGTCGCTGATCGCATGCTGGGTCTTCGACGGCCCGATCGTCGCGACGCTGCACGGCGCGACCACCAGGTCGCGGGCGCTGCACGCTGCCGAGCCGATGCTGCGCTCGGCGCTGGAGAAGGTCAGCGGGCGGATCGCGGTGTCCGAGGCGGCGCGGACCACGCTGGTGCACCACCTGGGCGGCGACGCCGTGCTGATCCCGAACGGCGTCACGATCTCCCGGTTCGAGAAGGCCGAGGCGCTGGCCGGCTGGCCGGGGGAGGGCGCCGCGGTTGGCTTCCTCGGCCGGATGGATGAGCCGCGGAAGGGCCTGTCTGTGCTGCTGCGGGCGTTCGAGCTGATCGGCTCCGAGCGACCTGGGCTGCGGCTGCTGGTCGCGGGACCGGGCGACACCACCGAGGTGATGGCCAGGGTTCCCGGGCGGCTGCGGGACAGGGTCGTGCTGCTCGGCCAGGTCAGCGAGGCCACCAAGGTGCAGGTGTACCACTCGGTCGACGTGTTCTGCGCGCCGAACACAGGCGGCGAGAGCTTCGGCATCGTGCTCGCGGAGGCGATGGCGGCTGGCGCGCCGATCGTTGCAAGCGACCTGGACGCGTTCCGGCGGGTGCTGCGCGGCGGTCGCGCCGGCGAGCTGTTCACCAGCGGCGACGCCGCCGACCTCGCTGGGGCGATCGGGCGGCTGCTCGACGACCCGCCCCGGCGTGCGTCACTGTCTGCTGCCGCGTCGGCCGCGGTCCGCGACTACGACTGGAGCAAGATCGCCCGCGACGTCGTCAAGGTGTACCAGGCCGTGCTGCCCGCCGAGTCCGCCGCGGCTGCGAGCGCGTGATGAGCCCGGTCATCAGCCTGATCGTGATCGCCGTGCTGGCGATCGCCGGAGTCTACGTGTCCTGGCGAGCCGGGCGGCTCGACCGGCTGCACACCAGGGTCGAAACCGCCCGCGCGGCGCTGGACGCGGCCCTGGTCAGGCGCAGTTCGGTGGCGCTGGAGATCGCCTCGTCCGGGCTGCTCGACCCGGCGGCTAGCGTGCTGCTTGCCGACCTGGCGCACGACGCCAGGTCGGCCACGGCGGGGCGCGAACTCGCCGAGAGCGACCTGACCAGGGCACTGCGGAACGTATTCAGCGGGCCGGACTTCCGCGATTCCGTCGAGCCAGGCCGCGGCGGCGAGGAACTGGTCGCGGAGCTTGAGTCGACCGCGCAGCAGGTCTTCATCGCGCGGAAGTTCTACAACGACGCCGTCGCCGTCACGGCCGCCGCCCGGCGCCGGCCGCTGGCCAGGACGTTCCGGCTGGCCGGCGGCGCTCCCATGCCCGAGTTCTTCGAGATCGACGACACCCTCGCGCCGACCGGCATGGGCGACCAAGGCACCGACATGCCCCACCTGGCCAGCTAAGGCTACTCCGCTCGCGCTACCCCAGCTATGAACCCTTGGTGGGCCTGTGGCACCACCAAGGGTTCATAGGTGGGCTTGGGGCCTGGGGGCGGCGGCTGGGCTCACGGGAGGGGCCGGACACCGCCTACCATGGAGGTATCAAACGATGGTTCAACCGTAAGGAACTTCCGTGTCAGTGCTAGGTTCTAACGGCCCAGGTTCCCCCGACGCCAGGCCGGCGGGCACCGCACCGGTCACCGGTACGCAGCGGGTCAAGCGTGGCATGGCGGACATGCTCAAGGGCGGCGTGATCATGGACGTGGTCACGCCCGAGCAAGCGAAGATCGCCGAGGACGCGGGTGCCGTGGCGGTCATGGCGCTGGAGCGCGTTCCTGCCGACATCAGGGTCCAGGGCGGGGTCGCGCGGATGAGTGACCCCGACATGATCGACGGCATCATCGCGGCGGTCTCGATCCCCGTCATGGCCAAGTGCCGGATCGGGCACTTCGTCGAGGCCCAGGTTCTGCAGGCGATCGGCGTGGACTACATCGACGAGTCCGAGGTGCTGACGCCCGCCGACGAGGCACATCACGTCGACAAGTGGGCGTTCACGGTGCCGTTCGTCTGCGGCGCGACGAACCTCGGCGAGGCGCTGCGGCGGATCACCGAGGGCGCGGCGATGATCAGGTCCAAGGGCGAGGCGGGTACCGGCAACGTCGTCGAGGCCACCAGGCACATGCGCGGCATCAGGGCCGGCATCGCCAAACTGGCCGGGTTGTCGCCAGAGGAGCTCTACTCCGCGGCCAAGGACCTGCAGGCGCCGTACGAGCTCGTGGCCGAGGTAGCCGCCGCTGGCAAGCTGCCCGTCGTGCTGTTCACCGCGGGCGGGCTGGCGACCCCAGCCGACGCCGCGATGATGATGCAGCTCGGCGCCGACGGGGTGTTCGTCGGCTCAGGCATATTCAAGTCCGGCGACCCGGCGGCGCGTGCCGCCGCGATCGTGAAGGCCACGACCTTCCACGACGACCCCGACGTGATCGCGAAGGTGTCGCGCGGGCTCGGCGAGCCGATGGTCGGGTTGAACCTGGACACGCTCCCGCCCGAGCAGCGTTACGCGGGCCGCGGCTGGTAACGGTCGGGGCTGCCCAGCACCGCGGCGACAACCCGCGCCGTGCCGGTCAGGTCGGTCAGGACGGTGTCCGCTCCCGCCGCTTCGAGCGCGGTCGCCGTGAACTGGCCCGAGGCGACGCCGACGGCGCGCGCGCCCATGCTCAGCGCGGCGGCGACGTCCAGCGGCGTATCGCCGACAAGGACCGTGGCGTCTTCGCTGAAGTCCGCCTGGTAGGCCGCCGCGGCCCGGGTCCTGGCCAGCGGCACGAGCTCGGCCCTGACTTCGTGCTCGTTGCCGTACGCGCCGACCGCGAGGTCGAGGTGCGCGGCCAGGCCGAGCGGCGCCAGCTTCGCCTCGGCGACCTGCCTGACGTTGCCGGTCAGCACCGACTGGACGACGCCGGGAATCGCGGCCAGGGCGGCAAGCGCTTCCCTGGCGCCTGGCAGCGCCTTCCCTGACTCGGCGACCATGCCGTGCACCCCGCGTCCGAGCCTGGCCAGCGCCGCTTCGAAGGCCCTGACCTGCCCGGCGGGGTCAGGGACTCCAGCCAGGCGGAGCACGTCGAGCACGATCGCGTGGTCGGTCCTGCCCGCCATGCTCGCGGCCCTGGCCGCCGCGGGCAACTCCCTGCCGAACAGTTCGGTGAAGGCGGCGTTGTACAGGTGCCAGCCCACGCCAGACGCGTTCACCAGCGTGTAGTCGACGTCCCAGAGCACCAGCCTGCGGGCTGACCAGCCAGACGAAGGCGACAAGCCTGACACGTTTAGTTATGCCCCCTTGTAAGAGTCGTGGTGCCTGTTACCTATATCACGCTGCGTAGCTGGAATCCTTAACCAGCCCACGGCGCTGTAACATGTGTTCGCCTGGCGCACCGCGCAACCGAGACGGGTGAACGAACGACCACGACGGGCCGCCGCCCCCGTGCGCGCCCGCCGCCTCCCGCGAGTCCCTCCCGCCGCTCGTCGTTCCGCGGCTGGCACATTCCCCCGGGCCATCGCCGGTGCCAGTCGCGGAACATCGGCACGTCCCGAGAGATAACCGGCCTTCCTGCGCCGGCCCGGGGCTACACTCGCAAGGTGCCAGGCCGGATCCGCGACGAGGACATCGAGGCCGTCCGCTCCCGCTCGCCGATCGCCGAGGTCGTCGGGGAGTACCTGCAGCTGCGCAGCGCTGGCGGCGGCTCGCTCAAGGGACTCTGCCCGTTCCACGAGGAAAAGACCCCCTCATTCAACGTCACGCCGGCGCGCGGGCTGTGGTATTGCTTCTCGTGCGCCGAGGGTGGCGACGTGATCGCGTTCGTGCGCAAGATCGACAGCCTGGGGTTCACCGAGGCCGTCGAGCGGCTGGCGGCCAGGGCCGGCATCGAGTTGCGGTACGAGCAGGGCGGCGCAGTTCCCGGCCAGGAGCAGTCGCGGCGGCGCAGGCTGATCGAGGCGCACCGGGCAGCCGCGGACTTTTATGTTCAGCAATTCTTGACCGCCAGTGCCGCCCCGGCGCGTGAATTCCTCACCTCGCGCGGCTTTGACCTGGCCGACGCTGAGCGGTTCGGGGTGGGTTACGCCCCGGACGACTGGGAGATGACCACCAGGCACCTTCGCAAGCTGGGGTTCACCGAGGAGGACCTGCTCACCGGGGGACTGGCGGGCCGCGGCAGGCACGGCCTGACCGACAAGTTCCGCGGCAGGCTGATCTGGCCGATCAGGGACCTGTCGGGCGACGTGATCGCGTTCGGCGCGCGCAAGCTCGCAGCCGACGACAACGGTCCCAAGTACCTGAACACGCCGGAGACGCCGATCTTCAAGAAGAGCTCGGTGCTGTACGGCGCCGACCTGGCCAAGCGCGACATAGCCCAGCGTCGGCAGGCGGTCATCGTCGAGGGCTACACCGACGTGATGGCGTGCCACCTGGCCGGCCTGACCACGGCGGTCGCTACCAGCGGAACCTCGTTCGGCGAAGGTCACATCGCGATCCTGCGGCGACTACTGATGGATGACAGCCAGCTCAGAGGCGAGGTGGTGTTCACCTTCGACGGCGACGCGGCCGGGCGCCGGGCCGCGCTGCGCGCGTTCGGCATGGAGGAGCGGTTCGTCACGCAGACGTTCGTGGCCGTCCAGCCGGACGGGCTCGACCCCTGTGACCTGCGGCTCAAGGAGGGCGACGCGGCCGTCAGGGACCTGATCGCCAGCAGGGTGCCGCTGTATGAGTTCGCCGTGCGCGCGGCGCTGGGCGACTTCGACCTGGAGTCGGCTGAAGGCAGGATCGGCGCGCTCGACGCGGCCGCCAGGATCGTCGCCAGGATCAAGGATCACGGTCTGCGCAAGGTCTACGCGACCAAGGTGGACCGCTGGCTGGGGCTCATGGACGAGGACCTCGTGCTGCAGCGGATCGCCGAGCACATCGGCGGCGCCGGCCGCAAACCCTCGGATCGCAGGGGCGGCGGGCGGGCGGAGCCCCCTCAGGCGTCAGCGCAGCGCAGGGCCGACGACCAGCAGGCCGGCGCCAGGGGGGTCAGTTACGACCCGCACGATCCGGTGATCAACCTGGAGCGGCAGGCGCTCAAGCTGGCGCTGCAACGGCCCGCGCTACTCGGCCCCGCGTTCGACGGCATGGGACCTGAGGTCTTCACCGCGCCCGCGCACCGCGCCGTGCGCGAGTTGATCGGGGACTGCGGCGGGGTCGCGACCGCCGGGCCCGCCAGGGAGTGGATCGAGCGGCTCTTGGCCGCCGCGCCGAACGACAACGCCCGCATGTTCCTGACCAGGCTGGCCGTCGAGTCGGTGGAGGCGCCAGGTGCCGACGGTGTGCCGGACGCCAAGTTCGCGGACGACGTCCTGACCAGGATCGAAGAGCTCGCCGTGTCCAGGCAGATCGTGGCCGTCAAGTCGCGGCTGCAGCGGATGAACCCGGTCACCGCCCAGAGTGAGTACAACAAGATGTTCGGCGATCTGGTGGCCCTCGAGCAGCGGCGCAAGCTGCTGCTCGAGCGCGAGGGCGGCAGCATCTGAGCCGCTGGCAGGCCGCCACTGCGACTGAACGACCGGCCCAGCCGGCTGCGAGGCCGACCCAGCCGGCTGAATGTGAGATCCAGTCGCTTTTTCCGCGGTGAATGTCGCATTCACTCGCGAACTGTAGGTTTTACCCAGATCAGCGGATCGCCGAAACTTGCCCGCAGGTGACAATTTTCAAACCGCGCGACCCTGCGTTACTGACGCACACTGTTGTCCATGACTCCTGTGCTCACAGCAACCGCTGACCAGGTCACCGAGCTAGTCTCGCGAGCGCGGGAGAACGGCGCCGTGGCCCTGGCTGATCTCAACGCCGCCTTCGATCGGTGCGAGCTGATGCCCGAGGTGATCGACGACGTCATGCGGATGCTCACCGAGGACGGCGTCGAGATCCTCGACGCCGTGCCCGAGGACGCCGACGAGTCGCGGCGGAATGAGGACACCGACCGGATGCGCCGGTCAGGCACCTCCGACCTGGTCAGGATCTACCTGCGCGAGATCGGCAAGGTGCCGCTTCTGACGGCCCAGGACGAGGTCGAGCTCGCCAAGGCCATCGAGGCCGGCCTGTTCGCCAGGGAAATGATGTTCGGTGGCTGCAAGGTGGTCGGAGCCGGGCCGAGCGGTGCTGAGCTCGCCACCATCGCCGACCAGGGCGATCGGGCCAGACAGCGGCTGATCGAGGCCAACCTGCGGCTTGTGGTGTCTATCGCCAAGCGGTACATCGGCCGCGGCATGGTCTTCCTCGACCTGATCCAGGAGGGCAACCTCGGCCTGATCAGGGCGGTCGAGAAGTTCGACTACACCAAGGGCTACAAGTTCTCCACGTACGCGACGTGGTGGATCAGGCAGGCAATCACCAGGGCGATCGCCGACCAGGCACGGACGATCAGGATTCCCGTACACATGGTCGAGACCATCAACAAGATGGCCAGGATCCAGCGGCAGCTACATCAGGACCTGGGTCGTGAGCCGACGCCGTCCGAGGTGGCAGAGGAGATGGGCATTCCTGCGGACCGGGTCGGCGAGATCCAGCGGATCGCGCAGGAGCCGGTGTCGCTGCAGGCGCCGATCGGCGAGGAAGACTCCGACCTCGGCGACTTCATCGAGGACGCCGACGCAGTCGTGCCGATGGAGGCCGCGGCGTTCATGATGCTGCAGGATCAGCTCGAGCAGGTGCTCGACACCCTCTCGCCGCGCGAACAGCGCATCATCCAGCTGCGGTTCGGCCTGATCGACGGCCACCCGCGTACGCTGGAGGAGGTCGGCAGGGACTTCGGCGTCACGAGGGAGCGGATCAGGCAGATCGAATCCAAGACGCTCATCAAGCTCCGGCATCCGGGCCGCGCCCAGATGCTGCGCGAGTACCTGGCCTAGCTACATCAGGCGCTGGTGGCTGACGCTGCCGTTAACTGGATCGAAAGGGCTGTCATCACTGCCCGTCGTCGGTGGCATCTCGCCGTTGCCAGAAGCCGTCGATGCTGATCTTGTCGGCTTCCCCCTCGCGGTGCTGGTCTGCCCCGACGGCGCAGAGCGCTTGGTGACCTTCGACGCGCCCTTGCGGACGCTGGTCGCCGCCTTGTCCTTCGCCGTCTTAGCGGTCGCCTGTGCCTGCGCCTGCAGCGCGCCGGCGGTCTGCTGCATGGCGGGGCTCTCTGCCGCCTTGCGGGCAAGCTGCTTCAGCTGCTCGTACCGCTCACGACCGGCCTGCGCGCCGAGCACGTAGCCGACGGCCAGTCCGCCGATGAAGCTGATTCGGTAAAAACGCATCTGGGCCTCTTCCTGGGGTCGGTCACGTTCCGCAGGATCCCCGTCGGCCTGCGTGCGTCACGCGCCCTGACCGGAGTTAACATGCCCTAAACGGAGATTGTTATGCGCGCGCGACGCTCGGCGGCCGCTGTCAGGCGCGCGCATCAGCGCAGGTGCGCTACCCTTGTGGCCGCGGCGCAAATCAGTCAGGAGTCACCGGCTCCCGGCGGCGATGGCAGCCCGATCCCGCGTAGCTCAATCGGCAGAGCGTCCGGCTGTTAACCGGCAGGTTATAGGTTCGAGTCCTATCGCGGGAGCTCCGTGATCTTTCGGATCGGAATTGACCCCGAACCCACGACTTGGGTCCGGGGTCGCCGTCTGTCTGGGGCGCGGTACGCGGGCCGGTGGGCTGGTCGTACTTGCCGGGATTGAGGGCCAGGAGGTTCTGGCGATGGTTGCTCAGATGCTCGGCATCCTGGAACCCGGAAGCGAGGACAGCCGACGACTTCGTTCTCGATGATCAGCGATGTCCTGGCCGAACTGGAGAACTCAGGCCTCGTTCAGTCCGTCGCCGCGACTCCGCGCCGGTCAACATCCGCATGCACCACCGGCCCATTCCCCGCGACCGGGGCTGATCATGAGCCCGCACCCTGACCACTGGCTCGCGCCCTCACGTCAACCAGGAACCCGCGCGCGCGTCCGTAGGGCAGGCAGCCGGCATGAGCGGCATGGCTGACGGCGCGAGAGCGGGTGACCTATGGCCAGGAACGTGCCGCCACGATCGGCGGGAAGAGCTTCCCTGGATCGGTGCGGCGGCTTGATCCGGCGACCGGCAAGGTGCTGTGGC
>DASUHI010000096.1:0-17561 GCA_036273575.1 Streptosporangiaceae bacterium | reverse complement strand
GGCCGGTCCAGGACACCCGCTTGGAGTCCGGTTGCCCAGTCTCCTCGCCTTCCCCGGAACCAACTCCTTGGTCCCTCCAGGGTTGCCCCCGAAAGGTCCGCGGAGCCCTCCCGCTGGCTCGGAGTTGCCTCCGCGCCACGGAGCGTCCCGAGCTTCCCGGCTATCCCTCCGAGCTCACCGGGGTTTCCCCCAGGTCTCCCGAAGTTCCCTCCGAGTGGTACCCGTTTTCGCTGGTAGAGAAGTTGTACAGCCACTGACGCGCGCTGCACAAGGGGGTTCGGCGACTATTTTCATGATTCTTTAGCCGTCCACAGGCTGTCCACCGCAGGCGCGCATCTGTCCACCGAAGCCGGCCACGTTGTCCACAGAATGGCGCGTTTTCCACGCGGGTCATGCACAGCCCCTGTGCGCAATCGCCAGTGCCGTCAGTACTCTGTGCCGTCAGAACACCGGGATGATGTCCTCGGCGCTGATGTCATCGGACACGTCGACGCCCTCGATGTCTAGCTCCGGCATGGCGGGAAAATCGATGCCCCAGCGCTGCACGATGACCCGGATCTTCGCGATCGCGTTACGCCAGTTCTCGGCCTGCTGCTCATACGACAGCACGCCGAGGCCGGCGGTCCGCGCGTGGTCCATCAGCACGCGGTGGTTGTTCAGGAAGTACGGCGGCAGGTCCCAGAACCCCTCCGGCGGCTCCCACAGGATCATCGACAGGAAGATGAAGCCGGCCCGCAGCTGCCTGGTGATGGTCGCACGGACATCGTCGGTGAGGCCGGGCCACTCGTTCTCCAGGATCGTCATGCAGATCTGCAGGTGACGGGACTCGTCGCGGCCGATCCTGTGGAACATCTCGGAGAAGACCGGGTGCCTGGTGCCCGACGCCATCCCCCGGAACAGGGTGGACGCCGCCATCTCCCCCATCATGAAGCTCGTGAAGAGCACCGGCAGCGAGTACTTGCCGACCGCGCTGCTGTAGCCGTTCCAGTACCGGCCGCCGTTGTGATACAGCCATCCGATGTTGTTGTGCGCGGCGCGCTCGAGGTCGGTCGCCGGGGTCCAGTCCAGCGGGCCGCCCGGCCACAGCGCTGCGATCGCCCGCTGGCAGCACTCCTCGTGGTTCATCTCGTCCCTGGTGATCGAGAAGAAGCACTTGCGGACCGGGTCCTCCTCATGCTGCTCGAAGGCCCTGATCGTAGCCCTGGCGAAGACGGCGGGGCCGGACGCGTCGAAGTTGGCCAGCACAGCGAACCAGTACATGATGCCCAGCCGCTGCTCGGTCGTGAAGTCCTCGGCGCGCAGCCTGTCCCACGGCAGGTCTGCCGGGTTCCACGCCATCAGCTTGGACTTCTGGTATATGGCAGCGAGCTTCTCGGTCTCGACCCGCCATTCCATCGGGTAGATATTCGGCTGCGGAATCTCGGGGGCTGGCCAGAACCCGCCGTCGGGAACCTGGAGCTCATGGTCGATCTTCGCTTCCGGCATGACGGCGCTCCTTCGGCCAGGACGATCTGCGCGGCGGCGCGGCATGCCGCCGGGACAGCCCCGTTTGTTACAGCTTAAGCCCCGATCCTGCGCTTGGCTGTAACAACCCCTCGCCGCGACGGCACGACGCGCGCGCCGCTCATGGCGGCGCAGGGGCCAGTGAAGTAGGCTTCGGCTGTCCCGGAGAAGTCCGGGATGACGCTGTGCACAGCGAAGCCGGTGCGAATCCGGCGCTGTCCCGCAACGGTGATGCCTCCAGCCGGAGGACAAGCCCGGGCGCCTGTCCAGCGCCGACGACCTGTCCTCGGAGGAAGGGCGGTTCGTTCCGATCCCTCCGGGAGTCGCAACGGACGCACTTCGTCCTCCACGGCAACCGGAGGATGAGTGATGACACACGTTCTGATGCGACGGCTGCTAGCCGTCGCATTCGTGGCAGGGCTGATCACCGCGGCGTGCAGCAGCGCCGCGAACCAGCCGGCAGGCGGCGCTGGCACGCCGGAACACGCCAGCAGCAGCGCGTTCCCGGTCACGGTGACCGCGGCCAACGGACCGGTCCACCTGGACAAGCAGCCGGGCGCGATCCTCTCCTTGTCCCCCACCGCGACCGAGATGCTCTACGCCATCGGCGCCGGGTCGCAGGTGAAGGGCGTCGACAATGACTCGAACTACCCGCCGCAAGCACCACGAACCAAGCTCTCCGGCTTTACCCCCAACATCGAGGCCATCGCCGCCGAGAAGCCTGACCTGGTCGTCGTGACCGACAACGCCGCAATGCTGACGAAGAAGCTCACGGCGTTCGGAATCCCCGTGCTGGCCCTGCCCGCGCCACCGAACGTGCGCGGCGTCTACGCCGAGTTCGACGAGCTTGGCCAGGCGACCGGTCATGAGCAGCAGGCCAGGTCAGAGGTGTCGACGCTGCGCAGCGAGATCAGCAAGATCGTCTCCGCGGCCCCGCATCACCCCAAGCCGCTGACCTATTACTACGAACTCGACCAGACGTTCTACTCGGTGACATCTGACACGTTCATCGGCAGGCTGCTCGGCCTGCTCGGGATGAAGAGCATCGCAGACTCGGCGAAAGGCGCCGCGGCTGCGGGCGGCTACCCGCAGCTGTCGGCGGAGTACGTGGTCAAGGCCAATCCGGACTTCATCATCCTGGCGGACACGCTCTGCTGTCACCAGACGGCGACAACGGTGGCCGCGCGCCCGGGCTGGAGCGGCCTGACGGCCGTGAAGTCGAAGCACGTGATCATGCTCAACGACGACATCGCGTCCCGCTGGGGTCCGCGCGTGGTCAACCTGCTCAGGACCGTGCTGGCCGCCATCAAAGGCAGCTAGGAGAACAGTTGGTCAGGTCAGCGCTGCCGCGCCAGAACTCCGGCACAAGCCAGCCACGCCCGGGCGAGCAGGCCGGCAAGGCGCGGCGCGCTGGCTCGTCCCGGTTTGGCGGCGGCCGCACCGCGAAGTCGATCCTCGTTGCCACCTCTGTGCTGATCGTGGCTGTGATCGCCGGCATCTCGATCGGCCCAGTCGGCGTGCCGCCCGGAGCGATCGCCGACACGCTGATCTCGCACCTGCCCTGGCACCCGGCCGTGTCGGTCCAGCCGATCGACGCGGCCATCATCTGGCAGATCAGGTTGCCCAGGGTCGTGCTCGGCGCGCTGGTCGGGGCGATGCTTTCCGGCGGCGGTGCCGCGTACCAGGGCGTGTTCAGGAATCCGCTGGCGGATCCTTACCTTCTCGGCGTCGCCGCTGGCGCCGGTCTCGGCGCGACCGCTGTGATCATCAGCGGCGCAAGCCTGGCGCTGCTTCCTGTCGCCGCGTTCGCGGGCGGGGTCGCTGCCGTGGGCCTGACCTACTCGCTCGGCGCCGCCGGGCGAGTTGACAACGCCGGCCCGCGCGGCGCGACGGGCACGGCGTCCATCCTGCTGGCCGGTGTCGCGGTCGCCGCGCTGCTCACCGCCGCGCAGACCTACTTGCAGCAGGCTCACACGCAGACGCTCCAGTCCGTCTACGCCTGGATCCTGGGCGGCTTGTCAGACGCCACCTGGAGTCAGACCGGAATGATCCTGCCCTACCTGGCCGTCTCCGTGCTTGCCCTGCTCGCGTACCGGCGGCTGCTCGACGTGCTGCGGGTGGGCGAGACCGAGGCGGGGACCCTCGGCGTCAACGTGCCGCGGCTCCGGCTCATCGTCGTGATCGCAGCGACGCTCGGCGTGGCCGCAGCCGTCTCGGTCAGCGGGCTCATCGGCTTTGTCGGCATCATCGTGCCGCACGTCGTCCGGTTGACCGCGGGAGCGAGTTACCGGATCATCGTGCCCGTCTCGATGATCGGCGGGGCGGCGTTCCTCGTGCTCGCCGACATCGCCGCTCGCACCATCCAGCCCGACACCGAGGTCCCGATCGGAGTCATCACCGCCGCCATCGGAGCGCCGTTCTTCCTGTTCGTGCTCCGCTCCAAGCGAGCGCGGGCGGACATGTCATGAGCGGCGGGCCACTGATCGTTACCGTGGGCCTGCGGGTTAGCTTTGGCGCGCGGGCCGCGCTCGACGACGTCAGCGTCAGCGTCCCGGCCGGTGAGTGGATGGCCGTGATCGGCCCGAATGGCGCCGGCAAGACCACCATGCTCCGCGCGATCGCGGGGCTGACGGGCTCGGACGGCGTGATCCTGCTGGACGGCCAGCCTGCCAGACGGCTCGGCCATCGCAGGCTCGCCAGGATGATCGCCTACGTCCCGCAGCACCCTGTGCTGCCGCCGGAGATGACCGGGCTTGACTACGTCATGCTGGGCCGGACCCCGCATCTTGGCTACTTCGCCGTCGAGACGGACGCGGACCGCAGGATCTGCCTGGACCTGCTCGACCGGATGGCGCTCACTGACATGGCGGGCCGCCGCCTGGCGACGATGTCAGGCGGCGAGGCGCAGCGACTTGTGCTCGCGCGAGCCCTAGCCCAGCAGGCGCCGATCCTGCTGCTCGACGAGCCGACCAGCGCGCTGGACCTCGGTCGCAGGATCGACGCGCTCGAACTGGTCGACGAGCTTCGGCGGGAGCGATCGCTGACCGTGCTCTCTGCCATCCATGACCTCACGCTGGCCGGGCAGTTCGCCGACCGCCTGGTCCTGCTCAGCGACGGCCGGGTGGCCGCCGACGGCGAGCCGGCCGCGGTGCTGCGCGATGACCTGCTCGGCGAGACCTTCGGGGCCGGCGTCGGCGTGCTGCGCACCGGGAGCGGCGAACTCGCCGTGATCTCACATCGGCAGCGGCCCGGCACCACATAACGCCAGCGTCTTGACCATGATCAGGCACGGGTTCTCTGGCCAGAGCCCGGTGATCTCCTGGAGCGGCTCGAAGCCTATGCCGAGGTAGAACCGCCTGGTCCGCTCGTAGCCCTCGTCGGGAAGGCTCGGCCCGAGGGTCTTGACCTGTAGCCAGCGAACTCCGTCCGCGGCGAGGTCGCGCTCAAGCGCCTCGACCAAGGCGCGTCCGGCGCCCCTGCGATGCAGATCGGGCTGCACGGCGAGGAGGTGGATCTCGGCGGCCCCAGGGAAGTGGCGTTCGGCCAGCAGCACGCCTGCGGGCTGCTCGCCGCTTCGCGCGGCCGTCCCTCCGGGGGCGGCCGCGGGCCAGGCGAGGTACGTCGGCAGCGTTCGCGCCGCTTCGACGTAGGCGGCGTTCGACGACGCGATCCCGAACCACCCGGGCAGCGAGCTCAGCAGCCGGTCGACCACCTCCGGTGCCTGCTGACCTGATGTGACGGTCCAGGACGGTCGCGGTGCGGCCTGGCCCGGTCCCATGGCTAGAACCTGGCCCGCCCGCCTGCCTGCAGCCAGGCGAACGCCATGGGCGACAGCGCGGTCAGGTCGATGGCCGGCTCGACCGCGGGGCCGCCCGCCGGCCTCGCGGCGGCAGGTCCCGCAGCCGCGAGCAACGCGGCCGCCACCATCCCGGACGTCATGACAATTGTCGTCAATCGCACCAGGCGCACGTTCACCGCGCCAGGTTAATCCCGTACCGATTGCGGCACAATCTCCCTCGTTCCGCGACCGGGTCAGGCGGTGCGCGTCACCTGTCGGTACCAGCGGGCACGATAGACACATGGAGCCTTCTGAAGTCTTGCGGGCGTGGTGGCACCGGGTCCAGGACCGGAACTGGGCGGGCGCGGGCGAGCTCATCGCAGGGAACGCCGTTGTCGACTGGCCGGCCAGCCGGGAGCGCCTGGTCGGCCGCGACAACATCGTCGCCGTCAACCGGGAGTACCCGGAGGGGTGGGCCATCAAGGTCCTCAGGGTCGTCGCCGAGGACGATCAGGTCGCCGCCGAAGTCGAGGTGCCGCACGCCGACCTCGGGTTGTTCCGGGTGGCCGGGTTCTACACGGTCAGGGACGGCCAGATCACGCACGCTACGGAGTACTGGACCACCGTCGGCGCCGACCAGCCTCCGAGCCACCGGGCTCATCTCGTCGAGCGGTACTGACCTCGCGTCAGACCCCTAGGCCACGGCCGATGATCTCCTTCATGATCTCCGTGGTGCCGCCGAAGATGGTCTGGACGCGCCCGTCGGCGAAGGCGCGAGCGACGGCGTACTCCCGCATGTAGCCGTAACCGCCGTGCAGCTGCAGGCACCGGTCCACGACGCGGTTGCACAACTCGGTGTCCCATCACTTCACCATCGACGCGTCCTCGTTGGACAGCCTTCCCGCGTTGTGCTCGAGCACGGCCTTGTCGGTGAACGCCCTGGCCACGGCCAGCTCGGTCGCCATCTCCGCGAGAACGAACCTGTTGTGCTGGAACTGCCCGATCGGCCGGCCAAAGGCCTGCCGCTGCTTGCAGTACGCGAGCGTCTGCTCGAACACCGCCTCCGCGCCGGCCAGCGCCGCCGCCCCGATCGCGACCCGCTCCCTTGGCAAGTTCTGCATCAGGGCGACGAACCCGCCGCCTTCCTCCCCGAGCAGGTTCGCCGCGGGCACCCGGACGTCGCTGAAGAAGAGCTCAGAGGTGTCCTGGGCGTGCATCCCGACCTTGTCCAGGTTCCTGCCCCGCTCGAACCCGGCCATCCCGCGCTCGACCACCAGCAGGCTGATCCCGCGGTGACCATCGTCAGGGTTCGTGCGCGCCACGACGATGACGAGGTCCGCGAGCTGGCCGTTGGAGATGAACGTCTTCTGGCCGTTCAGGACGTAGCTGTTCCCGTCGCGCACCGCGCTCGTCCTGATCCCCTGCAGGTCGCTGCCCGCGCCGGGCTCGCTCATGGCGATCGCGCTGATCAGCTCGCCGCTGCAATACCCGGGCATCCAGCGCTGCGCCTGCTCGTCGGTCATCAGCCGCTTGAAGTACTGGCCGATGATGTCGTTGTGCACGGAGAACCCAGGTCCGTGCGCTCCTGCCCTGGTCATTTCCTCGTTCAGGACCAGGTAGTACCGGTAGTCGTCGTTGCCGCCGCCGCCGAACCTCTCCTCCATGTCGATGCCAAGCAGGCCTGCCTCACCAGCCGCGAGCCAGACGTCGCGGGACACGATGCCGTCGCGTTCCCACTGCTCGTGATAGGGCGCTACCTCCTTGACGATGAACGAGCGCACCGCGTCCCTGAACGCGTCGTGGTCGCCGGTGAAGATGTCCCGCTGCATGGTCCGGGTCCTCGCAGGTGTCGGCACTGGTGCACCGCGAACGTAGCACGCGGTTCACCGCGCCGGACTCCGCGTCACGCGCCGGAAGGGATTGTGAAAGACTCATTTCGCAACTACTCTTTCACGTTATGCCGGCACCCGAACCCCTTGCATTCCCTGGCCAGGACGCGCCACCCGGGCCTGGCGGCCCGCCGAAGCCGGTCGAGATCTCGGACCCGCGGGCACTGCGGGCGCTCGCGCACCCGGCCCGGCTGGCGATCCTCGAGCGCCTGACGCTCGACGGGCCGGCCACCGCGACCGAGTGCGCTGAGGTCGCCGGGCTGTCGCCGTCGGCGTGCAGCTACCACCTGCGCGCGCTGGCCAGGTACGGGTTCGTCCACGAGGACCCGTCGGGCGGCCCCGACCGGCGGCACAGACCCTGGCGCGCGGCACCATTCGTCGCGATCACGGTCGGCACCGACGCGAGGCGGCCAGAGGCGATCCGCAGCGCCGGCCGGCTGCTCGCAGAGAGCGTCCGCGCCAGGTCCGACGACGTGCGCGCGGAGTACCTTGACCGCGAGTCGCGGTTCCCGGCCGACTGGCAGGCCGCCGCGGGCACCAACATGGACGTGCTGCATGTGACGGCGGCCGAGCTCGACCTGGTCAGGACCCGCATCTTCGAGCTGCTTAGCGAGTACCGGCGGATGGAGCCCGCGCAGCGGCCACCTGACGCGCGGCGCGTGCACGTGATGATCGACTACACGCCCTGGTTCGACCCAGGGATACCACCCGAGCCGGCTCCCTGACCGGCGCTGCCCCCGCGATCCCCCGACGATAAGGAGTGCGCCCGTGCCATCGGCAACCTCGGCGGCGCCGCGCGGCGGCCGCCTCGGAGCGGCGCTTCGCAGTGGCCCGCTCGCCGTGCGCGATTTCCGGCTGCTGAGCCTCGGCCAGCTCACCTCGACCGCGGGCGACTTCTGCTACGCGGTCGCGCTCCCCTGGCTCGTGTTGTCCGGCCACGGCGGCACGGTCCTGCTTGGCACCGTACTCGCCTGTTATGGCGTGCCCCGCACCGTCCTGATTCCGGTCGGCGGGGTCCTGGCCGACAAATTGAGCCCGAGGGCGGTCATGCTCGCGGCAGACGCCGTCCGGTGCGTGCTCGTCGCGATCCTGGCAGTGCTCGCTGCCCGCAGCCTGGTGTCGATCGGCTACCTCGGCCCGGTCGCCGCGCTGATCGGAGCCGGCGAAGGGCTGTTCCTCCCCGCATCAGCCGCCATCATGCCGTCCCTGCTCCCAGCCGAGCAGCTGCAAGCAGGAAACGGCCTGTCGGCGGCGATGATCCAGGCGGGGAGCCTGATCGGCCCGGTACTCGGCGGGATCCTGGTCTCGACCGCCGGCTCGACGTCCGCCTTCGCAGTCGACGCGGCGTCGTTCGCGGTCTCCGCGGCGTCGCTAGCCCTCATGCGCCGCAAGCAGGCGCCTGCCAAGAACGCGCCGGCGTCCGCTCAGCCAGAGCCGGCCGCCACGCCGGTCGCCGAGCACCCGCTGTCCCCGGCCGCGAGCACAGCCTCCGCCGGCGCGCCAGCCGGCGAGCAGACCAGCGTCTGGCGGTTCTTCCTGGGCGCCAGGGTGCTGCAGGCGATCATGATCATCTCGGTGCTCGCGAACTTCGTCATAGCGGGAGCGTTCGAAGTCGCGCTGCCGGCGCTCGCGCACGCGCGGTTCGGGCCAGCCGGTTATGGCGCCTTGATCGCATGCTTCGGCTTCGGGTCGCTGGGCGGCACGCTGACGGCCGCGAAGCTCAGTGGCCTGCGCCGCCCGGCCATGGGCGCCTGCGGCGGATTCGTGATAGGCGGGATCGCGGTGGCGTTCGTGCCGTACCTGGGCGGACTGCCGGGAGCGGCCGCGGCAGCGCTGGTCTTCGGCGCGGCAGGCTACTTCGGCAACGTGGTCGTGGTGACGCTGCTTCAGCAGTGGGCGCCCGCCTATCTGCTCGGCAGGGTGATGAGCCTGGTGATGCTCGCCAGCATCGGGGCATTTCCAGCCGCGGTCGCGCTGTCGGGCGTGATCGTCCGGCACATCGGCCCGGCGCCGTTCTTCCCGGCCGCCGGCGCGACCCTGGTGCTGGCCGTGCTCCTGGCCGCGACAATCCGCGAGTTCCGCGACTTCGGCGCGACGACCGGGCCGGCGACCGATCAGGCCGCCGTGGTCGCCGCCAAATAGGTCGCCCACTGCGGATCGCCGTCTCGCACGGCCCCGATCAGCCGCCAGTGCATGCCGCGCGGGGCGAGCGGATCCCAGCGCAGCTTCCAGCCGAGCTCCTCGATGAGGCGGTCCGCCTTGCGATGATTGCATCGCGTACACGACGCGACGCAGTTCTCCCATACGTGAGCGCCGCCCCGGCTGCGCGGGACGACGTGGTCGATGGTGCTGGCCGACGAGCCGCAGTACGCGCACAGGTAGTTGTCCCTGCGCATCAGCGCGGCACGAGTCAGCGGCACCCGGTTCCGGTGCGGGATCCTGACATAACGGCACAGCCTGATGACCGACGGCACCGCCAGCTCGACCGAGGCGGACCGCAGCACGAGCCCGGACGTCTCGTTATGCACGATTTCGGCTTTCTCGGCCAGCACGAGACCCACGGCGCGGTGCAGGCAGACTGTGGTCAGCGGCTCATACGTGATGTTGAGCAGCAATACCCTGCGCAATGCCACCTCCCAGGTGGGCCGCCCGCTGGCTGCCGGGGCACCCGTGACCAGTGTGACCGCACGACGGCCGAACCGCCAACACCAAATTGCCACCTTCCGTCGCCCGGCGTCGCGAACGAGCCGTGAATTCCGGGTGACAGCCAGGTCGCCGCGGCAGAGTACCGGCGTGTCGGATCAGCAAGTACCCGCGGCGAGAGGCACGCGTGCTGGCCTGGGCGGCCCAGCGCGGGTCAGGCGGCCAGTACCCTGGAGTCCGTCATGGAGAGCACGGTGCGTGCCGAGAGCACGGAACAGAGCTTTTACGAGGCCGTGGGCGGTGAGGAGACCTTTACCAGGCTCGTCACGAGGTTCTACGCGGAAGTCGAGTCCGACCCGATGCTGCGGGCGGTGTACCCCAGCAAGGATCTGGGCCCGGCCACCGAGCACCTGCGGCTGTTCCTGATGCAGTACTGGGGCGGCCCCGACGCGTACAACCAGCTGCGTGGTCACCCGCGGCTGCGGATGCGGCACAGGCACTTCTCGATCGGAGAGGCCGAGCGCGACGCCTGGCTGCGGCACATGCGAACCGCCCTCGACGAGGTCGCGCTCGAGCCCGCGCTGGACGAACAGCTGTGGCAGTACCTCGTGATGGCCGCGCACAGCCTCGTGAACCGCGCGCCGGAGCACGGCCCGGATTCGGGCGACCGCCGCGACCTCGGCTTGACCCCGCGCTGAATCCTGGTCCTAGCCGAACACCCGCTCCGGCGTGATCAGCACGGCCGCCCGGCGGTCAGCGGCCATGACCCGGTCGTACTCGTCGAAGTCGTCATGCGTGCCGCCCCCGGCCGTGAAGATCTCCCGCAACAGCAGCCTGAGCCGCTCGGCGTCGATCCCCTCGGCCGGGTCGTCCGGCCCGATGATCTGCGCCGGCCCCTCCACGCCAGCCCACTGCCAGCCAGCACGCAGCACCAGCGCGGCCCGCGGCCTTGCGCGCAGGTGCGCGAGCTTGCGCGCGCTGCCGTGGATGACGACGGCAGCGACCCGCTCGCCAGAGACGGGGTGATCGATGACGCCCGCGTTGACCACCGACGGCCTGATCCTGCCGTCAGGCCCGATCACTGTCATCACGACCAGTCCGTGGTCACTCGGCACCAGCGCCTCGAAATCGGCGAGATCGGCCATCGGCCCTCCTTTGTGTCCGCTTAGCGTGCTGAGCTGGCGCACGCATGCTACATCTGCACGCGCTTGCTCGCGGGGTCATAAAGCGGCCGCAAGGACGCCCTGGCCTGGTAGGAGGCGTTACCAATACGCACGGACCACTCACCCTCGTCGAGGTAGCTCTGCGTGATGGGCTGGTCCGCGTCGATCATCGCCAGGCCGACCGCTCCGCCAAGCGTGAATCCATACGACGCGGAACGGATGTATCCCGCCGGCTGTCCGTTCCTGCAGACCACCTCGGCGTGGAACATCAGCGGTTCAGGGTCGTTCAGCAGCACCTGGATCAGCCGCCGCCGGAGCGGACCCTGCGCCTTCTGCGCGAGCACCGCGTCCCTGCCGGTGAATCCGCCGGGCTTGTCCAGGGCGACGGCGAAGCCCAGCCCGGCCTCGAGCACCGAGTCCGTGTTGTCGATGTCGTGGCCGTAGTCGCGGTAAGCCTTCTCCATCCGCAAGCTGGCCAGCGCCTTCAGGCCAGCGTGCCGCAGGCCGAGCGGCTCGCCGGCGGCGACCAGCCGGTCATAGACAGCGGCCGCCTGCTCGGCAGGGATGTGCAGCTCGTAGCCCAGCTCGCCCAGGTAGGTGATCCTGATGCAGAGCACCCGCGCGAACCCGATGTCGATGTAGCGGGCCGTACGGAACCCGAAGGCCTCGTTCGACATGTCCGCGCTGGTCACCGCCGCCATCAGCTCCCGCGACAGCGGGCCCTGCACGTTGATCTGGGCATAGCCGGACGTTACGTCCGTGACGAACGCGTGCGCGTCGCCGAAGTGCCGGCGCATCCACGTCTCCGCGTGCCGGTGCGCCGTGTCGGATGCCACCACGAAGAACTGATCCTCATCGAGCATGGTGACGGTGAGGTCGGCCTCCAGCCTTCCCCGCTCGTTGAGCCACTGCGTATAGGTGATCCGGCCCGGCTCCGCCGCGACCAGGTTCGCGCTGATCCGCTCGAGTTCCCTGCCGGCATCCCTGCCCTGGACGAGAAACTTGGCCATGAACGACATGTCCATCACGATCACGCCGTTGCGCGTCGCGTGGTGCTCGGCCTCCCAGTACCCGAACCAGTGCGGCCTGCCCCAGGTCAGCTCCCCGGCCTCGGGTTCGACGCCGTCAGGCGCGTACCAGTCCGCGCCTTCCCAGCCGCTGACGTCGCGGAAGCAGGCACGCCGCGCGGCAAGCCTGCCGTAGACAGGCGAGAGCCTCGCGCCACGCGCGGTCTTCGTCGGCCGGAACGGGTAGTGCGTCGCGTAGACCAGGCCGAGCGACTCCACGGTCCTGGTCGCGCGGTACTCAGGATTCGCCTGGTAAGGGTGCAGCCGGTCGATGTTCATCGCCGTGACGTCGATGTCCGGGCTGCCGTCTGTGATCCACTGCGCGATCGTGCGTCCGACGCCGCCGCCGGTCAGGATGCCGATGGAGTTCAGCCCGGCGGCGACGAAGTAGTTCCTCAGCTCGGGCGCCTCGCCGATGATCGGCAGCAGGTCTGGCGTGAAGCTCTCGGGACCGCAGAAGAACTTCCTGATCCCGATCTGCTCGGTGACCGGCACCCTGGCCATGGTCTTCTCCAGGTACGGGCCCATGCGGTCCCAGTCCGGCGGCAGCTCGCCGAACGAGAAGTCCTCTGGTACGCCGCCGACCTTCCACGGCGCGCACACCGGCTCGAACATGCCGAGCATCAGCCCGCCGCCCTCTTCGCGGTAGTAGCCGTAAGAGGCGGGATCCTCCAGCACGGGCCAGGAGCCGTCGACGCCCTCGATCGGCTCGGTCAGCAGGTAATAGTGCTCAGCCGCTTGCAGCGGAATGGACACCCCGGCCAGTTCGCCGAGCTGGCGCGCCCACATCCCAGCGCAGTTGACCACATACTCGGCCTCGACGTCGCCGCGGTTTGTCCTGACCCCCGTGACGGCGCCGCGGCTGCGCAGGAACCCGGTCACCCGGACGCCCTCGATGATCGTGGCGCCCTGCATTCTCGCTCCCCTGGCGAGCGACATCGTCACGTCGACGGGGTTGACCCGGCCGTCCGCCGGAATGTAGAAACCGGCCAGCACGTCGTCGGTCTTCGCCAGTGGCCAGAGCTCGGCGACCTCGCGCGGCGAGATCTCGTGCACGTCGACACCGAGCAGCCGGTTGAACTGCGCGACCCGCCGGTACTCCTCCAGGCGGCCTGGCTCTATTGCCAGCTCGATCAGCCCGCACTGCTTGAGGCCGGTGGCCAGGCCAGTCTCTGCCTCGAGCCGTGCGTAGAGGTCGCAGGTGTACTGGCGCAGCTCCGTCGACGTCTGCGACGTCGACCCGAACGTGGCCATCAGCCCGGCCGCGTGCCAGGTCGTGCCCGACGTCAGCCGGTCGCGCTCGAGCAGCAGCACGTCCTTCATGCCCATGTGGGCCAGGTGGTAGGCGACCGACGTGCCGATGATGCCGCCGCCGATCACGACCACCTGCGCCCGGTCAGGAATCGTGCGGCCGTCAGGCCGCCCGCCGGGCGCGCTCCGCTCGTCACCTGATCGCTGACTCGGCTGCGTGCTCATCTGGCGGCTTCTCCCCGGTGATCGGCGGCGTTGGAGTCGATGGATGAGCATATGCCAGAGATCAGCAGGTCATGCCGCCGACGGCCATGCATGTCCCCCGGAGCTGCGGGTAGCGCGAGGCGTTCAGCGGCAGAACGGACGATGAGACGTGGTGGTGCAGATGACCGAGTTCGGATACACCGCGATGTGCGAGCAGACGCCGGTGCGCCAGCTTGTCACGGATCTGGTCAGCGCTGAGGCGGCCGGCTTTGACTTCTCTGTGATGTCCGATCACTACTTCCCTTGGATCGAGGAGCAAGGGCACTCGGCGTACACGTGGTCGGTGCTCGGCGCCGCCGCCCAGGCCACCGAGCGGCTGCCGCTGATGACGTTCGTCACGTGCCCGACCTTCCGGTATCACCCCGCCGTGGTCGCGCAGAAGGCTGCGACGATGGGGGTCCTCGCCGAGGGCAGGTTCACGCTCGGCATCGGAGCCGGGGAAAACCTGAACGAGCACGTCGTCGGCGCGGGCTGGCCGGTCACGAGGGTGCGGCATGAGCGGCTCGCCGAGGCGGCGCAGATCATCGGGGCGCTGTTCGGCGGCGACTACGTCAACTTCAGCGGCAAGCACTACACGGTCGAGCGGGCGAAGCTGTTCGACCTTCCAGAACGGCGGGTGCCGGTCGCGATCGCGCTGTCAGGGCCCGATTCTGTGAAGCTCGCGGCCGAGCACGGCGACGCGATGATCGCGACTGAGCCCGAGGGCGACCTGGTGGCCGCGTACAGCAAGGCGGCCGGCCGGGCCAGGCCGCGGTACGGGCAGATGCCGGTCTGCTACGACACCGACGCCGTCAAGGCCAGGGCAACCGCCAGGCGGCTGTGGCGCTGGGCGGCGTCGGGCTGGTACGTGATGTCGGAGCTGCCGGAGCCGCGGAGCTTCGACGCGGCGTCACAGGCCGTCACCGAGGACGGCATCGCGCAGCTCGTACCCTGCGGGCCGGATGTCGAGACGTACGTCACCGCGGCTAAGAAATGGGTGGACGCGGGCTTCACGCACCTGGCGCTGGTTCAGGTGGGCGCGAACGCCCAGCGCACGTTCGTGAACTGGGCCGAGCGCGAGCTGCTGCCTGCGCTGCGCAAGCTCGGCTAGGCGCACGAATAGACAAGGAGGTCAGATCTGATGAAGGCCGGTACGCTGCGGCCGCTCTACGACGCCTTCGGCGCATACGCATCCGTCTACCTGGATACCGACCGGCGGTCGCCGGACGCGGCCCGCGCGATCGGTCTGCGCTGGCGGGAAGCGCGTGAGGCGCTCACGGGCGCCGGCGCCCGCGAGGACACCCTCGACGCGATCGCGAGCCTGATCGCAGACGCGGATCTGGCCGCTCCTGGCCGCGCGGTGTTCGCCAGGGACGGCGCAGTCACAGGGACGATCGGCTTGCGGACCACGCCAGCGCTGCCGGTCGCCGAGCTCGCGCCGCTCCCCCATCTGCGCCATGCGCTGGCCGACGTCCCGGCTGCCGTGCCGCACCTGCGCGTCTCGGCCAGCAGGGCGGGCGGGGAGATCATCGCGTACTACGGTCCTGACCTGCGCGCGGCCAGCGGACCGGCCGACGGGGCGAGGCTCGATCGCCAGGAGGCGCGCAGGACCGGCGAGATCACTGCCGAATCGTGGCCCGTGCACAAAACCTCGGTCGGAGGCTGGTCGCAGGCGCGCTACCAGCGCAGCGCGGAACGCGCGTGGGCAGAGAACGCGAAGGAACTGGCCGCGCAGGTCACGCGGGCGGCCAGCCAGTCACGCGCGGAGTTCGTCGTGCTCGCCGGCGACGTGCGGGCCAGGAGCCTGGTCATCGACCGGCTAGCTCCCGGCGTTCGCGAGCTCGTCGTCGTGCTCGAGGCCGAGGTCCCGCCCGACGACCCTGAGCTCGCCGCCGTGGCCGACGCGACCGCGACGCGGATCGCCGCGGAGGAGTGCGAGCGAAGCCTGAGCCGGTGGCGCGAGCTGGCCGACCATGACCAGGCCGTGGCGGGCGTGCAGGCCACGATCGCGGCGGTACGTGACGGCCAGGCAGGCACGGTGTTCCTCTGCGACGACGCGGCGCTCGGCTCGATCGCATGGCTCGGCGTCGAGGGCACGGACCTCGCGACCTCCCAGGCAGAGCTCGCCGAGCGCGGCGTGCTCGCCCCGCTGGCCGAACGCGCCGACGAGGCCATCATCCGCGCGGCCGCGAGCACCGACGCCGAGCTGTTCATCGTCCCCGGCGAGCTCGCCAGCGAGTACGCGCCGAAGGACGGCGTCTGCGCGGCGCTGCGCTACCCGCTGCCCGCACCAGGCTGAGGTCGTCCCGCGGCTCAGCCGCGGGTCAGCTTGCGGTAGGTGACGCGGTGCGGCCGCGCCGCCTCCGCGCCGAGCCGGTCGATCTTGTTCTTCTCGTAGGACTCGAAGTTCCCCTCGAACCAGAACCAGGTCGACCCGCCCTCCCAGGCAAGGATGTGCGTTGCGATGCGGTCGAGGAACCACCGGTCGTGGCTGGTGATCACCGCGCAGCCGGGGAACTCGAGCAGCGCGTTCTCCAGCGACGAGAGCGTCTCGACGTCCAGATCGTTTGTGGGCTCGTCGAGAAGCAGCAGGTTGCCGCCCTGCTTGAGCGTGAGCGCCAGGTTGACCCTGTTGCGCTCTCCGCCTGACATGACGCCGGCGAGCTTCTGCTGGTCGCCGCCCTTGAATCCGAACGCCGCGACGTAGGCCCTGCTCGGGATCTCGGCCCTGCCGGCGCTGATATAGGACTCGCCGTCTGAGATCACTTCCCAGACGTTCTTGTCCGGGTCGATCCGGCCCCTGGCCTGATCCACGTAGGCGATCTTCACGGTCTCGCCGATCTTGATCGTGCCCTCGTCAGGCTGCTCCTCGCCGATGATCATCTTGAACAGGGTCGTCTTGCCGACGCCGTTGGGGCCGATCACGCCGACGATCCCGTTTGGCGGCAGCGAGAAGCCGAGGTCCTCGATGAGCATCCGGTCGCCGAAGCCCTTGGACAGCTTGTCGACCTCGACCACCTGCGATCCGAGCCGCGGGCCCGGCGGGATCTGGATCTCCTCGAAGTCGAGCTTGCGGTTCTGGTCGGCCTCGGTGGCCATCTCCTCGTACCGCTGCAGCCTCGCCCGGCTCTTGGCTTGCCTGGCCCGCGGGCTCGAGCGCACCCACTCGAGCTCCTCTTCGAGCCGCTTACGCTTCTTCGCGTCCTTCTGGCCCTCGACCTTGATCCTGGCGGCCTTGGTCTCCAGGTACGTCGAGTAGTTCCCCTCGTAGGGATAGGCGTGCCCGCGGTCAAGCTCCAGGATCCAGCCAGCGACGTTGTCCAGGAAGTACCTGTCGTGCGTGACCGCGACGACGGTGCCTGGGTACTTCTCCAGGTGCTGCTCGAGCCACAGCACGCTCTCGGCGTCCAGGTGGTTGGTCGGCTCGTCGAGCAGCAGCAGGTCGGGCTGGGAAAGCAGCAGCTGGCACAGCGCGACCCGCCGCTTCTCGCCGCCGGACAGCACGCTGACATCCGCGTCGGGCGGCGGGCAGCGCAGCGCGTCCATGGCCTGATCGAGCTGGCTCTCCAGGTCCCAGGCGTTCCTGTGGTCGAGCTGCTCCTGAAGCTTGCCCATCTCTTCGAGCAGGTCGTCTGAGTAGTCGGTCGCCATCTGCTCGGCGATCTGGTTGTACCGGTCGAGCAGCGACTTGGTCTCCGCGACGCCTTCCTCGACGTTCCCTAGCACCGTCTTGGTCTCGTCAAGCTGCGGTTCCTGCTCGAGAATCCCGACGGAGAACCCTGGCATCAGGCGCGCCTCGCCGTTCGAGGGCTGCTCTGTGCCTGCCATCATCCGCAGCAGCGTCGACTTGCCTGTGCCGTTGGGACCGACCACGCCGATCTTCGCCCCTGGCAGGAACGCGAGCGTGACGTTGTCGAGGATGACCGTGTCGCCGTGCGCCTTCCGCACGGCCTGCATCTGGTAGATGAACTCGGGCATGTCATCAAGGGTAGGGGCAGCCGGACCGCGCTTCGCACGGTGCTAT
>DASUHI010000095.1:0-5035 GCA_036273575.1 Streptosporangiaceae bacterium | reverse complement strand
TCACGGCGACCCGCCCGTCGAGCCTGGGGACCGCCGCGGCCGTCCAGCGCCCGTCTCTTGCGCGCGTCATCATCGCCCTCCTCTGACTGACGGAATTGATCTGAGCAACACTCAGAATCTGAGTATAACTCAGATTGGGATGCCAGATCGAGGCCCCGCCTTGACGGGGGTCGGTTGGTTAGTTCAGACTAACGGTTAGTGGGAACTTACGGAATAGATGCGCTCGGCGCCCTGGGAGACCCGACCCGGCGAGCGATCTTCGAGTGCCTTGCGCGGCAGCCGATGGCGGTCGGCCAGCTCTCATCGGAGCTGCCGGTCACCAGGCCGGCCGTGTCGCAGCACCTGAAGGTCCTGAAGCAGGCCGGCCTGGTAACCGACCAGGCGGAGGGCACCAGGCGGATCTACCGGATCAACGAGACGGGGGTGCAAGCCATCCATCGGTATCTCGACCAGATGTGGGACCAGGCGCTGGCCGGGTTCCAGCTGGCCGCGCAGCAGATAGCACAGATCGAGCAGAACGCAGCGAGCAGCGAGTCGCAGGAGGAAACGCAGCCATGAGCCAGACCATCGCCCCGGTGAAGTACACGGTCACCGTGCCGATCTCAGCCCAGCGAGCGTTCACGTTGTTCGCCGAGGGCTTCAACACGTGGTGGATCGGTCACCATATCGGCGAGGCAGAACTGGCCGAGGCCGTCATCGAGCCTCGCGTCGACGGCCGCTGGTACGAGCGCGGCGTAGACGGCAAGGAGTGCGATTGGGGCAAGGTGCTCGTCTACGAGCCGCCGAGCCGCCTCGTCATGACCTGGCAGCTCAACAGCCAGTTCCAGTACGACCCTGACCTGTCCCACGCCAGCGAGGTCGAGGTCAGGTTCACCGAGGCCGACGGCCAGACCACCGTGGACTTCGAGCACAGGTACATCGAGCGGCTCGGCGCGGGGGCGGAGGACCTGGCCAAGTCGGTGGCGTCCGGTGGCGGCTGGCCGGGCATCCTCGACCTCTACGCGAAGGCGGCCGAGGCGGCGTAGCCGGCTGGGATGGCTACGCGGTGGGGACCTGCCGGTAGCCATCCCGCAGCCTGCGCCGACCTGGCGAGCGGCTCGCAGCTCGCGCAGCAGCCACTTGCCGCCGCCGAGCCAGCGGCGATCGATCGCGCGCCGCCGCCAAGGAACGCGGCGATAGCTCTGGGGAACCGCTCGCTCACGAGGGCACGGGCATCGGCCACGGGATCCATGACTAGCATCCTCGCCGGCGTGGCAGGATGCGCACGTGAGCACGCTTATCACGAACATCGGTGAGCTGGTCACCAACGCGCCCGATGCCGGAGGGCGCGGCTACGCGGCGACTGCCGACGCGGCGGTGGTCATCGACGACGGGTGGATCGCGTGGCGCGGCACGGCGGCCCGGGCGCCCGCTGCCGACGACCGCGTCGACGCCGCGGGGCGCGCGGTGCTGCCAGGCTTCGTCGACTCGCACGCGCACCTGGTATTCGCCGGAGAGCGCGGTGCCGAGTTCGCTGCGCGCATGGCGGGATTGCCGTACAGCGCCGGCGGCATCGCAAGCACGGTGGCCGCCACCCGCGCCGCCAGTGACGGCGAGCTCTTGCGGAACCTGCGGCAGCTGACCACCGAGATGCTCGCGCAGGGCATCACGACGTTCGAGTGCAAGTCGGGCTACGGGCTGACGGTCGCCGACGAGGCCAGGAGCGTGGCGCTCGCCGCACAGGTCACGCCCGAGGTCACATACCTGGGCGCGCACGTGGTACCGCGGGAGTTCTCCGACGACCCGGCCGGGTACGTCGACCTGGTCTGCGGTCCGATGCTCGACGCGTGCGCACCGCACGCCAGGTGGGTGGACGTGTTCTGCGAGCGGGGAGCGTTCGACGCCGACCAGGCCATGGCGATCCTGGCGGCCGGCCGCGCGGCCGGCCTGCGGCCGAGGGTGCACGCGAACCAGCTCGGCCACGGCCCAGGCGTCCAGGTCGCCGTCGAGGCCGGGGCGGTCTCGGCCGACCACTGCACGTACCTGTCCGACACCGACGTCGCGGCGCTCGCAGCGTCCGGCACGGTCGCGACGTTGCTGCCGGGCGTCGAGTTCTCGACCAGGCAGCCGTACCCGGACGCCAGGCGGCTGCTCGAGGCGGGGGTGAGCGTCGCGATCGCGACCGACTGCAACCCAGGATCGTGCTTTACCTCGAGCATGGCGTTCTGCGTCGCGCTGGCGGTCAGGGAGATGCGGATGACGACGCAGGAAGCGCTGTGGTCTGCGACGGCAGGCGGCGCCAGGGCGCTGGGCCGCGACGACGTGGGCCACCTCGGCACCGGCGCCCGCGCCGACCTGGTCATGCTGAACGCGCCGTCGCACGCCTACCTTGCCTACCGGCCAGGGGTGCCGCTGGTCGCGGCCGTCTGGCAGGGCGGCAGCCTGGTGGCCGGCCGCCCGTTAGAGTCGCCTGCATGAGGGAGACGCTGCCGCTGTTCCCGCTCGGCACGGTGCTCTATCCGGGTCTCGTGCTGCCCCTGCACATCTTCGAGGACCGGTACAAGCAGCTGATCCGCGACGTTCTCGACCAGGAGGAACCGCGGCGCTTCGGCGTGATCGCCATCCGCGAGGGCAGGGAAACGGGCGTCGGCGGCGTCTCCGCACTGCATGACGTCGGCTGCGCCGCGATCATGCGCGACGTCTCTGACGCAGGCGACGGCCAGTACGACATCGTGACCGTCGGAACCGAGCGGTTCAGGCTGCACGGCCTCGACGACTCGCGGCCGTACCTGACAGGCGAGATCGAGGTGCTCGGCGAGCCGGTCGGCGACGAGGCGGCGGCCGTGGTCGCGGCGGCGGCCGTGCAGCGCGGGTTCCGCGGCTACCTCAACGTGCTCGCCGACCGCGGGTCGGCCACGATCAGCGTGCCTGACCTGCCGGACGAGCCGATCCTGCTCTCGTACCTTGTCGCGGCTTCCATGATCATCGACCTCAACGACCGGCAGGGATTGCTCGCCCAGCCAGACGCGGTGCGCAGGCTGTCCGCGGAACGCGCGCTGCTGTCCAGGGAGACCGCGATCCTGCGTGAACTCGGCACCACCCCGGCAACCGAACTGCGCGGCACCCCCTACAGTCCGAACTGATCAGGCGTGCGAGCGAGTAGTCACATATGAGTACTCGTGGTCTACTGGGCCGGTGAATCCGACGCGGCTCTTTGTACTGGGAGCGCTGGCCCGCCGCGGGCCAATGTACGGGCATCAGCTTCGGCGCGACGCCCGGCTTGACCGCGCGGACCTGTGGTCCGACGTCCGCCCCGGATCGCTGTACGGGGCGCTCCACAGGCTGGCGGCCGAGGGGCTGATCGAGCCGGTCAGAACCGAGCAGGCGGGGAACCTGCCGGCCAGAACCGTCTACGCGATCACGACTGAGGGACAGCGGGAGCTGCGGGTGCTTCGCGCCGAGGCGCTGGCCGAGGTCGGGCTGCGGCCCGACCCCGTCGACCTGGCCGTCGCGACGAGCGGCGACCTGGACGAGGACACGCTCCGCGGCTATATCGAGGACCGGATCAGGTCGCTGACGGCGGAAGCGGCCACGTTCGCGCACCACAGGGACCGAGCGTGGCCGGACCAGACGGTCGCCGACGACCTGGTCGTGGAGCATGCGCGTCTGCGCATCGAGGCCGAGCTCGCCTGGCACCAGCTGGTCATGGACAGGATCGGCAAGCTCACCGCGGACAGCGAGTATCGCGCCGCAGAGGCGTCCCGGTGAGCGTGCGGCGGCTGCGCTACATCGGTGACCCGGTCCTGCGGACTGCGTGCGACCAGGTGACGAGGTTCGACGACGCGCTCGCCCAGCTCGTCACCGACCTGCTCGACACCGTTCAGATCCCTGGCCGTGCCGGGCTCGCGGCGAACCAGATCGGATCGAGCCTCGCCGTGTTCTCCTACAACGTCGATGGCCAGCTTGGCTACGTGATCAACCCCGTCGTCACGCGGACCAGCGGCGAGCAATCAGGCGGCGAGGCGTGCCTGTCCGTTCCCGGCGTCAGTGCCGACAGGACCAGGGCCGCCTACGCGGTCGTGACCGGCGTGGACCTGGACCAGAACGCCGTGACCGTGGAGGGCGGCGGCGAGCTCGCCCTATGCCTGCAGCACGAGACAGATCACCTACGCGGCGAGCTCTACATCGACGCACTGACAGGCGCGCAGCGCATGGAGATCATGCGAACGCTGCGCGAGCAGCCGCTCGCGCGCCTCGGTCAGTCGACCCAGTAGCGCCGCAGGCCTGGCGCATCCGGCGTGGCGGGGCGGACGGATTCCAGCTTCCCGCCGCAGGACTCGATGACCTTGATCGATCCTTCGTTGTCGTCGTCGCACGTGATCAGCACCCGGTCGACGGCGACCGACCTGGCGATGATCAGCGCCTGGCGCAGGATCTCCGTGGCATACCCGCGGCGCCGGTAGGAAGGCAGGACGCAGTATCCGATGTGGCCGCCTTCGTCCCGCAGGAAATCGGTCAGCTCGTGCCTGATCGAGACCCGGCCCACGATCTGACCTTCGACGTCGGCGACCAGGAATGTCTCAGGCACCCAGCCCTCCGGCAGGTCGGCGCCGACCCGCCGTCCGGCCAGCGCGCGCAGGTAGGCCAGCCACTCGGTACCGGGTTCCAGCCCGAAGGCGAAGGCGAAGCCTTCCGCGGCCATCTGCTCATGGGCGACGCGGAACACCGCCTCTTCATCGGGCCGCGGCGGCCGGAGCCTGAGCATTGCTGAACGCTAGCTGCCGGCGCGGGCCGTTTCCATCGAATTACGGGCGGGCCAGCGTCGCGTAGTTCCGGTGGAACCTGATCAGCGGCTCGCCGTGCCGCGCCACGTTGTCGACCGCCAGCACGCGCGCGATCACGAGCAGGTGATCGCCTGCGGGCACGCGGCTGGCGACCTCGCACTCCATCGCCGCGAGGCCTTCGTCGGGGATCAGCGCGCCTGACGTCGTGCCGCGGTGGTGCGGGATGTCGTCCAGGAGCAGCCTCGCGCCAGGGCGTCCTGTGGCGGCGAAGC
>DASUHI010000094.1:0-4891 GCA_036273575.1 Streptosporangiaceae bacterium | reverse complement strand
CGGGTCGACGAACGTGCTGCCGTCTGGTCCGGCCACGACGGCCTCGTTCAGCGCGCTGCCGCGGATGTACTTGCCGAACGGCAGGAACCACTGGGTCCAGCCGTTGTCCCACGTCGGTGCCCGCGGGCTGCCGGTGACGATCACCGGGTCGCCGGGCAGTTCCATCTTGTAGTACTTCTCGGCATGGGCCGGAGAGGTGTTCACGCAGCCGTGGCTGACGTTGACGATTCCCTGTTCCCCGACTGACCACGGCGCTGAGTGGATGTAGTCGCCGCTCCAGGTGAAGCGGACGGCCCAGTACACCCAGAGCGCGTATCCCGGGCCCTTCATGAATGTCGGGTTTGCCTTCTCGATGGTCAGGTAGCGGCCGTTCGGCGTGTCGTCGCCCGGTCGGCCGGTGCTGATCGCCCAGCGTCCGAAGTGCCGTCCCTTGTAGTAGATGTTCATGTAGTGAGTGCGGGTGCTGGCCTTGACGATCAGCGACGGCCCGATCTTGAAGGCCACGTGGACGTCGTGCGTGAGGTACACGCCGTTGGCGACCTCGACCCCGGCGAGGTGGCCCGTGAGGCTTACGCGGGTGCCTGGCGTCCAGTACTTCCGCGGCCGGAACGAGACCGTCGTCTGACCGTCCCAGGTGCGGTCCCAGTACCACGCGCCGACGACGGGCTTGGACGTCGTGACGCTGAGCTGACGCTCCACCGCCGCGCGGTATTTCACCCGGCCGTCGAACGTGAGCACGATCGGCATGCCGATGCCATAGGACTGGTTATTGGACTCAAGCAGCGAAACATGCCGGGTCTTGCGCGGCGTCAGCGTGCGGAACGAGCTGCTCGTCGTCACCTTCTGGCCACCCGCGCTGACGGCCGTCGCTACGACCGTGTAGCTCTTCGAGGGCAGCAGCGGGACGTCGCTGCGCCACAGGGTGCCCCTACGGCTAAGCGCGCCAGCCACTGGCCTGCCGGCGGTGGCGGTGACGACGACCTTCTGGACGTGCCCGTGGGTGGCAACGACAGTGACCCCGGCGCCCGGCCGCACCTGGCGGCTGCCGTCGGTTGGCGAGATCGCCAGGGTGGCCTTGGCGGCGGCTGCCTTCGCGCGCGCGGTGGCAGGAGCCGCTGCGGTCGCCGAGCAGCCCGCCGCCGCCAGGGCGAGTACCACCGCGCCGCTCGCGACCGCCGACGGGCCGAGCCTGCGTGCTGAATCCGCAAGAGAGCTCTTCACGAACGAACCCCGAATTTCCCCGTAGCCTCACCCCCTCGGGGGCGTTTGGTCCTCAGCGAGCGAGGTACCCATCCGCCCTGGCCAGGAAGCACTCGCGCATAAGACCATGCTTGCCCATGGGGGAATCCATAACCGCGCGCGAGCGGGCGCGGTCAGGCCAAGGGGTGTCCTAGTCAGCGGGCTGCCTGGCCATCGTGGCCGGCTCGCGGCCGCCGAGCAGCCAGCCGCCGAGGACGGCGGCCGCTGGCAGCCCGACGAGGATCAGCAGCAAAGTGACGAGCGGAATGCTGCGAAGCGACGACAGGGCATCCAGCTTGCTGGTGCGGAAGAACCCGATCGCGACGAGGTAGCCGCCTGCCGTGCCGACGACCGCACCGGTCAGTGCCAGCGTCCCGGCGGTGGCGGCGGTGAGCGCACGGCGCGTCCCGCCGCCCGCGCCGGTGGCGGCCAGCGTGCGCAGGTCGCCCGCGGTCTCACTGCGGACCAGCCCCACGCTCATGGCGAGGATACCGAGCGCGAGCAGGACGCCGAAGGCCGTGGCCGCGTCGGTGATCTCGGTGAGCGTCGGGATGTTGTTGCGGGTCTCGACCGTCAGGCCCGCGGCCGCGGCGGCTTGCTGGGCCGCGGCGATGTGAGGCGCAGTGATCGAATCACGCGTCTGGATCAGCCAGCCAGACGTGCTGGACGTCAGGCCGAGCTCGTGCACGGCGTGCTCGGTCACCACGGTGTTGGGCGCCGAGGTGCCCGAGGGCAACGCGCTGACCTCTACGATCTTCGGATCGGCAATGCAGGAGGCAGGGGGGCACGGCCAGCTGCTCTGCGGGCCTTGCGGTCCGAACTGCGGTTTGGCGCTGTTGAGAAGCTGCATCCTTGACAGCGTGTCCAGGCCGGGCCGCATGGTGACGATGTCGGTGCCGCGGCCGACCTGCGCGGCCGTGACGCCGAACGCTCGGAGCAGCGCGGGGGTGGCGACGTAGAGCGTGCCGTACCAGTTGCGGCCGGGGGCTGCGCGGTTGAGGCTGGCGTTCGCCGCGTCGAGCGTGATCACCTGGTGGGATCCGATCAGCGCGGCGATGCGACGCGCCGCGGCGGCCAGGGACGCCAGCTGAGTCCTGGTGAGAGACTGGCCCTGGATGGCTGGCGAGGAGTCTGGGCGGGAGGTGGCGGGCTGCACGAGGATCTGGCTGGCGGCGAGGTTCGGTCCGGTGTAATCCAGCGGATTCCCGAACCTGGCGGCGGACGCCACGCAGATGATGGTGGCGATCAGCACGCTGAGGCTGATGGCGCCGAGTGCTGCCCCCGAGCGCGCCCGGTACCTCGCGAGGTCACGCAGTGCGAGCCGCAGCACGACCGGGGCGCGCCCGGACAGCCTGGCCAGCCCGCCGAGGCAGGCAGGGGAGACGAGCACCACCCCGGCGGCGGCCGCGACCAGGCCGAGAATCAGCTGGCCGAAGGGCTGCGAGTTTGGCTGCCCTGCCTTCGCGGCGGCGAGCCCGATTAGGAAGAACGCGACGACCAGGCAGGCTAGCCCGGCTGGCAGCGCCCAGCGGCGGGCCTGTCGCGGCTCGGGCGGTCGGCCCGCGAGCGCGGCCACGATCGGCACGCGGGCGATGGCCCTGGCGGGACGAGCAGCGGCGACGTAGGACGCCAGGACGGCCAGTACCACGGCGAGCCCGATGACCAGCCAGGGCAGCTGGAAGGCGCCGATGACGTGATGCGCGCCGGCTTCGGCCTCTGGCCGGTACGCCAGCCAGGCGAGCAGGCCGATGACGGCGCCCATGAGAGCGCCCGCGATCCCGGTGGCGACCCCGTTCGCGCGGACCATGAGGCCGATATGCCTGTTCGTAGCGCCCTGGGCGCCCAGCATGCCGATCGAGCGCAGCCTGCGCTGAGCCAGCACGGCGAAGCCGCCGGTCGCGACGAGCGCGATGAGCATCATCCCCAGCGTGGTCGCCGCGACCGCGATGGTGGCCGGGTTGATGACGTTCGACGTGGCCGCGAGTTGCCTTGACCGGAACTCCTGGTTGGCTATGGGTCTCGGTGAGTCGAACAGGACGGTGACCTGCGTCGGCGTGCCGACCTGGCCGGGTGCCACGAGCGCGAACGCATCAAGCAGGTCCTGCGGGTTCGACACGATCCCGACCACTCGCCTGGACTGGCCGGCCGCGTGCCACGTGCCGCCGGTCGTGAGCCGAAGCTGCGCCGCGAGCCCGCTGGTCAGTGCGACCTGCCCTGGCCCGTTGGGGTAGTGCCCGCTGACCAGAGCCAGCATGGGCTGGCCGAACGCACCGCGGGGGCTCTGCGCGCGCAGGTCGTAGCTCTGGACCGAGCCTGGCACGGAAAGGGTCTCGCTCTCGATCACCTCGACGCGGCCGTAGCGACGCTGCAGGTTCGCGATCTGCGAGTTCACGTGAGCGGCCGTTCCGGTGAAGCTCGCGCGCTCGTTGGCGTTGCCGAACGTCGCGCTGAGCGGAGTCGGTGTGTTGACGGCCACCGCGGTGCCGACGACGGTGGCGGCCACGGCGACGGTGATCAGCGAGAGGATCAGCAGCTGCTGCCGCCACTCGCGGCGCAGCAGCCGCCACGCCCAGCGGATGACCGCGCGCCTGGCGGGAACGCCGCCGTTGCTCGGCCGGTACCCGGCGGAGCGCTCGCGGACGGCGGCGCTCACTGGGGGCGCCCTGGCGCGAGCAGGGACTCTGGTCCGGACAGCGGGGCCGTCTGATCGGTGATTCTGCCGTCCCGCAGGAAAACCACCCGGTCGGCCCAGGACGCCAGTTGTGCGTCGTGGGTCACGACCACGGCGGCCATTCCGCCGTTCTTGCATGCGTCGTGCACGAGGCGCATCACTGCCTCTGCGTTCCCCGAGTCGAGCGCTCCCGATGGCTCGTCCGCCAGCAACAGCCGGCGCTCGCCGACGACGGCGCGTGCAATCGCCACGCGCTGGCGCTCGCCGCCGGACAGCTCGTCCGGGTACCGTGCCGCGCGTTCGGCGAGCCCGAGTCCGGTCAGCGCCGCGAGGGCCGTGGCACCCGCCTTCTTGGCCTGAATGCCGTCGAGTTCGAGCGGCAGGCTGACGTTCTCCGCAGCGGTCAGGCCAGGCAGCAGGTTGAAGTCCTGGAACACGTAGCCGATGGTGCGGCGCCGCAGCCTCGCCTTGGCGTTCCGCGACATGCCCCTGACCGGCGTCCCGTCGACGAGGATCTCGCCGCGGCTGGGCTCCTCCAGGGTGCCGGCGATCGTCAGCAGCGTGCTCTTGCCAGAGCCGCTCGGGCCCATCACCGCGACCATTGTGCCCTCGTCGACCGCGAGGCTCACCCCGTCGAGGGCTTGCACCTCGGCCGCCCCGTGGCCGTATACCTTCGATATCTGCTCCAACTCCAGCATGCTCATCGGGGTGCTCCTGCTCTGCGCCGCTGCCGTGGCATGGGCGCCTGGACTGGCTGGGGTTCGCCGTCGTCGGCCGCTGCGCGCCTGAGCCTGGCCTCGGCGGCGTCCAGCCACCGGACGACGGAATCGAGCCTGAACAGCTCGGCGTCCACCGCGAGGGCCAGGCTCAGGTCGTCCTCGGCGTCTTCATCCTTGATCCGGGTCCACCGCTGCATCAGCTGAATCAGGTAGCGGCGGTGCGCCTGGATGACCTCGTGCACGCTGGTGCCCGGCAGCCGGA
>DASUHI010000093.1:0-4009 GCA_036273575.1 Streptosporangiaceae bacterium | reverse complement strand
GCCTCACGGCCCGCCCGCCTCAAGGTCGGCCGCCCCCGCCCGCCCGCGCCAGCCCCGCGGCTGCGGCACTTATGACAGCTAGGTGCCATCGGGTGCACTGTTTGAACGCCGATGGCACTTTGCTGTCATCGGGTCAGCGAGACTATGTAAGTACATATTGACATAGCCGTGCCGGTCGCGGCACGGTGGCGAGGCGAACCTGAGCGGGAGGGAGGCGCTGAGTGGGGATGAGCGGGGGCGGACCGGGGCGGATCCGGGTCGGGGTGGTCGGTGCGGGAGTTATCGCACAGGTCATGTACCTGCACTACCTCGGGGAACTCGCCGGGCTGTACGACGTCAGGGCGATCTGCGACATCGTCCCAGGCAACGCCAGCGCGTGCGCCGAGCGGTACGCCATCCCCGTCGCGTGCACCGACTGGCGCGACCTGCTCGCCGCTGACCTGGACGCGCTGCTGGTGCTGACCTCGGGCAGCCACGCGCCGATGGCGATCGCCGCGGCCGAGGCTGGGCTGCACGTGCTCGTCGAGAAGCCGATGTGCTTCTCGTCCGCCGAGGGCAGGGCCATGGTCGCGGCCGCGGACACGGCAGGGGTGACGCTGATGGTCGGCTACCCGAAGCGCTACGACCCGGCGTACCTGCGGTTCGCAGACATCGTCGGGGAGGACACCAGGCTGTTGCGGGTCACGACGCTGGAATCTCCGTTCCGCCCGTACCTGCGGCACTACCGGCTGCTGCCGCCCGCTGCGCCGGCGGAAGACGTTCTCGCGCGGCTGCGGACCGAGGCGATGGCCGCCGCGGCCGCGGCGATCGGGCCAGCCAGTGAGCTTGAGCTGCGTGTCTATCAGGGTGTGCTGCTCGACACGCTGGTCCACGAGCTGAACGCGGTACGCGGCCTGCTCGGCGAGCCTGACCTGCTCGAGTACGCCGAGATAAGCGAGCAGGCGGTCACGGTGCTGCTGCGGTTCGGCGCGGTCAGGGTCGCGATCCACTGGATCGACCTGCCTGGGATCGCGCGGTACCAGATGGAGTTCGCCTCCTACGCGCCCCACAGCCGCGCCACGCTCACGTTCGGGTCACCGTACCTGCGCGACGAGCCAGCCATCCTGGTCACCGAGGGCGGCGAACCGGGAACAGCGCGGTCCTGGCGGCACCATGAAGTCGCGGGTTACGAGAGCGGGTTCCGGCGCGAGCTCGAGGCGTTCGCCGCAAGCATCTCGGCGAGCACGCGGCCAGTCACGTCGGGACGTGACGGGCTGGCCGACATCGTATTGTGCGAGGCGATCGTAGCCTGTCACAGGACCGGCCGGCCGATCGAGAACCCGGCAGCTACCCCGTAGCGGTCAGCTGCGGCCGGCGGCCAGCGCGGAGAGCAGCTCGTAGCCGACGTGGGCCGCGGCGATGCCGGTGATCTGCGCGTGGTCGTAGCTGGGCGCGACCTCGACGATGTCGGCGCCGACGAGGTTCAGGGTCGTGAACGACCGCAGCACGGCGAGCAATTCGCGGCTGCTCAGCCCGCCAGCCTCCGGGGTCCCCGTGCCTGGCGCGTGCGCCGGGTCGAGCGCGTCGATGTCGACCGACACGTAGACGGGCCGGGCGCCCACACGGTCCGCGATGCGCTCGATCATGCCGGCGATGCCGATGCTGTCGGCCTCTGGGGCGGAGACGACCTGGAAGCCGAGCTCGGTGTCCTCGCCGAGGTCGGTGACCGCGAACAGGGGCCCGCGGATGCCAACGTGGATGCAGCCTGACCGGTCGAGCAGTCCCTCTTCTGACGCCCGCCTGAACGGGGTGCCGTGGGTGACCGACGCGCCGAAGTAGGTGTCCCAGGTATCGAGGTGCGCGTCGAAGTGCACGACCGCGACCGGGCCGTGGACGGCCGCGAACGCGCGGAGCAGCGGCAGCGCGATCGTGTGATCGCCACCGAGAGTCAGCAGGTGCGGAACCCGCTCGAGCAGGCCGCGCGCCGCCCGCTCGATAGCCGCGACGGCCTCGTCGATGCTGAACGGATTGACGGCCACGTCGTCCGCGTCGACCACCTGGAGGCTCGCGAACGGCGACACGTCGAGTGCCGGGTTGTAGGGCCTGAGCAGCCTGGACGACTCCCTGATGTGCGACGGTCCGAACCTCGCGCCTGGCCGGTACGTCACGCCGCTGTCGAACGGGACGCCCAGGACCGCCGCGTCGGCGCGGCCGACCTCGTCGATCCTCGGCAGCCTGGCGAACGTCGCCGGGCCCGCGAACCTCGGTACCTTCATCGCGTCGACCTGGCCGACCTGGCCGCCTTCGCTGATTCTCGGAATGGGCGCGGTCATCTCAGGAGGCGGCGGCAGCCGCCGCGTCGATCGCCTGTAGTTCCCTGTTGCTGGCCTCGATGGCCGCCTGCTCGACGGCCCGGTCGAGCGACTGGCACAAGATGAGGTACAGCAGGCCGGACACGAGCAGGCCAACCGCCCAGGCGTAGTCGACGCCGGAGGTCAGGTGGCCAGGGACCGGCCCGGTGTAGGAGAAGCTGCCGATCGGATAGATCACCATGAACGGGATCTCAGCGGCGAAGCCGACCGCGTACGCGGTCAGGCCACGCCAGCCCCACCGGCGGTAGACGCCGTCCAGCCGGAAGATGTCGGTGATCGCGTAGTGGCCGTGCCGCACGAAGAAGTAGTCGACGAGGTTGAGAGCCGTCCACGGAACCAGCAGGTACAGCATCAGGGTCAGCGAGTCCAGCACGGCGCTCACCGCGGTCGCCGAACTCCAGGCCCGGCCGAGCAGGTACCAGATCACGGCCAGGGCCACGATCACCGACGCCCGCCACAGCCTGCTGCTCTTGATCTTCCTGAACGAGTCGATCCCGGTCAGCACGCTGAGCATGCCGCCGTACGCGTTCATCCCCATCGTCGCCATCAGCGCGGTCGCTGACAGGACCGCGGTCACCGAGCCGAGCGGCGCCGCGATGTTGTCGCCGACCTTCTGCAGGCCGACCAGACCGTCGTTGACGCCGAGCCTGGTGGCCAGCCAGGCGCCGAGCGCGATCAGCCAGACGGCAGAACCGGAAGCGCCGAAGAACACGGCCGCGATGATGCCGGTCGGCTTGGTGGTGCTCGGCATGTAGCGGGAGTAGTCGGAGACGTATGGCGCATAGCTGATGTTGTAGGCCGCGGCGACCGTGAACTGCGCCATGAACGCCGCGAACACGAAACCGCCCGGGTGCTTCGGCGCGAAGCCGCCGGCGTGGCCGACCAGGATCGCCACGGAGATGATCGCGTAGCACGGGAACGAGATCACGAGCAGGAACCTGAAGACCCTGTGCACCCAGTCGTATCCGAAGATCGCGAGCAGCGCGGCGAGCACCGCCGTTCCTATCGCGACGAGGCCGGCGCTCCAGCCGAAGGCGCTGTGCAGGCCCTCGCTCATGATCACCTGGTCGGCCACGTTGAATGCCATGTACGTGAAGAGCACGGCGAACAGCGCGACGACCACTCCGCGGTAGCCCATCTGGGCCCTGGTCTGGATCATCTGCGGCAAGCCGAATATCGGGCCCTGGGTCGCGTGGAACGCCATGAAAACGGTGCCGAACGCGATGCCGAGGAACCCCGCGAGGATTGACCAGCCGAGCGACAGCCCGAGCAGGGGGCCGGTGAAGCCGATCGGGATCGTGAAGAACTGGAAGTTGCCGAGGAACCACAGCATCGTCTGCTGCCAGGTCTTGCCGTGCCGTTCTGGGTCCGGGATCCAGTCGATGGAGTGCACTTCGATCTGGTTGAGCAGCGCGCCCTCGATCTCTTCGATCGGGGTCTCGGTCCTGGCGCCTGTTGTCATGTCGCCTCCTGGTGCGGCATTGGCCGTCACTGCCCGCTGAAGCTAGTCCTGACTGTGACGGCATGTTTCATGTATGTCAACGCTTGTTTCCTAACGGTTTGTGGTGTCCCATAGGTGCAGCGGCAAGGGAGGGCGATGCTCACGGCTGCAAGCCAGGTCGGCGGGGGAGCGGCGGCTGACGAGAGCCCGAGGATCG
>DASUHI010000092.1:0-9628 GCA_036273575.1 Streptosporangiaceae bacterium | reverse complement strand
TGCTCGGCTGGCTGGTCGCAGCGGCGCTTGCAGTGCTCTACCTGCCGTCCCTGTCGGCCTCGGGAGGCTTCGGCGACGTGGTGCCTCCGCACTCGGCCGCGCTGCGGGCCGAAGCGGACGCGACCAGGCTGTTCCACGTGCCGATGAGCGCACCGGTCGCGGTCGTGCAGGCGGATCCGCGCAGGCTGCCGCTCGCTGTACAGGAACGGGCCGCGCGCAGCGCGATCGCGGTCGACCAGGGCCGCGCAACCAAGATCGCTGGCCTGGCCGGCGCGCTTCCCGTCGCGAACACCGCGGGAGCGATTCCGGGTTCCCGGCACCCGTCGACGACGGTCATCACGTTCTTGTACTTCAGGCCGGGCACCTCGATGGCTGCGGAGACGGCGGGCGGCCAGGCGTATGCTCGCATCTTCGCCGGCGGCCGGCGCGGCCACGTCGCGGGCGTGACCGGGCCGATCCCGGCCAGGTACGAGCAAGGCCAGATCATCCAGCGGTACCTGCCGTGGGTCGAGGCGGCGACGCTCCTGGCGATCTTCGTCATCGTCGGCTGGCACTTCAGATCCTTCGGAGCGCCGCTGGCCTGCCTGTTCTGCGCGGCGGTGAGTTACCTGCTCTCCGTGCACCTCGTGGCGTGGGCGGCGCAGCGGCTGGGCGTGACGGTCCCGCCCGACCTCGAGCCGGTGCTGGTGGTGCTCCTGCTCGGCGTCACGACCGACTACTGCGTCTTTTTCCTCAGCGGGATGCGTGCCAGGCTGGCAGAAGGCGTCCCGCGGCTCGTGGCTGCCAGGCTCACTACCGCCGAGTACGTGCCGATCATCGTCGCGGCAGGCCTGGTCGTGGCAGCGGGCACCGCCGCGCTGATCGTCGCCCGGAACCAGTTGCTCCGCGCGTTCGGCCCTGGGCTGGCGCTGACGGTGCTGACGGCGATGGCGGTGGCGATCACGCTCGGTCCCTCGCTGATCGCGATTTTCGGCGGGCTGCTCTTCCGTCCGGGACCCGCGAGGATGCGCAAGGCCGAGCTCGGCAGGGACGGGGCCGGCGCGCCCCGGAGGGCCAGGCGCTGGCCAGCCGGCCGCCGGACCCCGGCCGACCTCGGCGCGAGGCTCGCAGCGACCCGCCCGGTCGCGTTCCTCATCGCGGCAGCCTGCCTGATCGGGCTGCTGGTCGTCGCGCTCGGTGCGACAGGGCTCAGGCTGGGTTCGCCGCTCATCAGGGAGCTGCCGGCGAACGCGGAGGCCGCGCGGGCCGAGATGGCCGCGACCAGAGGCTTTGTTCCCGGCATCCTGTCGCCAACCGATGTCCTCGTGATCGGCCCCGGCGTCGGCGGGCAGACGAGCACGCTCGCGGCGCTGCAGCGCGCGATCGCGCGCCAGCCTGGCGTGGCGGGCGTTATCGGCCCAGGCAACATGCCGGCGGAGGCGCGCCCGGTCAACCTAATGCTGGCTGCCGGCGGTGCGGCAGCGCGGTTCGCGGTCATCGAGCGCACCGACCCGCTCGGCCCCGTCGCAGTGGACCGGGTCAGGGACCTGGAGCGCGCGCTGCCCAGGCTCTCCAGGGCGGCCGGGCTGAGCGGCGTCAGGTTCGAGGTGGGCGGCGAGACGGCGCTGACCGCGGAGACGATCGACGCCACCACCTCCGATATGCGCCGCATCGCCGTCGCCGTGCTGCTGGTGACGCTGCTGTTGCTCGCGTTTTTCCTGCGGGCACTGATCGCGCCGCTGTACTTGCTCGCGGCGAGCGTCCTGGCGCTGGCCGCGACGCTCGGGGTGACCGTCTGGATCTTCCAGGGCGCGCTCGGCTACGAGGGCCTGGTCTACTTCGTTCCCTTCGCGGTCGGGGTACTGCTCGTGTCGCTCGGCTCTGACTACAACATCTTCGTGGTCGGACGCATCTTCCAGGAAGCCAGGCGGCTGCCGGTGCGCGACGCCGTCGCGGTCGCCACGCCGCGGGCCTCACAGGCCATCACCACGGCCGGGCTCGCGCTCGCGGCGAGTTTCGCCGTGCTCGCGCTGATACCGCTTGACCAGTTCAGGGAGCTAGCGGTCGCGATGGCCGCAGGCGTGCTCATCGACGCGTTCATCGTCCGGTCGCTGCTGGTTCCCGCCCTGGTCGCGCTGTTCGGGGCGGCTGGCAGGTGGCCATCAGGGCGGCTCACCCGCGGCACCTGACGCAGCTCAGGAGCCCTCGGGCGAGCCCCACGGGACCTCCGGGGAGCCCGGATCTGGCGGCACGGGCTCCCCGGAGGCGTCTTTGCGTACCTCGGTGATAACGGCGCGGACGGACGCCCGGTTCAGCCACGAGCGTCAGGTCGGTCCCGCTAGCCGCGCTCGAGGGCGGGTGGCGTGCGCGATCCTGCGCCGCGTGCGCGTACGGGCCTTGCTTCATCTCGCGCCGCCACCGCGGGAAATCGTCGCCGAACTTCTGCAGTTCCTTGCTGGCCTTAGCGAGCTTGTCGAATTTCGCCGTCGTCTCTCGCCTGCGGATCAGATCACACAGGCGTGACGAATTTAAACGGAGACACCATTAAGGGCGCACGTGGGCGCCTCCACCGGATCGCACACATCGAAGCTATAGACGCCCGCGGCCACCGTTTGACCAGAGATTACTGGTGGGGTGGCATCGCCGTCGCTTCGCTATAAGAAATGACGGCCGCGGGAGCGCGGTCCCGCAGCGGCGCCACATCGAGCTGAATATTGCTGGCGATGGCCTGTGTCATCGCCGCCGTCATTCTTGCGCACCGCACGTGATGTTTCCACGGCTGTGCGAAAGACATTCCGCAGGGCCCGGCGCGACGCGTCGGCTGGCGCCGTGCTGCCAGGCCAGGCGCTGCGCCACGGATTCCCGGTCGGCGTCGGTGCTAGACGTGCGCTCGGCGTGGCCAATACCGTGAACGTGCAGGAAATGTGCGCCTACCTAAGGGGTTGACCGCAAGTGACCGATACCAGTCATGCGACGGCCGCCGTCATCGAAGCGGAGGTACGCGAAGGCACGTACGGCGCCAAGATCGCCGCGGTTGAGCCCGGCGGTGCTGAGTTCATCCCGCTTGGCGACCGGCACGGCAAGCCCTATCAGCAGTTCTTGACCTGGGTGTCGCCGAACATGGAGTTCGCGACGATCTTCGTCGGCATCATCGGCATCTGGTTCTTCGGCCAGACGTTCTGGTCGGCCACGCTCGCGATCGTGCTCGGCACCGCGCTCGGGTCGCTGTCGATGGCCGTCCTCGCCGCCAGGGGACCCCTCTACGGCGTCCCGCAGATGGTGCTGTCGCGGCTGGGGTTCGGCTTCCTCGGCAACATCTTGCCCGCTGGAATTAACTCGCTCGTGGCCGGCGTCGGCTGGTTCGCGGTGAACAGCGTCAGCGGGGCGTTCGCGCTCAATGCGCTGCTCGGCTGGAACACGAAGGTATGCCTGGTCATCATCGTCGTGGCCCAGATCGCCGTCGCGTTCTTCGGGCACAACTTCGTCCACATCTTCGAGCGGGTCTCCTTCCCGTTCCTGGTCGTCGTCTTCGTGATCGCTTCGGTCGTGATTTTCACGAAGGCGAACCCCGGTGCACCCGCCTCCGAAGGCTTCCCTGGCGGGATCGGCGGCTGGCTCGTCACGTTCGGCGCCGCGTTCGGGTATGCGGCCGGCTGGAATCCCTACGCCAGCGACTACACCCGTTACCTGCCACCGGACACGAACCGCAAGGCCACGGGGATATGGGCCGGCCTCGGCGTCCTGCTGTCGTGCATCGTGCTAGAGATCGTGGGTGCCGCTGCGGCGACTGTGACCAGCAGCACGAAATTCGGGGCCAACCCGACGGCTGGTTTCACGAGTCACCTGGCCACGCCACTGGCGGACGTCACGCTCTTCGCAATCGCTCTCGGCGCGGTGTGCGCGAACGCGCTGAACGTGTATTCGGGAGCGATGTCGTTCCTCGCGCTCGGCGTGAAGTTGCCGCTCGCGCTGCGCAGGGCCATCGTCGCGCTGGTGTTCGGCCTGGCAGGCTTCTTCCTCGCGCTGTCGGGCCTGAAGGATGCGGGCGCGAAGTACAACGACTTCCTGTTGATCATCGCGTACTGGATCGGACCGTGGCTGGGCGTGTTCTTCGCCGATCAGTTCCTCCGCCGCGGCAAGCGCGTCGCCGGCCTGCTCTTCGACCGCAGGCACAACCCGTGGGCGGGCTTCGCGGCGATGGCCATCGCGACCGCCGTGTCGATCTACTTCTTCGCGAACCAGATCAAGTACGTAGGGGTCGTGCCCAAGCACGTGGCGGCGTTCGGCGATATCGCGTTCGAGGTCGGTTTCGTGCTCGCGGCGCTGCTGTACGCGCTGTTCTTCAGGCTCCAGGGCGAGGCGAGCGTGGAGGAGACGCTGCACATCCCCGACGAACCCGCCGGAGTCCCGGCGGCCTGATTCGGCCGGGCCGAGGAGGTGGTCACTCGCGCAGAAACGTGACCTCCTCCTCGGCTCCGTCCCAGATCACCGTGTGCTGTGCCGGCGTGGCCCTGGCGAGGACCTTGCCGCCGCGCAGGACCAGCGTGCGCGGCGCCACGAGGCGCAGCGCGTCGGCTTCGGTGGGAGCGTCGAAGACCACGAGGTCAGCCGGCCCTCCCGCGCGCAGTCCGTAGCCTGCGACGCCGAGCGCACTGGCTGAGTTCGTCGTGATCATCTCGATTAGCTGCCGCAGTTCGGCGTCGCCGGACATCTGGCCGAGGTGCACGAGCACGAACGCGGCCTGCAGCGGGTCGCCGTACCCGAGCGGGTACCACGGGTCCATCACGGAGTCGTGGCCGATGCACACGTTGACGCCGGCCTCGAGCAACTGCTTCACCCTGGTGTGGCCGCGGCGGATCGGCCCGGTGTCGAAGCGCCCCTGCAGCACCGCGTTGTCAAGCGGATTGGTGATCATGTGCAGGCCGGCTCTGGCGATGTTGGCGATGAGGCGATACGCGTAGGCGTTGTTGTAGGAGTGCATCGCCGTCGTGTGGCTCGCGGTGACCCGGCCAGACATGCCGCGGCGGATCGTCTCGGCGACCATGACCTCGACGAAGCGTGAGTGATCGTCGTCCGTCTCGTCGCAGTGGATGTCCACGCGCAGGCCGTGCTCGTCGGCCAGCGCCATCGCGAACTTCACCGACTCCACGCCGTCCTCGCGGGTCAGCTCGAAGTGCGGGATCCCGCCGACGACGTCGGCCCCGAGCTCGACGGCACGGCGCATCAGCTCGCGGCCGCCGTCGAAGCCGAGGATGCCCTGCTGGGGAAACGCGACGAGCTGCAGGTCGATCACACCGCGCACCTGTTCCCGCAGGTCAACGAGCGCTCGCAGCGCCCGCAGCTCGGGGTCGCAGACGTCGACGTGACTGCGGACATGCTGAACGCCGCAGGCGACCTGCCAGCGCAGGATCTGGCTCACCCGGGCCTGCACGTCGGAGTAGCTGAGGTCGGCGACCCGCTCGGCCCATACCGCGATGCCCTCGAACAGCGAGCCGGACACGTTGGGCCGCGGCTGACCTACCGTGAGCACCGCGTCCAGGTGAATGTGCGGCTCCACCAGCGGCGGCGTGACCAGCCGCCCGCCAAGGTCAATGGTTTCCGCGGCGGTCGCGTCGCCGCCGAAGTCGACGATGACACCGCCATCGACGCCGAGGTCACTGACGGCGTCCTGTCCGGCCAGCCGTGCGTTGCGAAGGATCAGGTCGATCATCTGGCTATCATCGGTGCCCGACGTGCTTCGAGGGAGAGAAAACTGCGTATAGAACCGTTTTCTCTAGGTCTAACGGTCAAACGGCCTTGCGCCAGGCGTCGGCGAGCGCGGTGTAACTGGCCTTGCGGCGGCCGCGGTCCAGGCTCGGCGTGACGACGACGATCTCGTCGGCCTCCGCCGCGGCCCTCATCTCGAGCAACCGCTCGGCCACCGCCTTCGGCTCGCCAGTGACCATCCGGCCGTCGTCGCGCCTCGCGGACCTGAACTCCGCCGACCTCGCGAGCTCCTGAACCTGCTCGGGCCGCAGTGGCTCGCGCACGCCGCGCCTGAGGTTGGCGATCGTCAGAGTCCAGGCAGCCTCGAAGTCCAGCACGGCCTGGTCGTCTTCGCTGGCGAAGGCCAGCACGGACATGGCCGAGTAAGGACCGGCTCCCGGGGTGCGAGCCTGGAAGTCGCGCCGGTACCCGCGGAGCGCTTCGAACGCGATGTCCGGGCTCATGTGGTGCGCAAACGCCGCGCTCATCCCGTTGACGGCGGCGAAGCGCGGGCCGTATTCGCTGGATCCCAGCACGAAGATCTCGGGCTGCTCGGCGACCACAGGTGCGGCGACCAGCTGGGCGTACGGATGGCCGGCGGGGAAATCGTCGGCCAGCCACGCGAGCAACTCACCGACCTGGCCGGGAAACTCGGCGGCCGGATCCGTAACCATGCCGCGGCGCAGCACGTGCGCCGTCAGCGGGTCCGTTCCTGGCGCGCGGCCGAGCGCGAGGTCGATCCGGCCCGGGTACATCGCGAGCAGCGTGCGGAATGTCTCGGCCACCTTCAGCGGCGCGTGATTCGGTAGCATGATCCCCGCCGCGCCGACCCTGATCCTCGACGTCAGCGCCCCCACATGGGCGGTCAGCAGCTCAGGCGCCGAGCACGCCAGGCTCCGCATGTTGTGGTGCTCGGATACCCAGTACCGGCGGTACCCGGCCGCCTCCACGGCCTGGGCGATCCCGACCGCCCCGGCCACCGACGCGCTGGCCGTCTCGCCGTACTCGATGCCGACGAAGTCCAGCACCGCAAGATCGGTTGAGTCATCGCGTGTGTCGTCCACGCGGGTTGCAACCAGCCGGGATGGTCGGCGCATTCCGGCCAGGCGGCCGCCGCGCCACCCGGCTAGCTGCCAGGGCGAACCCAGATGTCGCGGTCGTGCATCAGCTCGATCTGCCTGTCGATGACCTCGCGCCGGTAATCCTCGTGCCCGAAGGGGGCGCGGTCCAGGTACAGGTTTTTCGGGTAGATCGGCCGCTCGTAGATCAGCTGGTACTGCTCCGTGGTTAGGTCCTTGATCCAGTTGTCCCACTGGGCACTGGCGCGGAACTTGCGCAGCGCCTCGACGTCGACTGTGCCCGCCACCCAGGAGGAACCGCCACTGTAGTCGTGTCTGCCGACGATCTGCCCGCGGTAGTCGATGACCGCTGAGCCGCCGCCGAACGTGTCGATGGGCGTGTCGGAGTCGGTATGCAGGTAATACGTGCCGACGTTGCAGGCGATCACGTACAGGTTGTTGTCCAGCGCGCGCGCTCTGTTCTGGATCTCGAACAGGCCGTTCCCTACGTGCGGGTGCGGGTAGGGGCCGCGGTAGACCACCTCGGCGCCGTTCATCGCCAGGCCGCGCGCGTTCTCCGGGTACGAGCCCTCGTTGGCCATCAGGAAGCCGAGCCTGCCGATCTCGGTGTCCGCGACCGGGTAGAACGCGTCCAGCGTACGTCCGTACAGCTCGATCCACCTGTCCCAGACGTTGTGCGGCGTGACCGAGTGCTCGACCGGCAGCAGCGGCGCGACCTTGTGATGCCGCAGGATGACCTCGCCGTCCGGGCTGAGCACGAACCCTGCGTTGAAGAACCTGCCAGGGAACTCCGGGTGCCTGGCCTTGGCCTGAGCCATGATGAACGCGTTCCACTGCCTGGCAAGGCCGCCGAGGTAGTCCGTCTCAGGGCCGGGGATGTCGATCGCGCACTCCGCGGCGAACTGCTCGTGGTCCAGGTCGAGGACCTCGTCGTTGAAGCCCTGCAGCGCACCTTCAGGCACGCAGATCAGCCGGACCGGCAGGTCCAGGCTGGACAGCCACGACGCCGCCTTGATCAGGTGCGAGAGATGCTCGAGGTTGACAGCGATGTCGTCCCTGCGGCGGATGCCGCGCATCGTCGGCACCAGGCCAAGGGCCTGATAAGGCTCGATCATGTCTGCTCCCTCGGATCGGCTGGGCCCGGGCTGCCTGCGCCGCCCGGGTGGCGATATCTCGTAGTTGTACCGTCCGGCAGCGCGCGATGTCCCTGCTTCCGCGGCGGCGGCCGGACAAAGTGGTCACAGTCGGAACTTGTGCACACGGTTGCGATGAGGACGTTCTCGCCGTAATACTGAGCGCACCGCGAGCCTGACCGGCTGGCCACGCGCGCTCACGCGCCTGCCCCCGCACCGGGCGGAGGCATTGGAAGGCAGGAAGCCAGATGAGCATCCTAGGTACCAGGGTGGTAAGGACCGAGGACCCTCGGCTGCTGACCGCCGGCGGCACGTACGTCGATGACCTGCGACTACCCGAACTCGCTCACGCCGCGCGGGTGACGTTCGTGCGCAGCCCGATCGCCCACGCCGCCATCACGGGGATCGACACCTCCGCCGCCAAGGACGCGCCTGGGGTGGTCGCGGTGCTGACTGTCGCCGACATGGATGACCTGCCTCCGCCCCCGCCTGACAGCGGAATGACGGGCACGGAGGGGGCTCCGCTGCCGCTGGGCGGCAAGTGGTCAGAGCCCCTGCTGGCGGTCGACCGGGTGCGTTTCGTCGGCGAGCCGGTCGCGATCGTCATCACCGACGACCGGTACCAGGGCGAGGACGCCGCCGAGCTGGTGAGCGTGGACTACCAGCCGCTGCCCGCGGTCGTCGGCTTCGACGGCGCCTTGTCCGCGGACTCGCTGCTTTTCCCTGACGCTGGCACGAATGTCGCGGTGAGCACCGGGTTCACGGGCGACGATGCGGCCTTCGAGGGCTGCGAGGTGGTCGTCGAGCACGAGATCGTCAACCAGCGGCTCGCACCTGTGCCGCTCGAGGGGCGTGCCGCCGCGGCCGAGTGGAAAGACGGGAAGCTGACGGTCTGGGTCAGCACCCAGAACGCGCAGATCTCCCGGTTCATCCTGACGGCGCTCGGCCTTGACCCGGCGAACATTCGTGTCGTCGCCCCGGACGTCGGGGGCGGGTTCGGCGCAAAGATCGGCGTCGACAGGGACGCGCTCATCGTCGCCTGGGCCGCCAAGCACATCGGACGCGCGCTGCGCTGGGCCGAGACCCGCAGTGAGAACATGCTCGCGATGACGCACGGCCGGGCCCAGCGGCACCGCATCACGATCGGCGGCAGCAGGGACGGCCGGGTGCATGCCTACCGCCTGCGGATCGTGCAGGATACCGGCGCCTACCCGAGGATGGCCGGGTTCCTGCCGTTCCTGACCAGCCTGATGGCATCTGGCCCGTACGCGATCCCGCACGTCGAGACCGGCTACGACGTCGTGGTCACGAACGCCACGCCAATTTCGGCGTACCGCGGTGCCGGGCGCCCCGAGGCGACGGCCGCGATCGAGCGAGCGATGGACCTGTTCGCTGCCGAGATCGGCATGGACCCCGCTGAAGTCCGCAGGATCAACTTGGTGCCGGCGGACAAGTTCCCGTTCACCACGGCCGCGGGCGCCATCTACGACACAGGCGCGTACGTGGAGGCACTGGACAAGGTGCTCGAGGGCGCCGGGTACGCCGACCTCAGGGCCGAGCAGGCGCGCCGCCGCGAGCGCGGCGACGTGCTGCAGCTGGGAATCGGCGTGGCGAGCTACGTCGAGATCACGGCGGCGGACGCGGACTGTGGCGAGACAGCCAGGCTGATCGTCCACGACGACGGCACGGCCA
>DASUHI010000091.1:0-17886 GCA_036273575.1 Streptosporangiaceae bacterium | reverse complement strand
GCTGCTGCTCAACAGGGTCCTGTCGGTGCAGCCCGGTAAGCCTGGCTCGCATCGCGGGAAGGGCTGGGAGGCGGTCACCGAGCGGGCCATCAGCGCGCTCGCGGCCCGCGGCGTCCCGATGGTGGCGATCTTGTGGGGCCGGGACGCGAGGAACCTGGCGCCGCTGCTGGCCGGCGTCCCGCTGATCGAGTCGGCGCACCCGAGCCCCATGTCGGCCGACCACGGGTTCTTCGGGTCGCGGCCGTTCAGCAGGGCGAGCGCGCTGCTCGTCGAGCAGGGCGGAGAGGAGATCGACTGGAAGCTGCCCTAGCGCCGCATGGCGGCGCGGGCCACGCGGCGGGACGCGGAGGATCCGACCGCTCGTTTTGCCAGGTCACTTCTCATTTCAGAGCACAATGAGGGTATGACTGCGCTATCTGACGCCGCGCACGCGGCGCGAGCGGCGGCCAACGGCAGTGCGGGTCCTGGCTCCGGGCCCGGCTCTGGGTCTGGCTCCGGGCCTGGCAGGGGCGACGTGCCGTCCGTTGTCAGCGTCCGCGGCCTGGCCGTGCGGTTCGGCCCGGTGCGCGCGCTCGACGGCATCGACCTGGAGATAAGGGCGGGTGAGGTCGTCGCGCTGGCCGGGGAGAACGGCGCCGGCAAGACCACGCTGGTCCGCTGCCTGGCCGGTGACATCGCGCCGAGCGGCGGGGAGATCCTGCTGGGCGGCAGGCCCCTGCCGGCCGACCCGGTCACCGCCGCCAGGAACGGGGTCGGCGTCGTGTGGCAGGACCTGTCGCTGTGCGACAACCTCGATATCGCCTCCAACCTTCTGCTCGGGCGGGAGCGCCGCCGGCACCTGCTGTCCGAGGTCAGGATGCACTCCGACGCGTCGGCGATGCTCGCCAGGCTCGGCATCCCGCTGACTGACACGACGCGGAGCATCCGCTCGTTGTCCGGCGGCCAGCGGCAGCTGATAGCGATCGCCAGGGCGATGGCCGACCAGCCCGAACTGCTGCTGCTCGACGAGCCGACGGCGTCGCTCAGCATTCGCTACGCCGCCCAGGTGGAGGAGCTGATCGCGGCGCTGCGGGACAAGTCGAAGACGATCGTGATCGCCTGCCATGACCTCGACCTGATGTTCCGGCTGGCCGACAGGATCGTCGTGCTGCGGCACGGGCGGGTCGTCGCGGACGTCGAGTCCGCCGCGGTCCGGCCGGACGACGTCGCCGCCTTGCTGTCCGGCCAGGAGATCGACTCCTCGGCCAGGCGCCAGCTGACCAGGCTGCACGGGCTGACCGGCCGTCTGGTGGCCGCTGACCCGTCGTCGAGCCTGTCCCTCATCTTGTCCGCGCTCGGCGCGGCGCTCGGGTCCGATCGGCTCTGCATTCACCTCGCGGACGGCGCTGAGCTGGAGTGCACCGCGTCCCTCGGGCTGCCTGACGAATTGCTCAGTCAGTGGGCCACGCTGCCATTCGGCGCGGGCGGCGGGCCGGCCGGCCAGGCTGCGGCGGCCGTCAGGCCGGTCATCGTGCCGGACGCGCGGGCCGGCTGGTCGCCCTTCGCCGGGCTCGCCGCCGTCGCAGGCGTCGCGAGTTCCTGGTCTGTGCCGGTGCTGGCCAGGGACGGGCTGACCGGCGTCATCACGGTGTTCCGTGAGACGCCTGGCGAGCCGGAGCGCGAACAGCTCGAGCTCGTCACCGTGTACGCGGGGTACGCGGCGAGCGCGATCGAGCGGGACCGGCTGCTCGACGAGGTGACCGAGCGCAACCGCGTCCTGGAGACGATCAGGGAGGTGCTCGAGACGCTGGCGGGCCCGATCCCGGTCGGCGACGGCCTCGGCCTGGCGCTGGCGTTCTTGTGCCGCGGGCTGCAGGCGGACGAGGTCATGCTGCTGACCGTCGGCGACGGCGGCGCTCCGCTGCTGCGCGGCCACGCCACCGGCGGGCGGCAGGTCGCCAGCACACCCGAGGAAGAAGCGATCGCCCTGGCCGCCGCGATCAGCTCAGCTCAGGGGCAGAACGGAACCGCGCGGCGTCAGCCGGGCCCGGATGGCCAGTGGCACCTGGCCGTGACGTTCGCGGCGCCCGCCGGGCCGAGCGTGCTGCTCGCGAGCTGGTGCGCGGGTCCGCCGCCGCCCACGTCCGAGGCGACCGTGCTGATCGAGGACGCGGCGCACTCGTTCCGGCTCGCGCTGGAGCGCGAGCAGGCCGGGATCGCGCTCCAGGAGGCCACGGCGCTCCGGCGCTCGCAGGAACTACAGCGCGACTTCCTGTCCAGGCTCAGCCACGAGCTGCGGACCCCGCTCACCGCGATCCGCGGCTACGCCACCAGCTTGCTGCAGCCGGACGTGACCTGGGACGCCGAGTCCCAGGAGCGGTTCCTTACGAGGATCTCCGCCGAGTCGACCAGGCTCGGCAGGCTGGTCGAGGACCTGCTCGACTTCTCCGCGATCGAGCTTGGCATCCTGCGGCTGCAACCAGACTGGTGCGACCTCGAGCTCGTGCTCGAGGCAGCGGTCGCGTGCCTGCCGCCCGATGGTGCGGCGATGGTCGACATCTGGTGCGCGCCTGGCCTGCCAGCGATCTGGGCAGACCATGACCGTCTCGAGCAGGTCTTCGTGAACCTGCTCGGCAACGCCGTAGGCCACAACGCGCCCGGGACTTCGGTGCGGGTCCAGGCGAGGCCGGCGGGCGGCGGTTCCGTGGCGATCGAGGTCAGCGACGACGGAATCGGCCTGCCCGCGGACGTCGCCGCCGCGCCGTTCGAACCGCGGCGCCGGTCGCGCGCCGGGACGGCGGGCGCGGGCGTCGGGCTGTCCATCGCGCGGGGTATCGTGGCCGCTCACGGCGGCCTGCTTGAGGTGGCTCGCAGCGAGGCCGGCGCCAGCCTGGTGGTCAAGCTGCCTGTCGAGGACGGCCATGGACTGCCGGGAACCCTGTCAGGGTCTGAGCGGCGACCGCAGAGGGAGGCACGGCGCTCGTGACTGCGCAATGCGGCACGGGGCCGGCGGGCGCTGCACAGCCTGACACGGAGCAGGCAGGCTCGGGCCAGGCCGGCTCGGGCCCGGCCGGCCCGACGCGCGCGCTCGTCGTCGAGGACGACCCCAACATCGTGGACCTGATCAGGTCGAACCTCGCGGTCCGTGGTTTCGACACGGTGGTCTCAGCCGACGGCTCGCGCGCCCTGCAACTGCTGGACACCGAGGAGCCCGACATCGTGCTGCTCGATCTGATGCTGCCTGAGGCCGACGGCTTCGAGCTGTGCCGGCTGATGCGGGAGCGATCTGGCGTGGCGATCATCGTGGTCTCGGCGCGGGGCGGCGAGCGCGACAAGGTCACGGCGCTGAACATGGGCGCTGACGACTACATGACCAAGCCTTTCAGCATCGAGGAGCTACTCGCCAGGATCGCGGCGACGCTGCGCCGCACCAGGCCGGCGACTCCAGGCAACTCGGTGCCGCAGCTGATCGACGCCGGCGAGCTTCGCATCGACCTGGCCGGCGAGCAGGTGTTCCGCCGCGGCGAGAGGGTGCACCTGACGCCGACTGAGTTCGCGCTGCTGCGCGAGCTCGCGACGAACCGCGGCAAGCTGCTGACACACGCGCACCTACTCCGCCGGGTCTGGGGACATGGCTACGAGACCGAGACGGAGTATGTTCGGGTGTATGTCCGAAGGCTCAGGGCGAAGCTCGAGGACGACGGAGGAGCGCCCCTGATCCTGACCCAGCCGCGAGCCGGATACCGGTTTGCGCCGGATTAGCAGCCGTTGGGGGCGGCCGCGTTTACAGAATTTTCATGCGCAACAGCGGATGTTAACGACCGCGTTCATGATCGGACTTCTAGAGTTCAGGTCAACGAGGAGCCGCTGCGGGACCCGCAGACTGGCGCCGATGATTGGCGGCCTCATCCGGCCACGAAGAAACGGGTGGTCTCTTTGCAGCAAGTAACGAAGAAAGTCGCCTTGGTGGCGGTGGCCGCGAGCGCGGCCCTCGTCGCCGCGGCGTGCGGCAGCTCGGCTCCGAGCGGAGGCGGCGGCGGAGGCGGCGGCAGCTCGGCGCCCATGCCGCAGATTTCAGCGTCAGACTTTAACAATTCGTTCTCCGCCATGTCGCAGCTCAAGCCGCTCGCGAAAGCGGGGAAGGGCAATGTGGCGGTCATCCTGCCAGACACGGTCTCTTCGGCGCGCTATACCGAATTCGACGCGCCTTATCTGACCAAGGCTTTGCAGCTGGCGGGCCTTTCCAGTTCGCAGTTCACCGTTCAGAATGCGCAGGGCAGCGATGCCACTGAGCTGAGCGACGCGCAGACGGCGATCACCAAGGGCGCCAGCGTCTTGATCATGGACCCGCTCGACTCGACCGTCGGCGCGTCGATCGAGAGTTACGCGGCCAAGCACGGCGCCAAGGTGATCGACTACGACAGGCTGACGCTCGGCGGTAGCCGCCAGTTCTACGTGAGCTTCAACAACGTGCTGGTGGGCACCAAGATCGGGCAGGGTCTAGTCGACTGCGTGGCCGCCTGGAAGGTCAAGAACCCGAACGTGCTGGTCATGTACGGTGACCCGACCGACAACAACGCCACGCTGTTCGGCCAGGGCTACAACGCCGTGCTCAAGCCGAAGTTCAACGGCGGTGGCTGGCACCAGGTCGGCAAGGCCGCCGGCACCTGGGACCCGCCGACCGCGCTGAGCGAGTTCCAGCAGCAGTTCACCGCCCACAGCAACATCAACGCGGTGCTCACGCCGAACGACGAGAACGCCGCGCCGATCATCACCTACCTGCAGCGCAAGGGCGTTAAGGCCAAGACCTTCCCGGTCACCGGCCAGGACGCGACCCTGATCGGCCTGCAGAACATCCTCGCCGGCTACCAGTGCGGCACCGTCTACAAGCCGATCTACCTGGAGGCCCAGGCGGCCGCGGCGCTGGCGATGTACCTGCGCGCCGGCGAGACCCCGCCAACGTCCCTGACCGGCGGCAAGACCACGGCCGACACCAAGGCGAACGTCCAGGTGCCGTCGGTGCTCTTGACGCCCACGTGGGTGACCACGTCGAATATGAACTCGACGGTCATCGCGGACAAGTTCGTGCCGGCGTCCCAGCTGTGCACGGCCAAGTACAAGGCCGCCTGTCAGGCAGCCGGAATCTCGGGGTAATCATGAAGGCTCGGAGCGAAAGCCTCCGGCAGTGGTGAACCTTGGGAAGCCAGACGACGCCCCGCCCGCGAACGCGGGCGGGGCGCCGCCCGGCGAGGTGTCCACACAGCAGGAACCGGCCGACCCTTCGGTCGCGCTGCTTGAGTTGCGAGGCATCGGAAAGAGCTTCGGGCCGGTCCACGCGCTGACGAACGTCGATCTCGACATTCCAGCCGGACAGGTGACCGCGCTGGTCGGCGACAACGGCGCGGGCAAGACGACTCTGATCAAGTGCATCGCGGGCATCTGGGAGCCGTCCGGCGGCCAGATCAGATGGGACGGGCACCCGGTGCACATCAGGAGCCCCAAGGACGCAACAGCGCTCGGGATCGCCACGGTCTACCAGGACCTGGCACTCTGCGACAACCTCGACATCGTGCAGAACATGATGCTCGGTCACGAGCCGCTCAAGTTCGGGATCATGGACGAGATCTCGATGGAGCGGACCGCGAAGCAGACTCTCAAGGACCTGGCCGTCACCACGGTCCGCTCGGTGCGGCAGACCGTCGGGTCGCTCTCCGGCGGTCAGCGGCAGTCCGTGGCCGTCGCCAAGGCCGTGATGCTCGAGGCCAGGCTCGTGATCATGGACGAGCCAACGGCAGCCCTCGGCGTCAGCCAGACTGAGCTCGTGCTGAGCCTGATCACGCGGCTGGCCAGCCGCGGTCACGCCGTCGTGGTCATCTCCCACAACCTGAACGACGTCTTCCGGGTCGCCGACCGGATCGCCGTGCTCTACCTCGGACAGCTCGTGGCTCAGGGCCCGGCCACCGAGTTCGACCCGCAGTCAGTCGTGGAGATCATGACTACCGGCACGTCCTCCCGGCACAACGGCAACCAAACCGCGGCGTCTCGCGGCACCAACGCGCTGGAGGGCTGAGCTATGGCACCGGCAGATCGCGGCGACATGGACACCGAAACCGGCGGTCCGGTTGCCCTCGTCAGCGACGCGGAGCGAATGGAGGGCGCGGCCGACGGCGCCGCCGTCACCACGAGCGCTCCTGACCTGATCGCCGATTCGCTCGGTGAGTACATCAGGATCTGGTTCCGGCGGGTGCGAAGCGGCGAGAGCGGCGTGCTCCCCGTGGTGCTCGGGCTGATAGTGATCGTCATCTACTTCCAGATCCGTAGCCACTTGTTCCTCTCGGCGGGCAACCTGGTGAACCTCATCACCCAGGCGGCGTTCATCGTGACCTTTGGCATGGCCGAGGTCTTCGTGCTGCTCCTGGGCGAGATTGACCTGTCCGTGGGCTACAACGCTGCGCTCGGCGCGGTGGTCACGCTGTGGATCCTGTCCGGTGCGCACCCGCCGCCCTGGTGGGTTGGCGTGATCGGCGGCCTGGCGTTCTGCGCCGCTTACGCTGGCCTCGAGGGCCTGATCATCACCTGGCTGCGGCTGCCATCGTTCGTCGTGACGCTGGCCGGTTATCTCGGCGGCTTCGGGCTGCTCCTTGCCTTCATCGATATGGCCGCGCCGAACTCTGGCGGCACCATCAGGATGACCAGCAGCGTGCTGAACGCCATCGAAGGCGGCAGTATGAGCCCCGCTGCGAGCTGGATCGTGATGATCGCGGCGGTAGCTGTCGCGGGTCTCTTCATGGCACTCCGCGACATCAACCGCCGTCGGCACAAGCTCGCAGCGCCCCCGATCACCGTGACCGTCCTGAAGATCGCGGCGATGGCCGTCGCAGGCGTCGTCGTGGTGCTGATCAGCAACACCAACCGGGGCGTCGGATTCTCCGTTGTCGAGGGCGTGCCCTGGGTGGTGCTGGTTATCCTCGGCCTGCTCGTGGTCTGGACCATCTTGCTGAACAGGACCAGGTTCGGCAGGTACGTCTACGCGATCGGCGGCAACGCCGAGGCAGCCAGGCGGGCCGGCGTCAACCTGAGCAGGATCAGGATCGCCGCGTTCATGCTCTGCGGCCTGACCGCCGGCGTCAGCGGCATCATCTACTCCTCGAACCTGAGCGGCATGTCCAGCAACTTCCAGGGCGGTCAGTACGTGCTGTATGCCGTGGCAGCCGCCGTGATCGGCGGAGTCAGCCTCTTCGGCGGCCGCGGCCGGATGCTCGGCGCGGTACTCGGGGGACTGGTGGTCGGGGTGATCTACAACGGCCTGCAGCTTCTCGGGCTCGGTGCGGCTGCCCAGAACATCTGGACGGCAGGCGTGTTGCTCGGCGCGGTGACGGTAGACGCACTGGCCCGCCGGAGCAGCGCGACGTCCTGAGCCTGGCCGGATCGGAGCGGAATAGCCGCTCGTGGCATAATGGTTTGCGTAGTTAAGCGTGCTCCGGGGTCGGTGAAACTCCGAGCCGGCGGTGACAGTCCGCGACCCGGCCGAGGCCATCGGCCGGTTGAACCGGCGAAATCCCGGTACCGACGGTGAAAGTCCGGATGGGAGGCAGCACGCACGCGGCTCGCGCGGGCCAGGGGTTTGATCCCTTGATTCGCATGCCGCGCAACGAGCGTCTTTCGCGCCCCGGAGCCTTGATGGACAGGCTGGAGGCGCGGTGTTCACCGGAATCGTCGAAGAGCTCGGCAAAGCTGCCGGGCTCGATGTGCTGGCCGATTCGGCCAGGCTCACCATTCACGCACCGCTGGTTGCCGCGGGCGCGGCGGCCGGCAGCTCGATCGCGGTCAACGGCGTCTGCCTGACCGTGACCGGGACAGACGGTGACCAGTTCTCTGCCGACGTGATGGGGGAGACGCTGGCCAGGTCCACGCTCGGCAGCATGGCGCCGGGAGCCCCTGTCAACCTGGAGCGCGCCGCGCCGGCCGGCGGGCGCCTTGACGGTCACATCGTCCAGGGCCACGTAGACGGCACCGGCGTGGTGACCGGCGTCAGGCCGGCGGAGCGGTGGCGCGTGCTGCGGATCTCGATTCCGGCCGCGCTGTCTCGTTATGTCGCGGAAAAGGGATCGGTCGCCGTCGACGGCGTCAGCCTCACCGTGTCGGGACTGAGTCCTCTCGGCGAGAGCGAACCGTGGTTCGAGGTCAGCCTGATCCCGGAAACGCTGGCGCGGACGACGCTGGGCAGCGTCACGTCCGGCGAGCGGGTGAACATCGAGGTCGACGTCATCGCGAAATACGTCGAGCGGCTGCTGTCGGGCGGTGAGCAGCGATGACCGCCGAGGTGGGCGGCGTGGTGCTCGACACCGTGGAGCGCGCCATCGCCGATGTCGCCGCTGGCCGGGCTGTCGTCGTGGTCGACGACGCCGACAGGGAAAACGAGGGAGACATCATCTTCGCCGCGAGCAAGGCTACGCCAGCGATGCTGGCGTTCACGATCAGGCACACCAGCGGTGTGATCTGCGTCCCGATGCTCGGCGAGGAACTGGATCGGCTGCAACTGCCGCTGATGACTACCCAGAATAACGAGCGGATGCGGACGGCGTTCACGGTCAGCGTGGACGCCAGGGACGGGGTCACGACCGGCATCTCGGCCGCTGACAGGTCGCGGACCGTACGGACGCTTGTCGACTCGGCCACGGAGCCCTACGAGCTGGTACGCCCAGGGCACGTTTTCCCGCTGCGCTACATGAGCGGGGGCGTGCTGCGCCGGCCGGGGCACACCGAGGCAGCGGTCGACCTGGCCCGGCTGGCCGGGCTCACCCCGGCGGGAGTGCTCGCGGAGGTCGTCAACGACGACGGCACGATGACCAGGCTGCCGGGCCTGCGCGCGTTCGCCGACGAGCACGGCCTCGCGCTGATCTCCATTGCGCAGCTGATCGAGTACCGCCGCTATTCCGAGCGGATGGTCAGCCGCGTCGTGCAGACAACGGTTCCCAACTCCTACGGTCAGTGGCGCGCCATCGGCTACCTGAACTCGATGGACGGCACCGAGCACCTGGCGATGGTGCTCGGCGACATCGAGTCGGCACCGGACGGCAAGAAGGCGCCCGACGTCCTGGTCAGGATGCACTCCGAGTGCCTGACCGGCGACGTGTTCGGGTCGCAGCGGTGCGACTGCGGCACCCAACTCAACGCGGCCATGGCGGCGATCGCCGCCGAAGGCCGCGGCATCGTGGTGTACCTGCGCGGTCACGAGGGCCGCGGCATCGGCTTGCTCAGCAAGCTGCGGGCTTACCAGCTCCAGGACGCGGGCGCGGACACAGTCGACGCCAACACCGAGCTGGGGTTCCCGGTAGATGCGCGCGAGTACTCGACAGGCGCGCAGATACTCGCCGATCTCGGCGTCTGCTCGCTGCGCCTGCTCACGAACAACCCCGCCAAGATCAAGGGGCTCTCTGACTACGGCCTGAAGGTTACGGGAACGGTCGCGATGCCGGTCAGCGCCACACCGCACAACCTGCGCTACCTGATCGCCAAGCGGGACAGGCTTGGTCACCTGATAGAGCTCGCCGAGCCGGCGGACGGGCTCGCCGCCGGGGACCCAGCGGCCGGGCTGGCGCCGGGAAACGCGGCCGCGGGGGGCGCGCGGTGAGCGGTACCGGTCGTCCGGACGCCAAGCCGGTGCAGGGCGCCGGGCTGCGGCTTGGCATCGTGGCGACGCGCTGGAACGGCGAGATCACCGACATGCTGCTGGACCGGGCGGTGGCCGCCGCGCACGCGTGCGGGGTGGAGTCGCCGTCGGTCGTGCGGGTCGCTGGAGCTGTCGAGCTCCCGGTCGTGGCCGCGGCGCTGGCCAGGCAGCACGACGCAGTGGCGTGCCTAGGAACCGTCATCAGGGGCGGAACGCCGCATTTTGACTATGTCTGCGATGCGGTCACCTACGGACTGACGAGGGTCTCGCTCGATACGGGCACACCCCTCGCGAACGGGGTGCTGACCTGTGACACGCTCGCGCAGGCGAGGGAGCGATGCGGCGGGCCAGGAAGCTCAGAGGACAAGGGCTGGGAGGCGGTGATCGCGGCCCTCGACACGGCACTTGTGCTGCGCGGGCTGACCGGCCCCGGCCCTGGCGGCCACGAGGGTCTGCCTGACCTCAGGGCGGCTGGCTGGGCCGGCTGACCTGGCATTTCCTGGATTGCCCGGCCGCGGTGACCCCGGAATAGCGCGGACCGGCGAATCGCTCAACTACACAGAACCGACGTACGCTGAGTTTCTGACAAAGGGCGGGAGACCGAGGTGCGAGACATCCTCGACCAGATCGTCAAGTGGTGGGACGCCGGCGAGACGTTCGGCCTGGCTACCGTCGTGCGCACGTTCAGCAGTGCGCCGCGGGAGCCTGGTGCGGCGCTCGCCGTGTCCGCCGACGGCGAGGTGGTGGGCAGCGTGTCAGGCGGCTGCGTCGAGGGAGCGGTCTACGAACTGGCCACCGACGTGATCGCGAGCGGGCAGCCAGTGCTTCAGCGTTACGGCGTCAGCGACGACACCGCCTTCAGCGTGGGCCTGACCTGCGGCGGGATCATCGACATCTTCGTCGAGCCCATCAGCAAGGAGCGCTACGCGGAGTTGGGCGACATCGCCAGGGCCGTCTGGGCGGGCGAGCCGGTCGCGGTCGCTACCGTGATCGAGGGACCAGGAACGGTCGGGGCCAGGAGGGTGATCTGGCCGGCCGGACACGACCCGCACACGACAGGGAACCTGGGCTCAGGAGACCGGCTCGACCAGGCAACCGACGACGATGCCAGGGGCATGCTCGCGCAGGGCCTGACCGGCGTCAGGCACTACGGCGCCGACGGTGAGCGCCGGATGGACGAGCTCTCGGTCTTCGTGCAGTCATTCGCTCCGCCGCCGAGGATGCTGGTCTTCGGCGCCATCGACTTCGCCGCGGCTGTCGCGAGGATTGGCAAGTTTCTTGGCTACCGGGTGACGGTCTGCGACGCGAGACCGGTGTTCGCGACGGCCGCCAGGTTCCCCGATGCCGACGAGGTGGTCACGGACTGGCCGCACCGGTACCTGTCGGGGATCACGACCGATGAGCGGACGGTCATCTGCGTGCTGACGCACGACCCTAAGTTCGACGTGCCCGTGCTCGAGGTCGCGCTGCGCGCGCCGGCGGCATACATCGGCGCCATGGGCAGCAGGCGGACGCACGAGGACCGGCTTGAGCGGCTGAGGGAAGCCGGCATGACCGATGACGAGCTTGCCAGGCTCCGTTCGCCGGTCGGGCTCGACCTGGGCGCCCGCACACCTGAGGAGACTGCCGTCGCGATCGCGGCCGAGCTGATTCAGTTGCGCTGGGGCGGCTCAGGTCAGCCGCTGACAGCGACAGAGGGCCGGATCCACCACGACTGACACCCTGGCCGTACCGTGACAATCGTGCAGGCTGAGGGATACCCGGACCGTCCCAGGGTGGCCGGATTGCTGCTGGCCGCTGGCCAGGGCAGCCGGCTCGGTCAGCCGAAGGCGCTCGTCGAGGTCGGCGGCGTGACGCTCGCCGAGCGGGGGGTCGCTTTGCTCCGCGACGGGGGAGCGGATCCGATCGTGATGGTGACCGGCGCCGTGACGGTCAGCCTGCCCGGCGTGATTACCGCGCACAATCCTGACTGGCGCACCGGCATGGGATCGTCACTGCGAGAAGGCCTGGACACGCTCCCAGCCGACCGGGACGCGGTCGTGATCGCGCTGGTCGACCAGCCGCTGATCGGGCCTGAGGCGGTCAGGCGCCTGATCGCCGCGTTCGCCGGCGGCGCCGAGGTCGCGGTCGCAAGCTACGCGGGCCAACCCCGCAACCCGGTGCTGATCAGCAGGGCGCGCTGGGCCGATGCGGCGGCAGCGGCGCATGGCGACGCCGGTGCGCGCGGTTTCCTGCGCGCGCGCCATGACCTCGTCACGACCGTAGAGTGCGGGGACGTAGGCCGGCCTGACGATCTGGACACGCCTGCGGATCTGGCGAGGATCTCGGCCCTGCTCGCGGGCCGGGACGCGATGACTGGTCAGGGCTGACACAGGCTCACGGCTGAAGCACGGCGATGCCCCACGTGTGCGTGACGCTGTCGCCAGGGGCGAGCGTGAGCAGGCCGTCCCCGGTGACGAACGCGTTCGCCGGGCACGTCATCGGCTCAATGGCCAGCGCGCGCCGCCGCATGTGCGGTGCCAGCGCGTCGCCGGTGAACACCTGCAGCCAGTCATAGCCTGGCCCTGCCCACAGCCCCAGCTTGACCTGGCCGTTTGCGAGCTGCGCCCAGGCCAGTCCGGCTTCGTCCCTGGTCAGCCCCGTGAGCGCGTGGTCCAGCTGGGTGTCATCGATCCGGCGGGCCATCCGGAAGTCGAAGGGCGTGCCTGCGACTTCCTGCGGCGGCTGCGAGGGAATGCCCCGGTCGTCCGCTGGCAGCCAGTGCGACGCGTCGACCTGCAGCTCGCAGCCGTCTACGACCGGGTCGCCCGTTGTCAGGTATGGGTGGCAGCCGGTGCCGTACGGGGCGGCCCGCGATCCGACGTTCCACGCCGAGACGGAGACGTGCAGGCCGGAGCTCGCCTCGAGCCGGTAGCTGATCGTCAGCTGCAGGCAGAACGGATATCCGGGGCGGCCGAGAAGCCGGTGGCCAAGCGAGACCTGGTCGGCCACGCCATCCAGGGCCGGCTCGGAGGCTGCGGGAGCGAGGCCCTGTGCGGGTTCCCAGTTCGCCCACCGCGTCAGGCCGTGAATGGCGTTGCCACGAGGGGTCTCGTTGAGGTCGAGCTGGTAGCTCGCGCCGCCGAAGTCATACCGGCCGCCGTCGATCCTGTTCGGCCACGGCGCCAGCAGCTCGCCGGACCCGGCCGGCGGCAGCTCGTCGGGCTGGTAGCTGGTGATCAGCGGCTGGCCGCGGTAGGTCAGCTCGCGCAGGCCGGCCCCTAGCTGGGTGACACACGCTCGGTAGTCACCCGCGCTGACCACGTACTGCGCGCCGGTCAGCGGCGTCGGTGCCTGGCCTGATGCGGCCGGCGTGGCTGGCACGGCCGGTGCGGCGGACTGCGTGGGCTCGCTGGGCGCTGTCATGGGTTCATCATCGCGGTAGCGCGACGAGCCGCGTGTGGCGGGACTGCCCTACTGGGCCGGCCGCAGCACTCCGGTACGCACGGCCTCGGCCGCCAGCACGCCGAACAGGTAGAAGTACGCGGACTCCTCGTCACGGAAGACCCGCACCTCGTGTCTGGCACCCGCGAGGGAGTTGAACACCTCAAAGCCCTCGCCGGTGCGGACCAGGCACATCGCGCCGTCGACGTCGTCGTTGACGGCATAGGCGCTCGCCGATATGCCCGCCTGGGCCGCGAGTTCTGAGAAGATCCGCTGCGTCGGCAGCCGCCGCCGCGCAGCCCGGCGCCGCCGGGACGCGGGTTGGGTGCCTGGTGCCTCAGGGACGCCAGGGGCGACGGGCGCGACCGGGGCATACGGGGCGGTCAGGATGGGATCGGCGACGGCAACGGCGACAGCGGGGCCAGGGAGCGGGCGCTCAAACTGATCGCGGGGAAGGCCATGGCCTGGCGGCGTAGTGGCTCCGGTCGGCTGGCAGTCGTGATACGCGCCGTTGATCTGGCCGTCGGCCGCGTGAGCGCCAGGCGCCGCGGGGTTGAGGGCTCCTGGCGAGTTGCTGATCGACGTGCTGCCTGGAACGGTGCCTGGCGCGCCTGGCACGGACGGCGCCGGCTGCAGGCTCACCCCCAGGGACTGACCGTGCCCTGGCGGCATGTTCCCGCCAGCGTCATCGGGTCCCGGCGGTGGCGGTGCGGGCGACTGCGGCGACCAGGAGGGCACGGAGGCGGTGGTGTCCCCCATGGACGGCACGACGCTGGAGGGCTCGGACAGGCCCGCTGGCGCGCTCTGCGCCGGCCGCGAGTCAGGCTGATCCTGCTTCGCCTTCCTGGCGGCGCGCATCGCCTCTGCCTCCAGCGGCAGCGGTGCCTTGTCCGCGGCCGGCGCGGTTTCGACTGGCCTGCGCGCGCCCTGTCCGGCCGGCACCGAGTACTGCGGCATGGACAGCAGGTCTGGCGACGGCGGATGCGGCCCTGAGCCGTTCGCGCGCTCGCCGCCGTGGCCTGGCGCGCCGGGCGCGGCGACGGGCAACCGCTGCTCGACGATCTCGGTCACCTCCTGGCGCGGGGTGATGAGCTCGAAGACGCCCCTGTCGACTTCCCAGTAACCGAGCTGCTCGGCCCGGTACGCGTCGTGTCCCAGGTACGCGATGTGCAGCCGATCGGTGAGATCGTCCAGAACGACGCAGCGCTCGCCCCGGAACGTGCCGACCGGCCGCGACTCGTACAACGTCTGCACGTCCGCGCGGTCCACCTGCTTGCGCCAGTGGCCGGTGGCCGGCTCGAACCCGAGCGCCTCAGGCGGCGGGCATGCCGCGAACAGCACCACGCCGGTGTCCTCGGGACCGACACCGGCCTCAAAACCCGCCCCCTGATAGCTAGCAAGCAGCCGGTATCGCATCTCGTTCAGATCCCCTCGGCAGGCCTGAGCCAGACCTGCCCGTCGTATCTTGCGATGATGTCCGCGCGCCCCCCGGCGATCCGGTAGATCTCGGCTCCGACCGGGATAGGCATCAAGTCGACGAAGAATTCAGGGATCGGGCGGCTAGTCCAAGAAGTATAGCCGGTGCCCGTGAAAGGCGGCTTGCCCGTCCAGTCTCCGCCGCGCTCGGCGGAGTAGGGGACCTGGTAGGCCTCGACGGCAGCGGCGGTCCACCTGAGCACGTAGAGCTCGGTCATGTCCGGACGGAACTCAGAGCCGTCATAGCCGAGGTCGAGCGCGGCATAGAAGTCAGCGGGATCGGTGAACGATGTGTCGGCGGCCCTGTAGACGAAGCCGGCGATCACGGCACGGCGACCCGTCAGGTAAGGCTCAACCAGCCGCGGCGGGATCGGCTTTTGCATCAGCGTTCCCGTGGCGACGAGCGGCGTTGCCTGAGCGATGTTCCGCACGCGGTCCCCTGTGTAGCCGAGAGATCAGTTCAATGAAACTCTCAAAACGCAAGTTACGTGCCCAACTTACGGTGAGAAACCGAACTCTGTCGGCGTCAGATTACTAGCGCCTGATCCGTCTGGGTTGCCACGACTAGCTTAAGATGCCGCATTGCGGCAGCACAGCCGTCCTCTCGCGAGTTCCTGGTCGCCGCTCCGAACTACAGTGGGGCCGTGCGTGGCATTGGCGGTCCCGACCCCGCGTTCCGCGACGACGACGGCTCCGCGGACGCCAGGGTGACCGCGGCCTTCGCGGCCTTCGCGGCAGGTCAGGGCGGCGAGCAATCGGTCCTTGAGGCGCTGGCGGCCAGCCGCCTGCTCGTGCCGGTGGTGGCCGTGCTTGCCAGCCACGTCGAGCACGCGGCCGGGCACACAGACGGCCGGCCTGACCGCACCGGCCGGCGAGCGGCCACCCCGCTCTCCGGCGAGAAGGCCGCCGAGATGGCTATGCCGACGCTGATAGGGCTGGACGGCCGCCGGGCGATACCGGCGTTCACCTCGCAGGATTCCATGCGTGCCTGGCAGGCTGACGCCCGCCCCGTGCCCGTGCCCGCGCCGCGCGTGTGGCAGGCGGCGTCCGCTGACTCGTGCGCCGTCATCGTCGACGTGGCCGGGCCAGTGCCGCTCGCCGTCGAGGGCGCCAGGCTCGCCGCGCTCGCCAGGGGCGAGGACGCGCCCGCCCCGTGCGCGGACCCCGACGTGCGCGAGGCGGTCTCGGCCGTTCTCGCGGGACAGCGTGCCGTCGCCGGTTTCGAGTTGCGGCCCGGTGGCGCCGAACACGACCTCGTGATCGCGCTGACCCTGTCCCCCGGCGGTACCGATACCGCGGTGTTCGATACCACCGGGCTCGCGACCGGGATAGGGAACGCCGTGATGGAACGGCTTGGCGGCCGGTTCCGCAGGGGCATCGCCATCTGGCTGGACGCCGCTGGCGCGCCGGCGTGAGCGCTGGCACGTCGCGGGTCATGGCAAGATCGACTGCATGCTGCGCTGGCTGACCGCCGGGGAGTCCCACGGCCGCGCCCTGGTCGCTATCTGCGAAGGGCTGCCCGCGGGCGTGGAGATCACCACGGCCGACGTCGCCGCCGCGCTAGCGCGCAGGCGGGCCGGGTACGGCCGCGGCGCGCGGATGACGTTCGAGCAGGACGAGGTCGAGATCACCGGCGGCGTGCGGCACGGCAGGACGCTGGGCGGCCCGGTCGCGATCACGGTCGCGAACACCGAGTGGCCCAAGTGGGAGACGGTCATGTCGCCCGACCCGGTGCCCGCAGCGGACCTCGCAGGTCAGGCCCGCAACGAGCCGCTGACCAGGCCGCGGCCCGGGCACGCCGACCTGGCCGGGATGCAGAAGTACGGACACGAGGACGCCAGGCCGATCCTGGAGCGGGCGAGCGCGCGCGAGACCGCGGCGCGGGTCGCCGTCGGCGAGCTGGCGAGGAGGTTCCTGGCCCAGGCGGCTCACGCTGAGATCCTCAGCCACGTCGTCGCCGTCGGCGGCATCGCGGCGCCGGGCGGCCGGCTGCCGGAACCCGCGGAACTGGCGGCCATCGACGCGGACCCGGTTCGCTGCCTGGACCCCGACGTGAGCTCCGCGATGGTGGCCGAAATAGACGCGGCGCGCAGGGCGGGGGACACGCTAGGCGGCGTGATCGAGGTCGTCGTGCACGGCCTGCCGCCAGGCCTCGGCAGCCACGTGCACGGCGACCGCCGGCTCGACGCGAGGCTGGCAGGGGCCGTGATGAGCATCCACGCCATCAAGGGCGTGGAGATCGGCGACGGCTTCGCGACCGCGGCCAGGCGCGGATCGCAGGCACACGATGAGATCGAGGCAGGACCAGACGGCCTGCGCAGGCTGACGAACAGGGCGGGCGGCATCGAAGGCGGGATGAGCACGGGCGACCCGGTCAGGGTCAGGGCGGCCATGAAGCCGATCTCGACCGTCCCGCGCGCGCTGGCCACCGTGGACGTCCGCACGGGGGAGCCGGCCAAGGCCATCAACCAGCGCAGCGACGTGACGGCGGTGCCGGCGGCGGGCGTCGTCGCCGAGGCCGTAGTCGCGCTCGTGCTCGCGGACGCCGTGCTGGAAAAGTTCGGCGGGGACGCCGTCGCGGAAACCCGCCGGAACATCCGCGGCTACCTGGAGAACCTGGTGATCCGATGAACGCACCGGCTGCGGTCCTGATAGGCCCGCCTGGGGCGGGCAAGTCCACCGTCGGCGCGCTGCTGGCCGACCGGCTCGGGGTCAGCTTCACAGACACCGACGCGCTGGTCGAGTCCGCCGCGGGCAAGCAGGTCAGCGACATCTTCATCGAAGACGGCGAGCCCGCGTTCCGTGCGCTCGAGCGCGCCGCCGTCGCCCGCGCGCTCGCCGCGGGCGACGGAGTCGTCGCGGTCGGCGGCGGCGCCGTGCTCGATCGCCAGACTCAGGCTGAACTGGCCGGCCACACGGTCATCTACCTGGAGACGGGGTTCGCGGAGGCGGCCAGGCGGGTGGGCTTCAACCAGGCCAGGCCGCTGCTGATCGGCAACCCGCGCGCGACCCTGAAGATCCTGCTCGACCAGCGGATTCCTGTGTACAAGAGGCTCGCGACGATGACGGTCGGCACAGACGACCGGGAGGCAGCTGAGATAGCCGACGACATCGCCGCCCGGCTGAGCATGCCATGACCGCAACCAGGATAGGCGTCGGCGGCGAGCAGCCCTACGACGTCATCCTGGGCAGCGGCGTCACCGCCGAGCTGCCCGCGCTGGTCGGAGACCGCGCGAGCACCGTGGTCGTCATCCACGCCGAGGGCCTCGAGGCGCTCGCGGGCCGGGCCCGCGACGCGCTGACAGCCGCCGGGTACACCGTTCGCGCCGAGCCCG
>DASUHI010000090.1:0-23439 GCA_036273575.1 Streptosporangiaceae bacterium | reverse complement strand
CGCCGACGGGCCGGCCGAGCTGGTGATCGAGACACAGGTGACCGAGATCACCGGGGATCAGCTCCGCTACTGCGGCTACGACGCGATCGAGCTGGCCCGTGAGCGCGAGTTCGAGGAGGTCGCCGGGCTGCTGTGGACCGGAGCTCTCGCTGATGCCGACGCGGCGGCCACGGCAGGCGCGGCAGGCACGGCGGGCGACCAGGGCGCCGCTGTCCCGTGGCTCGCGACGGACGCGGCGGTGGCGGCGGCCAGCGCCGCTCAGGCCGCGCTGCCCTCCGGGACGCTGCCGCTCGAGCGGCTGCAGGTGATCGTGCCGGCGCTCGCGGCGGCCGATCCGCTGCGGCTGCACCTCGATCCGCCCGCGGTGATCGCCGCGGGCCGCGGGCTGATCGCCGGCATGGCCGACAGCCTGCCGCCCGGTCGCCCTGCCCCCGGCCGGGCCGCCCGCCAGGCTCGCGGCTCGTCGATAGCCGAACGGCTGGCCACCAGGCTGTGCCCCGTCGCCCCTGGTCCCGGCCTGCTCAGGGCGCTAAGGGCCGCGATGGTCCTGCTCGCGGACCACGAACTCGCCGCGTCGACGCTGGCTGCCAGGGTGGCCGCCTCCATGCGGGCCGACCCCTACGCCGTGGTCGCGACCGGGCTCGGCGCGGTGGGCGGCGCGCTGCATGGCGGCGCCTCGTTCGGGGCTGAGCTGATGCTCAGGTCCGCGGCCGGACCGCAGGAGGCGGCCAGGGTGGTGGGCGACCTGCTCAGGCGGGGCGAGCGGATCCCTGGATTCGGTCACTTCGTGTACAGGGGATCCGATCCGCGAGCCGTGCTGCTGATCAGCATGCTCAGGGAGGCAGCGCCCGGCTCAGAGCGCCTCGCCGTCGCGGACGCCGTGATCGCCGAGGCCCGCAGGCGCGCGCTGCCCGAGCCCAACATCGACTTCGCGCTCGCGGTGCTCGCTACGATCGCGGGGATGGTTCCAGGCGGCGGGGAGGCGGTCTTCGCTGTCGCCCGCACCGCCGGCTGGCTGGCGCACGCGCTCGAGGAATACGCGCGAGGCACGCCGATCCGTCCGCGCGGTATCTACACGGGCCCGGCGTGGGCACCTCGGTAGTCTGGACGGGCAAGACGGGAGGAGTGCGGTGATTGAGATTGCCCCTATCGAGACGCCGTCGCTTGGTGACCGCAGCTACCTCGCGACCGACGGCACGGTGGCCATCGTGGTCGACCCCCAGCGCGACATCGACAGGGTGCTTGCCGTCGCGGACGCCAGGGCGGTCAGGATCACCCACGTCTTCGAGACCCACATCCACAACGACTACTTGACAGGCGGGCTCGCGCTGGCCAGCGCGGCCGGGGCCGCTTATCACGTGAACGCCGCCGACGACGTCCAGTTCGACAGGACCGGGGTCGCCGACGGCGACCGCCTTGAGGCCGGCGAGATGGGCGTCAGGGTGATCGCCACCCCCGGCCACACGTTCAACCACCTGTCCTACGCCGTGGAGCACGCGGGCAGGGCGGTCGCGGTCTTCACCGGCGGTTCCCTGCTCAACGGGTCGACCGGCAGGACGGATTTGCTCGGCCCCGAGCACACGGTCGAGCTAGCGCGAGCACAGCACGGATCGGCCAGCAGGCTCGCCGCGGAACTGCCGCCCGACGCGATGGTCTGCCCGACACACGGCTTCGGCAGCTTCTGCTCGGCGACCCCGACCTCGGGCGCGGCATCGACGATCGGCATGGAACTCACGGTGAACCCGGCGCTCACCCTCGGCGAGGCCGACTACGTCACGTCCACGCTCGCCGCTCTGGATGTCTATCCCGCCTACTACGCGCACATGGCCCCGGCCAACGCCGCGGGGCCGCTCGCACCGGACCTCGCCGCGCCGCGGCTGGCCGACAGCGCCGAGCTGAGGCACAGGATCGAGGCGGGGGAGTGGGTCGTGGACCTGCGCTCGCGCGTCGCCTTCGCCGCCGGTCACCTGCGCGGCACCTACTGCTTCGAGCATGGCGACCTCATGACGACCTACCTCGGCTGGCTGATCCCGTGGGGCACGCCGCTGACCCTGCTCGGCGACAGCGCGGCCGACGTCGCGGCAGCGCAGCGGGACCTTGTCAGGATCGGCATCGACAGGGTGCAGTCCGCGGCGACCGGCGGCCCCGGAGCGTGGTCGGGCGGCGAGCAGCTCGACAGGTACGAGGTCACCGACTTCGCGGGCTACGCCAGGGCGCGCGGGCAGCGCGAGTTCGTATTGCTCGACGTGCGCCGGCGGTCCGAGTGGGACGCCGGGAGGATCGGCGCTGCCGTGCACATCCCGCTGCACGACCTGCCCGGCAGGCTCGGCGAGATCGGCCCCGGCCAGGTCTGGGTGCACTGTCAGTCCGGATACCGGGCCTCCATCGCAGCGGGCATGCTCGACGCGGCGGGCAGGGACGTGGTGCTGATCGACGATGACTTCAGCAGCGCCGAGAAGGCCGGCCTCGCGGAGACCGGGGCAGTTGCCGCCCGCTAGCCAGACCAACGTAGCCAGACCGACCCAGGGAGCGCCGATGCCCGTCCGCCGACTCAACCACGCCGTGCTCTACGTCAGGGAACTGGCCGCCTCGGTCGCGTTCTACCGCGAGGCCTTCGGCTTCGAGGTGCGCATGGAGATCCCGGGCCAGGCCGCGTTCCTGCGAGCGCAGGGCACGTCCAACGATCACGATCTCGGCCTGTTCGCGGTTCCTGACGGCGTGCCGCAGGAAGGCCGCTATCTCGGGCTCTACCACCTGGCCTGGGAGGTGGGCACCCTGGCCGAGCTGGCCGAGACCAGGGAGAAGCTGGCCGAGCTCGGCGCCCTCGTGGGGGCCAGCGACCACCGGGTGTCCAAGTCGCTGTACGGGAAGGATCCGAGCGGCATCGAGTTCGAGGTGATGTGGCGGGTGCCGGCCGACCAGTGGGAGCAGGAGACGGCCTCCGGCGCCATGATCGGCCCGCTCGACCTCGAGGCTGAGATCGCCCGCTGGGGCGACCAGGTCACGGGCGCGGCGGCCGGTTCGGTCACCTGACCGCCGATCTCAGCGCCGCCGCGGCGGCGGGCGGGTCGACCGGGTCGAAGAACACGCCGGCCCCGAACTCGGCGGCCGCCAGGTGGCGGATCGTGCCTGGAGCTCGCAGCACCGGCGCCAGGTGCACGTGCAGGTGCGCTGCCGGCCATTCGCCACCGTCCGCCGGCAGCTGGTGGATCCAGAGCATGTAAGGCTCAGCCTGCCCGAGCACGCCCTCTAGCCTGGTCAGGCACTCGACCAGCATCAGCCCGAGCCCGGCTCTGGACGGCTGGCCGGCCGACGGCAGGTCGGCCACGTGCCGGAGCGGTGCGAGCACCATCTCGTACGGCCACGACGGCGCCCGCGGCACCCGGGCGACCCAGCCTTGGTGGCTGGCCACGGCGAGATCCTCTGCCGCCGGCAGGCACAGCTCGCACCGAACGCCTGCGAGCTCCGCGAGCGGTACGGGCGGCACGACTCCGAGGGCGAGGATCTGGCTGTGCGGATGGTCGATGGTGGCGCCGACCGCCAGGCCACGGTTCTCGAAGACGAAGACGTAGCTGACGTCGTCCCTCGCGCCGAGCCGCGCGGTCCGCTCCGACCAGAGCTCGATGACCGCGGCCGTTCCGCCCGCGCCAAGCTCGGGAAACGTCGCCGTGTGCCGCTGGCTGTGCAGGACGACCTCGTGCCGGCCGCCTGACAGCGCCGGCCACCGGTTCGCTACGCACCTGACGTCGTAAGGACCCGGTGCCTCGAGCCCGCCAGGACAGAACGGGCACGGCCCGGCGGGCTTGTTGGGCCGGTCCTGCCGCCAGGGCGTGACGATCACCCAGGCGCCGGTCAGCGGGTCGATCCTGAGCTGCGGCTCTCTCACCCGCGCAGGCTACGCGCTCGCGGTCGTCCTGACCTCGATGCTGCCCTTATAGGCGACGCCCCTGACCCGCACGACAGGCGCTCCCGGCGGCAGCTCGCCTGGCCACGCCTCGCCCGCCGCTGACACCCCCGTGCCGCCGAGCTCGAGCCGCACGCCAGGCGGCAGCAGGACCTCGGTGCGCGACTTGTACGAGACCGCGGTGATGACAGTCTCGGAGGCCGTCAGCTGGGCAGCTCGCAGGTCGAGCAGCCCGTCACCCTTGTACACGAGCGAGAAGAAGCGCCTCGGCAGCGTCCACCGGCCGGCCCTGCTGATCGAGCTCTTCAGCGCGACCGCGAACCTGCCAGGCTTGTGGCCGGTCGCGGTCGCGACGAGCATGGCAGGCGCGGCCGCCGGCAGGTCGGCCGTCAGGCAGTCGAGCTCGCCGAGTGTCCTGGCCGTCAGCGCGCGCCTGACCCGCTGGTCGAACTCCTCGTCGGTCAGGCGGTGCTCGGCGAACGCCACCTGCAGGCGCTGTGTCACTGCGTCGCGCTCGACGTTCGAAGCAAGCGTGCTCTGCGTCATCTAGCCTCCTCGATGCGATATATCGTAACTGGCCGAGGAGGCAAAGGAAACACCGTTCGGCAACTATACAACGTTCGGCGATAACATGACGCCCGGCCGGCTGCGGCCCCGCCGCCCGGCCGCTGAATGTCACACAGTACGGATTTCCCGACTGAATGCCGCATTGACTCGCCGGGGGTGGCGTCAGGCGACGGGCGCCTCGCTCGCCCTCGTGAGCTCGGTGTACAGCGCCGCGGTCTGGGCGGCGATGCTGGCCCAGCTGAACTCGGCGGCGACGCGCTGCCTGCCGAGCTCGCCCATAGCCTCGGCCCTGGCCGGATCGCCCAGCAATGAGGAGAGCGCCTCCGCGAGCAGAACGTGGTCACCAGGAGGCACCAGCAGCCCGGTCTGCGCGTCCGTCACAACCTCGGGGATGCCGCCGACGTCGGAGCCCACCACGGCCGTGCCGCATGCCATCGCCTCCAGGTTGACGATGCCGAGCGGCTCGTACAGGGACGGGCAGGCGAAGACCGTGGCATGGCTCAGGACCTGGATCACCTCGCGCTTCGGCAGCATCCCCTCCAGCCAGACCACCCCTGACCGGCTCTCGCGCAGGTGCGTGACCAGGCCGCTGACCTCTGCCCTGAGCTCGGGAGTGTCGGCCTGACCGGCGCACAGCACGAGCTGCACCTGCGGGTCCAGGAGCTCGGCGGCTCGCAGCAGCACGGGCAGGCCCTTCTGCCTGGTGATCCGGCCGACGTAGGCGACGGTCGGCCGGGCCGGGTCTATCCCGTGCTTGCCGAGCACGTCGGTGCCGAGGTCGGGCGCGTACTCATCGGTGTCGATGCCGTTGCGGATGACGTGCACCCGGTCGGCGGCCAGCGACGGGTACGTCGCGAGCACGTCGGCGCGCATTCCGCTGGACACGGCGATCACGGCCGCCGCGGACTCGACGGACACGCGCTCGCACCACGACGACAGCGCGTAGCCGCCGCCGAGCTGCTCGGCCTTCCACGGCCTCAGAGGTTCGAGCGAGTGCACGGTCAGCACGTGCGGAACGCTGTACAGGGTCGCTGCCAGGTGCCCGGCCAGGTTGGAGTACCAGGTGTGCGAGTGCACCACGTCAGCCCCCGCGACGGCGGCGGCCATGGACAGGTCGGCGGAGACGACCTGCAGCGCGGCATTGGCGGTCTCGAGCAGCTCCCACGGCCGGTGCGCGACCGCTCCCTGGCGGTCGGCGCCCTGGCAGTGCACGGTAAGGCTGACCAGGTCGCGCAGCTCACGGGCCAGGTACTCGACATGAACGCCCGCGCCGCCGTAGACCTCAGGCGGGTACTCCCTGGTAAGCATCGCGACGCCGACCTTGCCAAACGGGCCCGTCACGGCATGACCTCCTGGCCCTTGCCGACGACCGTGACACCGCCCGCCGACACGACGAAGCCACGGGCCTTGTCGTGTTCCTTGTCGACGCCTACGACGGCGTTCTCCGGCACCACGACGTTCTTGTCCAGGATGGCGTTCCTGACGACAGCGTTCCTGCCGATCGTGGTGTTGTCCATGATGACCGAGCGCTCGACCTTGGACCAGGAGTTGATCCGCACGCCGGGAGACAGCACCGACTGGCTGACCAGGCCGCCAGAGACGATCACGCCGTTGCTCACCACGCTGTTGATCGCGCGGCCGATCCGGTCGCCGCTGTCGTGCACGAACTTCGCCGGCGGCTGCGAAGGCACATGGGTGAGGATCGGCCACTGGTCGTTGTAGAGGTTGAAGACCGGGTGCACGGCGCAGAGATCAAGGTGGGCGTCGTAGTAGGAGTCGAGAGTCCCGACGTCGCGCCAGTACCCGGCGTCGCGCGGCTCGGCGCCGGGGACCTCGTTGTCGAGGAAGTTGTACGCCTGGGCGCAGCCCTGCTTGACGAGCATCGGCAGGATGTCACCGCCCATGTCGTGCCTGCTGCCGTCGTCGGCGGCGTCATTGCGCAGCGCGTCGACCAGCACGTCCGTGCTGAACACGTAGTTGCCCATGGACGCGTAGGCCAGGCCGGGGTTGTCCGGCAAGCCGGGCGGATCGGCGGGCTTTTCCAGGAAGGCCTCGACGGTACGGCCATCGCTGCCTGTCTGGATCACCCCGAAGCTGGTCGCCTCGTCCCGGCTGACCGGGATGGCCGCGACCGTGACGCCCGCGCCGGCCGCCAGGTGCTGGTGCACCATCTGCATCATGTCCATCCGGTACACGTGGTCGGCGCCGAACACCGCCACGATGTCCGGCCCGTCGTCGAAGATCAGGTTGAGCGACTGGTGGATCGCGTCGGCCGAGCCCGTGTACCAGTGCGGCCCGAGGCGCTGCTGAGCTGGCACCGGCGTGACGTAGTTGCCGAGCAGGCTGCTGAGCCGCCAGGTGGTCGTGATGTGCCGGTCCAGGCTGTGGCTCTTGTACTGGGTCAGCACGCAGATCCGCCGGATCCCGGCGTTGACCAGATTGGAGAGTGCGAAGTCGATCAGGCGGTAGAGACCGCCGAACGGCACCGCCGGCTTGGCCCTGTCGTCGGTCAGCGGAGCCAGCCGCTTTCCGGCTCCGCCCGCGAGAACGATCGCGAGTACGTGCGGCTCGGCCATCGCGAACTCCTGCCGACGCTGGTTAAGACGGGACGGGAACGCTCACCCTGATCTTTGACTGAGGATGCCCTGTCTGCTCCCAGTCGTCCATGAACGTCGCTTCCAGGCCATGCTTGGCGGCGAGCGCGATCAGCGTCTCGGTTCGGTAGTAGAAGTCCTCGCGCAGCACGTGATGCTCGGCACCCTCGGTCTTGTCGAAGGTGAAATCGAAGAAGCCACCGGGCGCCAGGATCCTGCCGACGTGCGCGAAACACTCGTCGATGACCTCGACGGGAGAATGCGAGAACACGCTGTGCGCGTGCACGAAGTCGAAGGCGCGGTCCGGAAGGAAATTCAGCCGCAGGTCCCTGACGAGGGTCAGGTGCGGCAGCTTCGCCCGCAGGTCATAATCGGCGACCGTCTTCTGGGCCGCGAACAAGATGTCAGGAGAGATGTCGATTCCGTAGTAGCAGCCCGGCTCGAGGTAGTCGATGAACAGGCGCCCCGCGCGCAGGTTCCCGCATCCGATCTCGAGCATCCGCATGTCTGGCTTCAGCCCGTGCCCGGTCGCGTAGTCGAACTGCAGCTGCCCGATCTGCAGCCAGTATTCGTGCTTCGGGCTGCCGACGGCGCCTTCAGGGTTCCGCGCCGTGTCCGATCGCATCACCGCGCGGTAGTAGCTCACATGGTCATCGGACCGCGTCTGCAGCCAGGCGTCTCTGGCCCGCCGTCTGACGTAGCCGGCGATGTTGCCGGGATGCGCGAGCGCGTAGATGATCTTGAATGAGAGTCTTGACCTGTCCTTGGAATGCACGCAATCAGCGTAGAGCCTCGGCTTGCCGCCGGCAGCTACTCCGCCGCGGGCAGCTGGCCCGATGACTTGCGGTTGACGAGCCGGACTGCCAGGAGCTTGGCCACGGCGACGCCGATGCCCACCACGATCGTCCAGGCCAGGGCCTCAGTGATCGCCACCTCTGGGTCCTCGGCCTTGCCTGGCGGCTCCTTGCCTGTGGCCTTGGTCCAGGCGAAGATGATCACCTTGCGCGCGACGAAGGCGGCAGCCGCTCCGGCCACGGCCGTGACCGCCTTACTGCTCATATCCCCGCCCTTATCAGGCATCGCCATCCCTTTCAGGTACTCCGGTTCGCTCAGGCCCAGATCATCCCACGGTGCCAGGTGCGCTGCGCCCTACCCCGTCCTCCTTGGCGTACCCACCCGCCTGGGCTGCGTATCGCAGCTGACTTGCACCCGCGGCCCGCTCGACCGCGGCGGCGAGCTCGGCCGGCCTGCGGCTGCCGATCAGCCAGTACGGCCGCCCGGCGACGGCCACATAGACGGCACGCGACAGGTAGGGCCGCGCGAGCATGTACGCGGCAGGATCGGCGCGCGGCCCGCGCAGCGCCCTGGTCTGTGCCGCGTCAAGGGCGGTCACGCTCTCGATCATGTCCAGCGGCAGCCGCTCCGATCCCGCCCTGAGCTCAGTGGCGGTGACCTCGATCGAGGCCGTGCCCCAGGCGAGCAGCACCAGTGCGCACACGGACTCGAGGCCCGCGTAGATCACGATGGCCAGCGTCACGCTCAGCCCGGCCCACAAGGTGGTTCCCAGCAGAGCGGCGCACGCCGTGACGACGAGCCACCAGGACACCGGCGCGCCGAGTCGTTCTGCGTACACGCGCATTGTTCCAGCGTAGTTGGTTACATGGAGGCCATGAGCGAGGACGGCGGGGCAATGCGGGGGGCGGCGCGCGGCCTGGCATCCAGGCTGCGGGCCGTGTGGGGTTCGGCGAGCTCCGATCCGGCCGGCGGTGACGAGCAGAGCGCGCGCTCGCCCTACCAGAACGGGCATCCCGAGCGCGGCCTGTATCGGCAGAAAGGCACGGCGCCGGGCGACGAAGCAGCCGGGAGCGCTGAGCGGCCCCACACCGACCGGCGGGCAGACGCGGCCGTGCCGCCCTTGCTCCGCAACACCGCGGCTTGGTGCTGGCGGCTGCTGCTGGTGGCCGCCGTCGTCTACCTGACGTTCAAGATCGCTGACGCGCTCCGCCTCGTCGTGATCCCGCTGATCGCGGCGCTGCTGTTGTGCGCGTTGCTGCAGCCGCTCACCGCGCTGCTCCGCAGGGTCGGCCTGCCTGCCCTGGGGGCAACCTGGTGTACCGTGCTCGCCGCGGCGGCGGTGCTGGTCGGCATCGGCACGCTGATGGCCAACCGCGTGCAGGCGGACTATCCGATGCTCGCCTCTGAGGTCAGGCGCACCGTGCACGAGGTGCAGAACTACCTGGCAGGCCCGCCGTTCAGGCTGAGCGGGACCAGGCTCGATCAGCTGTCCAGCAAGCTGCTCAACTACCTGGCGCAGCACAAGTCCGTGGTGGCTGGCACGGTCCTGACCGGCGGCCGGTACTTCCTCGAGGTGCTGACCGGGCTCATCCTGACGATCTTCATCACGTTCTTCTTGCTCAAGGACGGCAGGAAGATCTGGTCCTGGCTCATCAGCGGGCTGCGCCCGCGCCCGCACCAGCGTGCGGTCCTGGCCGGTGACGCCGCGTGGCAGGCGCTGGTTAGTTACATCCGCGGCACCACGGTCGTCGCGGCGATCCACGCGGTCTTCATCGGCCTCGCGCTCTGGCTGCTCGGGGTTCCGCTCGTGGTGCCGCTTGTCGTGCTCGTGTTCATCGCCGCCTACGTGCCGCTGGTCGGCATCCTGGTCGTCGGCGCGCTAGCGATCCTGGTAACGCTCGCGACGAAGGGCTGGATCGCCGCGGTCATCCTGCTCGCGGTCTTCCTCGCCGAGAACCAGATAGAGAGTCACCTGCTTCAGCCGCTCGTGGTCGGCCGGATCGTGCGGCTTCACCCGCTGGCCATCATTGTCGTGCTGGCCGTCGGCGGTATCGTGGCCGGCATTCCTGGTGCGATCATCGCGGTGCCGGTCGCGGCCGTGGTCTCCTACTCCTGGCCCTACCTGCGCGGCGATCATGATCAGGTTCTGGTCGTACCGCCCGCCGACGAGGAGACCCGCTGACATGAGCACGCGGTCTGATCAGGTCGAGGTGCTGCTCAGGCGACTCGACCCTGGCCTGCCTGTCCCGTCGAGCGCGCACCCAGGCGACGCCGGCGTGGATCTGTACGCGGCGGCCGACGTCGATCTCGCGCCCGGCCAGCGGGCCGTGGTTCCGACCGGGATAGCGATCGCGCTGCCCGACGGCTACGCGGCGTTCGTGCACCCCAGGTCCGGCCTGGCAGCGCGGCACGGCGTCACGCTCGTCAACGCGCCGGGAACGATCGATGCGGGGTACCGTGGAGAGATCGCAGTAACGATGATCAACACCGACAGGGATGCCGCGGTCAGTTTCAGTCGCGGGGACCGGATTGCTCAGCTTGTGATCCAGCGTGTAGAGCGCGCGGTGTTCTGCGAGGTAAGCGCGCTGCCAGGATCCGCGAGGGGCGAGGGCGGGTTCGGCTCGACCGGGGGGTCGTCCGCCAGGGCAAGCACTGGGGACACGCGGCAACCGACAGGGTAGGGGAGCACGGACGTGTTGCGACGCCGGCGCCGCGAGAGCGGTGATCAGCAGAACTCGTATCGCGAGGACACCAGCGGGCCGGCCACCCAGGCCCAGGCCGGGCCGTGGGATATCGGGGACGACTACCCCGAAGCCGAGCGGGTCGACTGCGGCAGCCTGCTCGTCCCCGTCAGGGAAGGGTTCGACGTACAGATCAATGTCGCCGAGGAACAGGGTGCCTGGGTCGCGATCGTGCACGGTGACAGCGGCATGCAGCTGCAGGCGTTCGCCGCCCCCCGAAGCGGTGGCCTGTGGGACGAGATCAGGCACGAGATAGCCGCCAACATCGCCGACTCGGGCGGCAGCTGCCATGAAAGCGACGGCCCGGCGGGAATCGAGCTGCGCGCGCAGGTGCCGGTCGGCGACGACGGGCTGCCAGCCGAGCCGCAGCCGGTCAGGTTCCTCGGCTTCGATGGGCCGCGGTGGTTCCTGCGCGGCGTGGTCAGCGGGCCAGCCGCGACCGAGCAAGCCGCGGGCGCGCCCTTCGAGGATTTGTTCGCCGACGTGGTGGTCGTGCGCGGAGACTACCCAGCGCCGCCGCGCGAGCAGCTCGAGATCCGGCTGCCAGAAGAGGCGCGCCAGGCGCTCGAGGCCCAGCTCGCCGAGCAGAATCCCGGCTGGGACCTGCCGGATCCTTTCACTCGCGGCCCTGAGATCACCGAGACCCGGTAGCGAGCAGCAGGCCGAGCTCGGCCTCGACGTCCTCGCTCGTCACGAACAGCAGCTCATCGCCCGCCTCCAGCGGGTCGTCGCTGTTCGGCACGATCACCCTGCCGTCCCGCAGGATCGCGACGAGCGCCGTGTCGGCCGGCCATTCGATCGCGCCGATCCGCTGGCCCACCAGCGGCGCGTCGTCCGGCATCGTCAGCTCGACCAGGCTGGCGGCACTCTGGCGGAACGTCATCAGCCGGACAAGGTCGCCGACGCTCACAGCCTCCTCAACCAGCGCTGAGAGCAAACGCGGTGTCGAGACAGCGACGTCGACGCCCCAGGATTCATTGAACAGCCACTCATTGTTCGGGTGGTTGATCCTGGCGACCACCCTGGGCACGCCGTACTCGGTCTTCGCGAGCAGCGACACGACGAGGTTGACCTTGTCGTCGCCGGTAGCCGCGATGACGACGTTGCAGCGCTCGAGCGACGCGTCGTCGAGCGAGGATATCTCGCACGCGTCGGCGAGGAGCCATTCGGCCCGCGGCACGCTGTAGACCTTGATGGCCTTGGAGTTCTTGTCGATCAGCAGGACTTCGTGCCCGTTCTCGAGCAGTTCCTTGGCGATCGACCGGCCGACGGCTCCCGCGCCAGCTATGGCGACGCGCATCAGTGGCTCCCCTTCCCCTGAGCGCCCCGTCTGGCGAACACCGACGCGATCTGCTTGAGATCTTCCTCCTTGGCCATCACGTGCAGGACGTCGCCTTGCTGCAGGACGGTGCCCGGGCCGGGCAGCAGCGCCTCGCCGAGCCTGGAGATGAAGACGATCCTGGTTTCCGCCGCCGCCTCGAGGGCGCTGACTTTCTCGCCCAGCCAGTCGTCGCAGCAATTGAGTTCCGCGAGCACTAGCGAGCCGGTGGGATCGCGCCAGAGCGTCGCCACGCCCTCTGGCAGCAGCCTGCGCAGCATCTGGTCGGCGGTCCAGCGCACGGTCGCGACCGTCGGAATGCCGAGTCGCTGGTAGACCTCGGCGCGGCGCGGGTCATAGATCCTGGCCGCCACCCGCTGCACGCCGAACGACTCTCTGGCCACCCGCGCGGCGATGACATTCGAGTTGTCGCCGCTGCTCACGGCGGCGAATGCGTGCGCCTTCTCGATGCCCGCCTCTATCAGGACATCGCGGTCAAAGCCGATACCGGTGATCTTGCTGCCGCGGAAACCGGGCCTTAGCTTGCGGAACGCCTCGACGTCCTGGTCGATGACGGCCACGGTGTGACCATGATCCTCCAGGATGTGGGCAAGCGTCGATCCGACCCGTCCGCACCCCATGATCACAATGTGCATGATCATCCTTCCAGCAGCGTTGGTGCCTGAAGAACGTTATGCCCTGGAGCGGCGCAGGGCTAGCGCGGGGTAATTGCCGGCAAAGCCGGGTCTCACCCGGTCAAGCGGTCGTTAAGGCTGGACGGCACGATGGTGGCGTGCCGGCAGACAACGCGCAACCCTTCCAGGCGGGCGACGTCCTCGAGCTGACCGTGGGCGAGGCGGTCCACGGCGGCTGGTGCGTCGCGCGGCCAGATAGCGACCGGGCAGCCGGCCCAGGCCCAGCGCCGGTAGTGTTCGTGCGGCACGCGCTGCCTGGCGAGCTGGTCAGGGCCGTGGTGACGCAGACGACAGCCAGGTTCGCCCGCGCCGACGCTGCCGAGATCCTGCGGGCCTCGCCTGACCGGGTGACCGCCCCTTGCCCGTACGCGCGGCCCGGCGGCTGCGGCGGCTGTGACTGGCAGCACGCCAGCCTGACCGCGCAGCGCGCGATCAAAGCCCAAGTGATCAGCCAGCAGCTGAGGCGGATCGCCGGGCTCGAGCGATCTGTGACGGTGGAACCCGTCCCAGGGGACGCGGGCGGTCTCGGCTGGCGGACCAGGGTCAGGTTCGCGGTCGGCGCCGACGGGCGCGCTGGCCTGTACCGGCACCGATCGCACGAGATCGCGCCCGTGAACGACTGCCTGATCGCGCATCCGCTGGTCACGGCCGCCGGCGTCACCCGCAGGAGCTGGCCTGGCGCGCGCTGGGTGGAGGTCGCTGTGGCGCCCGTCGCCGACGAGCGCGCGGTCGTCGTCTCCGGCCAGCCAGCACAGCCTCGGTTCCTGACCCACCGGGCGGCTGGCAGGCCGTGGCGGGTCAGCGCGACGGGCTTCTGGCAGGTCCATCCCGGCGCCGCCGACGTGCTGGCCGAGGCGGTCATCGCCGCGTTGCGGCCGCGACCAGGCGAGACCGCGATCGACGTGTTCTGCGGCGCAGGGCTGTTCGCCGGGGTGCTCGCCCAGGCCGTCGGGCCGGACGGCGCGGTCATCGGCGTGGAGCACGACGCGGCCGCGGCCCGCGACGCCCGGCATAACCTGCGCCAGATGCCGTGGGCGCGCGTGCACCAGGGCGACGCGGCGCAGGTGCTGCGCAGGACCGGCCTCGGCGACGCGGCGATCTCCGTGCTCGACCCGCCCAGGACCGGCGCCGACAGGTCCCTGATCGACGCGCTCTGCGCTGGCGCGCTGCGCCGGATCGCGTACGTGTCCTGCGATCCGGCCACCCTCGCCCGTGACATCGCGGTCTTCGGCGGACACGGCTGGGGACTAGAAGCGCTGCGCGGATTCGATGCCTTCCCGATGACCCACCACGTCGAGTGCCTGGCCGTGCTGGTGCCGCCGGCCGGATGAGCAGTGCCGTCCCCGATGCGGCAAGATGCCGGTATGCAATTGCGGATCTTCACAGAACCGCAGCAGGGAGCGGACTACGCGACGCTGCTGCGGGTCGCCAAGGCCACCGAGGACCTTGGCTTCGACGCGTTCTTCAGGTCCGACCACTACCTGAAGATGGGCTCGGTCAGCGGGCTGCCCGGTCCCACCGACGCGTGGGCAACGCTGGCCGGACTGGCCGTGCAGACCAAACGGATCCGGCTCGGCACCCTGGTGTCGCCGGTGACGTTCCGGCCTCCTGGCCCGTTCGCGATCACCGTCGCGCAGATCGACCACATGAGCGACGGGCGGATCGAGCTTGGGCTCGGTACCGGCTGGTTCGACGCCGAGCACGCCGCTTACGGGCTCGCGTTCCCCCCGACGGGCGAGCGGTTCGAGATCCTCGAGGAGCAACTCGCGATCATCACCGGGCTGTGGGAGACGCCTCCGGGTGAGACGTTCTCGTACTCGGGCAAGCACTACACGGTGACCGACTCGCCTGGGCTGCCGAAGCCCGTGCAGCGTCCAAGGCCGCCGGTCGTCATCGGCGGCCACGGAGCCAAGCGCACGCCCCGCCTCGCGGCCGCCTACGCCGACGAGTACAACGTCGGATTCGACGCGGTCACGGGTACCAACGCAGCGTTCGACCGGGTGCGTGCCGCCGTCGACGCGGCTGGCAGGCCGGCGTCATCGATGACGTACTCGGCCGCGCAGGTGGTGTGCTGCGGGCGCGACGACGCTGAGATCAAGCGCCGCGCCGCGGCCATCGGCCGGGAGCCTGCTGAGTTGCGTGAGAACGGGCTCGCGGGAACGCCCGCGGAACTCGTCGACAAGATCGGTGAGTTCGCCGGGATCGGCGCTGGGCGCGTCTACCTTCAGGTCCTCGACCTCGATGACATCGAGCACCTGGAGTTGATCGCGGCTGAGGTATTGCCGGCCGTGTGAGCTGCCTTGTCAGCACCCGCCCTGCGGCCCTGGCTGGCCGGGGCCGGTGGCTGGAGAGTCCACCATGCCGGTCGCGGGGCGGGTGATGCCGCCAAAGTGCACGACGTACCAGACGCCGCGCCAGGAGATCAGCGAGGCGATGCCGAAAGACCGGACGTGCCCGTGCAACCTGTACACCACGCGCGGCCCCGCCACGTGCCAGTAGCCGACCTTGTTGTAGCAGACGCCGGGGTCGATCCAGGCCGCGCCCGCCGACGGCACGATGACGCGCACCAGCCTCGCGGCCGTGGGATGGGCGCCAAGCAGCCTGTGCGCCGCCCTGACGTCGAGCCTGAAGTCCAGCCACAGCCGGGTACGCCAGTCACCGGCCGCGTCGTAGATGGCCTTGACCTGCTTGTACGCGGCGAGCGGGAAGAACGCCGGCCTGGCCAGCGACGGCCGGCCCGTGCTCACCGCGAGCCAGAGGTCGGACACCATGGCGCGGAACGCCCGGCCGTGCGCCTTCGGCCTCGCCCTGGTCTGGGCGAGGCTGCCCTGCCCCGGTGCCACGGGCAGTGGTCCGAGCGCCCGCGCCGACGCGGTGGCCGCGGATGAAGGCGAGGGCGAAGCCGCGGGAGCGGTCGAGACGCGCGTGCTCGCGGGCGACGCGTGCTGGCCGGCGGCGCCGCCCGTGGCCCCGCACGCCGCCGCCAGTCCAGCGCCCGCGACCGCCGCCGACGTGCGCACGTAGTGCCGAATCCTCATCGGCCGTCATCGTAGCCGCCCGGGACCGGCAGCGCGGCTAGACGAGGGGGCGCTCGGACAATTCGCGATCGCTCGCGACGGTGATCGTGATCGCGGTCAGGATCCCCGCCGCTGCGACCAGTCCGGCCGACACGTACAGCGCGTCGTGCAGCCCGGACTGGAACGCCGAATACGTCGCGTGGATCACCTGGCGGACCAGCTTGCCCTGGCCGACCGGGGCCTGCGACGACGTGCCGCCGACGGATGGCTCCTGGCCTGTCAGCACGCCGTTGATCACGATCGGCTGGATGCTCTTCGGCAGGCCGAGCGCGTTCAGGCTCGCGACAAGCGCGGTCTGGAGCTTGCCGATCACGATCGCGCCGAGGATTGCCACGCCCATGACGGCGCCGACCTCGCGGCTGGTGTTCGTCGTCGAGGCGGCCATTCCCGAGCGCTCAGGCGGGACGACCGCGAGCACGGACGACGTGATCGGCACCACGCAGGCACCGATGCCGATGCCGGTGAGCGCGAGCGCCGCCGCGAGCGGCAGATACGGCGGCTTCGGGCTGATCACCGCGTTGGTCCAGAGCAAGCCGCCGGCGAACGCGGCGCAGCCGCCGACGATCGACCAGCGGATGCCGACAGAACCGGTCCACCGGCCAGCCAGCAGGGACGCGACGATCATCAGGATGGTCATCGGCAGGAAGACCTCGGCGATCTGGCCTCCGTTATAGCCGGTTACCTCCTCGAGGAAGAGAGCGGTGAAGAAGAAGATCGCGAACGTCGCGAAGTAGGCGCAGAAGGCGACGATGTTCGGCGTGGCGAAGAGCGGCACCTTCAGGAAGCGCAGGTCAAGCAGCGGTTGCTCGGCCCGGCTCTCCTGCCACAGGAAGGCCGCCGCCGCTACCGTGCTGACGCAGAACAGCGCGATGGTCTCGGTTGAGCCGAACCCCGCGCTCTCGGCGTTGATGACCGCGAAGATGAGGGCCGCGAGCGCGACGGCGCCGAATGCGGCGCCAGGCAGGTCGATGCGCCGGTGCGTGGGGTCGGAGTTCTCCGGGAGCACGACCACGGCCGCGACGAGCGCGATCAGGCCGAAGAGCACGTTAAACCAGAAGATGGCCGGCCAGGTCCAGGCGTAGACCAGCGCGCCGCCGACGACTGGACCAAGTGCGAGGGCGGAGCCTGATACAGCGGCCCAAACCCCGAGCGCCCAGTTCCTGCTCGTGTATTCCGGGTAGATGTGGCGCAGCATCGAGAGCGTTCCTGGCTCGCTCGCTGCCGCGCCGACCCCCATCACCGCGCGGCCGGCGATCACGATCCCGAGCGCGGCGGTGCCCGCTGTCATGATCACCGAGAGCGCGGCCATCAGGGCGCCCGCGATGAACACGCAGATGCCCGCGATCATGATCTTCTTGCGGCCGAACTGGTCGCCGAGCGTCCCGAACGTCAGCATGGTTGCTGCGAAGGTAAGCGCGTATGCACCCACCACCCACTGCAACGAGGACACGCCCGCGGCAAGCTCGGTCTGGATCCCGGCCAGCGCGACGCTGACGATCGTGATGTCCAGGAACGTCAGGAAGAGAACCAGACAGAGCGTCGCAAGAGCGGCAGAACGGCGGTTCTCGCCCATGATGCTCTGCCCGGCCGCGGGAAGGGCGGCCGATGCCGCCTGACCGTCCGTGGCTGCTCCGCCGGCGGCCGGGAAGCCGGCTGCTGCGCCGGCACGCTCGCGTGGCGCGTCGACCATCTGGCGTTCCTTAAGCAGGTACCGCCGCCCGCACGATGCGCACGGCAATTGGCTGGAGACGGTACGTTCCGGTCACCGTGTTGTCAATGACCAGATTACGCTCCGGTGCAGTGTCGGGCACTCCTGCTTTTGCTACCCCTTGCAGGCTGCTGGCAGTCCAGAACTCTTGCCGGCATTCTCGAGCTTCAGAAGCGAGCAGAAGCTGGCAAGTCCGACCTTCCAGACGCCGTCCTGATAGACCGCGGTTCCTTGCTGGCCAGAGAGCACGGCCTGGCCGCTGACCAGGATCGAGTAGGTGACCGAGGCCTGGTCGGTGCCGGTCAGCGCGACGTGGCTGACCTTCGCGGAGGCGGTCGCGGCGAGAGGGTTCGTGGACTGCGCCTTGATCACGGCGGCCAGCTTGTCGCCGTCCTGTAGCAGGGCAAGGCGCTTGGACGTCGAGGTCTTCGCGTTGAAGAAAGTCGCCCAGTTCTTCTCGATCGCCGCGACGGCGCCCGCGCCGCTCGTCGGTTCGCCGCTAGTCGGCGCCGAGGAGGTCGGCGCGGCGGGTGAGGTGGCTGGCTGGGTGTTCCCGTTGCCACCGCCACCGCCCCCGCCGCCGCTGCTGCACGCGCCAAGCGCGAGAGCCGCCGCCAGCAGCAGTGATGCCGACATGAGGGTCGGTTCGCGGAAATGCAGACGTTGCATGGCACCAGTGTGCCGCAGAAACGGGGGCGTGAATCATGATGTTGCTGATTCGTGTTATGCCGCACCAATTAGCGCGTCCACGGTATCTGGCGGTGTGGCGTGCTGGCCAACAGCGGAGTCGCCGCACGCGGCGTCGACGCGCGCGTTCCTGCCTACCGCGCTCGCGCCGATCACGGCGGCCGCGGCTGCGCCGCTCAGCAGGCTGACGTGCTCGCCGAGCAGGAGCGCCGACCAGCCGAGGGTCAGCGCGGGCTGGGCGATCTGCAGCCGGCCCACCCTGGCAACCCCGCCAACGGCCATCGCGTGATACCAGGCGAAGAAGCCGACCACCATCGAGATCACGCCGACATACGCGAGGCCAGCGGCCGCGGCGACGGTGACGTGCCGTGGCGGGTCGGCGACCAGCGCGACGGCGGTCACGGGCACGGTCACTGGCAGCGCCAGGATGATGGCCCAGCAGATCACGCGCCAGCCGCCGTAGTCGCGGGCGACGGCCCCGCCTTCCGCGTAGCCGAGGCCGGCGATCGCGACGGCGCCGAGCAGCAGGAGATCGGCCGCGCTCACGTGACCGCCGCCTTGCACGACGGCGAAGCCGATGACGACCGCGAGGCCGAACCCGAGGGCGGCCCAGTAGGCGGGCCGAGGCCGCTCGCCGGCCCGCCACACCGCCACGCCGGCCGTCGCCGCCGGAATCAGCCCGGTCAGGACCGCGCCGTGGACGCTGTCGACGTAGCCGAGCGCCAGCGCGGAGAACAGGCCGAAGCCGATGCCGACGGGGCCGGCCACGATGAGCATCCGGCCGAGGATCGCGGCCGGCGGCAGCAGCCGCTGACGGCGCGCGAGCAGCACCGCTATCGCCACGATGCCGCCGATTACAGAGCGCCCCACTCCGACTTCGACCGGGCTGAAGGACGCCTCGGCCGCCGTGGTGGCCGGGAACGTCACGCTGAAACACAGCACGCCCAGTGCGCCCAGCCCGAGTGCGCCCAACCCCGGTGCGCCTGGTCCCGGCGAGCTCAGCCCCGGCGCGCCGAACGCGGGCGCTTTTCTTCCGCTGATAGTAGTGCTTCTATTGGACCTCATGACCGATGATAGCAGTTCGCTTTCGGTGGCCTCGCGGATCGAGGACCTGATCCAGTCAATGCCGCCTGGCAGCAGGCTGCCGTCCTATCGCCAGCTCCAGCAGCGCTACCGGCTCAGCCCGGCGACAGTGCAGCGTATCCTCGGCGACCTGTCAAGGCGCGGACTGCTCGTGACCAGGCCGGGCAGCGGGACGTATACGGCCCAGCGCCGGGCGCCGGCCGCGGCCGCGGATGTCTCCTGGCAGACGCTCGCCCTTGGCAGCAGGGCCGGGCTCAGCGCGGATCTGGAGCGCCTGGTGGATCCCGGAGCCGCCGATGCGCTGCCGCTGATGAGCGGATTCCTCGACGAGCGCCTGCAACCGCTCGGCCTGCTCGCGGCGGCGGGCGCCAGGTCGGCCAGGCGTCCGCGGGCTTGGAGCAGACTGCCGCCCCAGGGCCTGCCCGAGTTGCGTGCGTTCTTCGCGGCCGAGACTGGCGCGGCCGTGACCGCGCAGAACGTGCTCATCACTCCGGGCGGCCAGGCAGCGCTGTCGGCCGTGTTCCGGTACCTCTGCTCGCCAGGTGACCCGGTGATCCTGGAGTCGCCCACCTACGTCGGCGCGATCGCGGTCGCCAGGGCCGCCGGCCTGACGCTCGTGCCCGTTCCTGGCGACGAGCACGGCATGCTGCCTGACCTGCTCGTCGACGCGCTTTCCAGGACCGGCGCGCGGCTGGTTTACCTGCAGCCCAGGTACTCCAACCCGGTTGGCGCGGTCCTCGCGCCCGACCGCAGGCCGGCGATTCTCGAGGCGGTCGCGCGGCACGGCTCGTTCTTGCTTGAAGACGACTGGATGCGCGACTTCGACCTCGGGCCGCCGTCTCCGCCGCCGCTCGCCAGCATGGACGATGACGGTCACGTGATCTACCTGCGTTCGCTGTCCAAGCCGGTGGCGCCCGGCATGCGGGTCGCCGGGCTCGCGGCCCGTGGCCCCGTGCTTGCGAGGCTGCGGCGCGGCCGGATCAGCGACGACTTGTTCGTCGCGCCGGTGCTTCAGCACGTCGCCCTCGACGTGCTGACCGCGCCCGGCTGGATCAGGCACCTGGGCAGCATCAGGCGCGCCCTGCGCGAGCGCAGGGACGCGCTAGCCGCCGCGATCAGCGCCAGCCTGCCCGGCTGCGAGCTGCCGCTCGTTCCCGCTGGCGGCGTGCACCTGTGGCTGCGACTGCCGGACCGCTGGCCTGACGTCGATGTCGCCGACCTGGCCGCGGCCCGCGGCCTGGCGCTGAGTCCGGGACGAAGTTCGTTCCCGAGCGAGCCGCCAGGCCAGTACCTGCGGCTCAGCTACTCGGCGGCCGAGCCGCCCGCGCTGGCAAGGGCGGCGGCGATCCTGGCCGGCATCCTGGCCGGCGAGCCCGGCTAGCCGTGCGCGCCGGAGCGGAGAGCACCTGCGACGATGTGGTCATGGCCGCTGCATCACGATGCCCATGAAGGTCGTGCTGGCAGGCGGCAGCGGCGCGCTCGGCCGCCGGATCGCGGCCGACCTGACCGCGAGGGGCGACGAGGTCGTCGTGCTGAGCCGCTCGCCCGCTACGGAGCCCGCGGACGGGCGGCAGGCTGGAGGCAAGGTCAGGCAGCTGCACTGGGACGGCGTGCACGCTGGCCCGTGGGCCACTGAGCTGGCCGGCGCCGTGCTGGTCAACCTGGCCGGTGAGCTCGTCGACCGGCGTCCGACTCCGGCCAACATCGAAGTGCTGACGCGATCCCGCGTCGAGCCCACCCGCGCTCTCCGGCAAGCGGTCGCCGGCCTGGCTACCCCGCCGGCGGCCTGGATCCAGATGAGCACGCTGGCGATCTACGGCGACGCCGGTGACGCGGTCCTGGACGAAACCGCGGCGACCGCGGACGGCCCCGCGCAGATGGCGGGCGTCGCCCGGGCGTGGGAGACCGCGGCGAAGGGAGCCATCGCCGGGCGCCAGGTCGTGCTGCGCACCGCGGTCGTCCTCGATCGCGGGACGCCGGCTTACGCGCGGCTGAGCGCCCTGACCCGGTGGGGGATCGGCGGGAGGATAGGCACGGGCCGGCAGTGGGTCAGCTGGCTGCATATTGACGACTTCCTCGGCATCGTCCGGCTCTGCCTGGACGACGCAGGGCTGGCCGGCGTGATCCACGCGACCAGCCCAGAGCCCGTCACCAACGCCGAGTTCATGGCCGCGTTCCGGCACGCGTGGGGCCGTCCCGCGGCCCCGCCGACACCGGCGTGGCTGCTCACGTTCGGCGCGATGCTGCTGCGCACCGATCCGGCGCTGGCGCTGACCGGCCGCCGGTGCGTGCCGGCCAGGCTGACCGCGCTCGGCTTTGGCTTCAAGTACCCGCGGATCGGCGCGGCGGTGGCTGACCTGCGCGGGGCTGCCTTATCGTGCCGGTCAAGGCCGTCAGCGGGCTGGCTGGCCTGAGGCCTCGCGCATCCCCTGGTTGGCGAGTTCGTCCGCGCGCTCGTTGCCCGGGTCGCCGGCGTGACCCTTCACCCAGAGCCAGACCACCTGATGGCGGGCCTCGGCCGCCTCGAGACGCTGCCACAGGTCGGCATTCTTGACCGGCTTCTTGTCCGACGTCCGCCAGCCATTCCGCTTCCATTTCGGCAGCCAGGACGTGATGCCGTTGCGCAGGTATGAGCTGTCGGTGTGCAGCCGGACCGTCGCTGGCTTGGTCAGGCTCTCGAGCGCCCGTATGGCCGCCATCAGCTCCATCCGGTTGTTGGTCGTGCCCGCGCGCTCGCCGCCGCAGATCTCCTTGGTGCGCGGCCCCGATCTGAGCACCGCTCCCCAGCCGCCAGGGCCAGGGTTCCCGCTGCACGCGCCGTCAGTGTAGATCTCGACCACGGGCCGCGCCTGGCCGCCGCGGTCGGTCATCGGGCCAGCGCCGCCAGCCGGGCGGCGAGCGGCTCGAGAATGTCTGGCGCGGCCTGCAGCGGCAAGCCGATGACGGCGAGGTCGGCGCCCGCGTCCTGGTACCCGGCCGCGGTCTTCGCCGCCGCGTCGAGGTCTGCGGCCGAGGTTCCGTCGAGCCTGACGTTAACCGAGCAAGTGATCTCGGCCGGGTCGCGTCCCAGGTCAGCGCAGTGCGCGGTCAGTGCCTGCTTCAGGTCCAGCCAGTCGGCTGGGTCCTGCGTGATCGCGTTCCACTGCTGCGCCCACCGTGCCGTGGTCCGCAGCGTCCTGGTCTTGCCGCGGCCGCCGATCACGATCGGCGGATAGGGCCGCTGGACAGGCTTCGGCTCACAGCGCGCGTCCTTGAGGGTCACGTAGCGGCCCTCGAAGGTGGTCACGGTCTGGCTGAGCAGTCCCGCGATCGCGGCCACACCCTCGTCGAACTGGTCAAAGCGCTCGCGCAGCGGCGGCAGGTCGATCCCGTAGGCGTCGCACTCCATCTGGTTCCAGCCAGCACCAACGCCAAGCTCAAGCCGTCCGGCCGAGATGATGTCCACCGTCGCGGCCATGTTCGCGAGCACGGCGGGATGCCGGTAGATCATGCCGGAGACCTGGCAGCCGATCCTGATCCTGCTCGTCGCCTCGGCCATCGCGGCGAGCATCGTCCATCCCTCGAGGTTCGGGCCCGTCAGGTCGCCGGTCAGCGGGTAGAAGTGGTCCCAGTTCCACGCGGACTCGAAGATCTCCATCTCATCCGCGGCCAGCCAGACCTCGCGCATCTGCGCCCATGACTGATGCTCGGGCCTGGTCTTGATCGCGAAGCGCATGCGGCGTGCTCCCTGGGGCCGGGGATGACGCAGTCATGCTACTGGCCAGGCCGCCCGGTCGCGCTCGCGTTCATCGCGCTCGCGTGCAGCTTCCCGCCCGGCAGCCACCCTCCGCCGGATGGCCCCTTCTGTGGGTCCACTTTGGAGCGACCCGATCCGTTTGCCGGAATCTAATGATGGCCAGTCGGGCTCGGAGCGGGTGTGGCGCGTATCGATGTGACCTCCATCGCCGCAGCTTGCGCACCGTGTCGCATCGATACACGGTCTGCTCGCCCGGACCCCGTCCGAGATGCCAGGAGAGGCCATATGCCAGACCATCCGGCCGCCGAAGGGGAACAGAGTGATGAAGCGGTGGCACCCCGCGACGTCCGAGCGCGACGCCGCCGCGCTCGGTCGGGCGGGAGCGGCTACTGCGGGCGCGGCCGCTGATCGGCTGAGGCCGCCAGCAATCAGGCACCCTAGGAATGGCCAAGGCTGAAGGGGCCGCCAGCTTCCGCGGAAGCCTGCTCGATAGCACCGGCCTCGCTGCGTTCCCATTCGGCGATGCTGCGCAGC
>DASUHI010000089.1:0-2728 GCA_036273575.1 Streptosporangiaceae bacterium | reverse complement strand
GCCTGCCGGCCACCGCTGCCACGGCGATGTCCGGCGAGCCCGACGCGGCCGCCGCTTCGGCCTCCGCCATTTCGTCGGCGCCGTAACTGGCGCCGCCTTCCATCTCGTCGTCACCCCTGCCGGCGCGCCTCAGCCTGAGGTACCTGAGCAGTGCGAGCAGCAGCCCGAAGCCCAGCAGGACGAGCGCCCACGGGACGATCGCCGCAACCACCGCGGCCGTCTTGCGCGGGATCGTGACAGCGGCGGCACGGGCCGCGCCTCCCGCGGCCAGCGCGGCGAGCAGAACGAGCATGCACAGCCACGAGTACACCCGGCTGACCAGGCCAGCGCCACGCAGAGCGAGCACCGAGCAGCCGGCCACGACGAGCAGCGCGTCGAAGATCAGCGGATAGACGCTGGCCAGCCGTCCATGCACGCCAGCCTGGATCGCCAGCTGGTGGATCCTTGAGTAGGACAGCACGCAGGCCGCGGCGGTCACGCCGGCCAGCCCGGCGGTGACGGCGATCAGGGCGAGAACCCGCAGCGCCCGGCCGCCTTCGCTGCCCTGCCGGTCACTGCCGGCCAGTTCAACGTCCTGGCGCCCGGCGTCGCCGCCGAGGCGCGCGGCCTCACCGCCGAGCATCGCGTCCAGGGCCCCTGCGTGCGGGCCGCTGGCCCAGGGCCCCTGGCGGTTGTCGCTTGTGCTCACGCCATTCCCTCCTGGTCAGGTGCCTCAGGCCGGGCGAATCAACTGCGGGCCTATAGTCGGGGAAGATAGACGAGAACCGGCCGCATACCTAATCGCCATGGCGCCAGGCCTGTCAGGCGGTGCGGTGCCCAGGCTGAGCGGAGCAGCCAGGGACCGGCGTGCGGGCGATCGACCTGCGGTTTCGTGCGCCACCACAGGGAACGCGGCGGCAAGGGAGGGGAAATGCCGTACTACCGGGTGTCGGGGGAGATCCCGAGGAAGCGTCATACCCGATTCCAGCGACCTGGCGGCGGGCTCTATGCCGAGGAACTTATGGGCGAGGAGGGTTTCTCGTCCGATTCCTCGCTCCTCTACCACGTCAATCCGCCGACCGCGATCGTCAAGAGCGAGGCGATGGCCGATGTCGCAGGCGAGGCGAGGCTGGCCGACAACCATCCGCTGCTGCCACGGCACTACCGGACGCAGGATCTGACCGGCGCCGGTGACCTCGTGCTCGGCAGACGGCCGCTGATGGGCAACGACGACGTCCGCATGTCGTTCGTGACAGTCAACGCGCCGTCCGCGCTGTACCGGAACTCGACCGGGGACGAGGCCGTGTACGTGCACACCGGCTCGCTGAGGTTCCAGTCGGTCTACGGCTCCATCGACGCGGTCGCGGGCGACTACGTGATCATCCCGCGCGGTACCATTCACCGCTGGCTGCCTGAGGTGGCCGAGCCCGCGGCGCTCCCCGTCGTCGCGCTCGTGATCGAGGCTCGCGGCCACATCAGGACGCCGAAGCGGTACCTGTCGCAGACCGGCCAGTTTCTCGAGCACGCCCCGTACAGCGAACGCGACCTGCGGCCCGTGGAGGGCCCGCTGTACGCCGACGGTGAGGACGTGCCGGTGATCGTCCGCAACAGGAGCGGGCTGACGACGCTGACATACGCGCATCACCCGTTCGACGTCGTCGGCTGGGACGGCTGCCTGTACCCCTACGCGTTCAACATCGCCGACTTCGAGCCGATCGTGAAGCGTACGCACGCCCCGCCGCCCGTCCACCAGACGTTCGAGGGGCCGAACTTCGTGATCTGCTCGTTCTGCCCGCGGCCGCTGGACTTCGACCCGCAGTCCGTCCCTATCCCTTATAACCATCACAACGTCGATTCCGACGAGATGATGTTCTACGTGGGCGGCGACTACTCAGCGCGGCAGGGCTCAGGGGTCGGGATCGGCTCGATCACGCTGCACCCATCCGGATTCACGCACGGGCCCGTTCCCGGCGCCGTCGAGGCCGTGATCCGCGGCATGGAGGCGGGCAGGACCAGCACAGACGAGACCGCCGTGATGATCGACACGTTCCGCCCGCTGCTGCTCTCCGACCAGGCCGCCGCCGTCGAGGACCCCGAGTACGCGTGGAGCTGGGCAAGGGCGTCCCGTGACTGAGCGGGTGAAGCTCCCCGAGATCGCGCGCGAGCTGTTCGACCGGCCCAACCACGTCACGGTCGCGACCATCGAGCCGGCCGGCCGTCCGCAGACGAGCCTGGTCTGGGCCAAGACCGACGGCGACGACGTGCTGTTCTCCACCATCAAGGGCAGGCGCAAGTACGCGAACCTGACCCGCGACCCGCGGATCAGCGTGCTCGTCTACGACACCGCGGATCCTTACACCTACGCCGAGGTCAGGGGCATCGCGACGGTCACCGACGATCCAGAGGCAAAGCTGATCAACGAGCTCGCGCTCAAGTACACCGGCCAGCCGTTCGGATACCGGCCAGACGAGCAGCGCGTGATCGTGCGCGTCGTGCCCGACAAGGTCGTCCTGTACCTCGACTAGCGCGGGCGGGCACGCGTATGGATGTGACACCGATCACCTCCGCGCGTTATGGGTGTCGCATCCATACCCGGCCCGGCATCGTTCGTGCGCCAATATTGCGTAGAATGCCGGAATTACGCTTTGGGAGCCGGGGCTGGGGCCCAGGGCTGGGGGCTGGAGGCTGGGCTGGGGGCGGAGGGCCGGGGGCCTGGGCCAGGGCCGGGGGCGGGGCGGTTGGGGGGACG
>DASUHI010000088.1:0-6908 GCA_036273575.1 Streptosporangiaceae bacterium | reverse complement strand
CGGGCGAACCGCGCCGAGCAAGGACGCGCTGCTTGCTCGTGCCATCGAGGACGGCGTGATTAAGCCGAGCGAGATCGTGCCGTACGAGTCATTCGCCCGCGCCGCGACCGACCGCCCCGGCCTGGGTGTCCCGGGCCCGTGAAAGCCCTGGACCCCCAGGCCCCCCCGGAGCTGCCTCCCGGGCGATCGGTCGCGGGCTGACGCCGGGCTCTTGCCCGGGCGCCGCACCGTTGTCTGATCGCGGGCTGGCACACAGTCAGCATCCCTGACCGAGTGCGACGCTGTCATGACGCCCGATCGGGTGACACGCGGTGAGCTGGCACCAGATTGCCACCGCCGCCTGCGCGGGCAACCCGGCCACCGGGGCGATCCTTGCGCGGATATGATGCCAGCATTTCTGAGGGAAAAATGAATGTGCCATCCATCTCGGCGCACGGTGATGGATGGCACACCCATGTGAAGCCGCTAGCAGGGGGCACGGCAGCTAACGGCTAGCTGGGTGACGGGCAAGCTGCGGAGGGGCAAACTGGCCCGTCACCCACCGGGGTCAACGACCGGCTCACCCTGTGAGTGCCCGAATCCGGCCAAGAATTCTCGGCTATGCCAGCGAATCCAGCGGAATGGACGAATCAGCGAGCGCGGCCTTGCTGACGGGCTTGCCCGAGCGGACGAGCGCGCTTATGGCGTCGTTGACATCCCAGATGTTGACGTTCATCCCCGCCAGCACCCGGCCGTCGCCAGCCACCCAGAATGCGACGAACTCGCGGCCCGCGACGTCCCCGCGGAATACCACCTCGGCGTAGCCGTCGGGCTCGACGTAGCCCGCGTACTCCATGCCAAGGTCATACTGGTCGGTGTAGAAGTACGGCACCCGGTCAAAGGCGACGCCCTCGCCGAGCATGGCCTTGGCGGCCGCGACCGGCTGGTGCCTGGCGTTGGCCCAGTGTTCGACCCTGATGTGCTTGCCGATCAGCGGGTGGAACGCGTTCGCGACGTCTCCGGCCGCGAAGACGTCCGGGTCGGAGGTGCGCAGCTGCGCGTCGGTGACGACGCCGTTGTCCACGCGCAGGCCGGCCGCCGAGGCCAGCCCGGTATTCGGCGTGATGCCGACTCCGACGATCACCACGTCGGCGTCCACCTGCGCGCCGTCGCTGAGCCGGACGCCGTTCGCGGCGCCGCCGCTCCCGGTGATCTCCGCGACCTGAACGCCGGTCCGCAGGTCGACCCCGTTGTCGGTGTGCAGCTTGGCGAAGACCTCGGCCACCTCGCGGCCGAGGACCCGCAGCAGCGGCAGCTCGGCCATTTCCAGCACGGTGACCTCATCCCCCGCGGTCCTGGCCGCCGCCGCGGTCTCCAGGCCGATCCAGCCAGCCCCGATCACCGCCACCCGGGAAGCGCGATCGAAGGCCGCCCTGATCCGGTCGCTGTCCTGGACCTCGCGCAGGTACATGACGCCGTCGAGGTCGGCGCCGGGAATCGGCACGCGCCTGGGCGAGGAGCCCGTCGTCAGCAGCAGCTTGGAGTAGCCAAGCCGAGAGCCGTCGTTCAGGACGATCTCATGTGCCGACGGGTCGACCTCGGTCACGATCGTGGCCAGCCGCAGGTCCACGTTGTGCTCGCCGTACCACTCCCGTGGCTTGACGTAGAGCTTGTCCCTGCCGTGCTTGCCCATCAGATAGTCCTTGGACAGCGGCGGGCGCTCGTACGGGGTCTCGTCCTCCGAGCCGATCAGGGTGACGGGGCCGTCGAAACCCTCGCCGCGCAGCGTCTCTGCCGCGCGCGCGCCTGCGAGGCTCGCTCCGACGATCACGATCGCGTTGTCAGTGCTCATTGCCAGCTTCCTCTCATCGGGCGTGCACGCCAGCCAGGGCGAAGAACTCAGAACGGGACCGCGGGTCCGTGCGCAGCGTGCCGAGCAGGGTCGACGTGACGGTCGTCGAGCCGGTCGCGCGGACGCCGCGCAGCGTCATGCAGGTGTGCTCGGCCTCGAGCACCACGCCGGCGCCCCGCGGCCGCAAGCGCTCGAACAGGCAGTCGGCAACCTGCCTGGTCAGTCGCTCCTGGGTCTGCGGACGAGCAGCGTAGTGCTCGACGAGACGAGCCAGCTTGGACAAGCCGAGAATGCGCTCGCCAGGCAGGTAGCCGACGTGCGCGACGCCGACGAACGGCAGCAGATGGTGCTCGCAGACGGTGCGGAACGGGATCGCGCGGGCGATCACGAGCTCGTCATAGCCCTCCGCGTTCTCGAACGTGGTCAGCCGCAACGGCGCCGGGTCGAACAGCTCGGCGTAGGCGCGGGCCATCCTGCCTGGCGTGTCGCGCAGGCCGTCCTGGTCGACGTCGACGCCCAGCGCGGCCAAGAACCCGGCCGCTGCCTGCTCGGCGGCGGCCATGTCCACGCGCGATCCTGGCCACCGGGCGACGACGTCGTCGGCAGACCCTCCGGGTCGGCCGCTGGCCCCAGGCGGGCACGGCGGGGCGAGGGTCAGCTCATGCGTCATGGTTCTCCATCGGTTGAACGACAGGGCGGGAAGCAGGCTGCTGGCCGGTTCTGACCACGACGCAGCACCGTCCGGGAACGGGCTCAAGGACCGGCCGCGCATCGTCCGCGCCGATCGCGGACGCGACGCCCTCGAGCAAGGCCAGGTTCATCGTGCAGACGATCTCGCGATGGCGCTCGGCGAGCTGATGGAACGGGCAGTTACGCAGCGCCATGCTGCCGTCCTCGTCAGCGAACGGCTCGAAGCCGTGCTCGGTCAGCACGGCGCGCATGGAGTCCCCTCCCGAGCGCCCGGACCGCGCCCCGAGTTCGGCTCCGAGCCGCCTGGCCGCGCGCTTGAGGCACGCGAGCGAAAAGCCGCTCGCATCCGACTCCACCGCCTCGGCGAGCAGCCTCGCCGCGAGCTCGTACTCACGCGGCGGCGCGGTGACCGAGAACTCGGCCGGTGACCTCGTGTAGACCTTCGCGGGCCGCCCGGCACCAGGGCCTGTCCTGCCCGGCGGCCGCCGGTAGCCGGCCGTGAGCAAGCCGAGGCCGACCAGGCGGTCCAGGTGGTAGGCGGCCAGCGGCCGGCCGATGCCGAGCTCGGAGGCCGCCTCTTCGCGGCCGACTGGCTCCGCCGACGCGGACACGTAGTCGTACAGCCTGCGGCGAACCGGGTCGTCGAGGCCGTAGACGAGCGCGAGGCGCTGCTCGTCCCGGTTCATCCCGACGTTCTGCTGCATTCAGCCACTCTAACACTAATTCTTTTTAGTTAAACAGTGCCCACCCGTGACTCGCCCTCGCCCGGCGAGTCCCGTGCACCGCTACCCAGCGCGCTCGCAGAGAATCTCGATCACCTCGCCCGCCGGGCGGGTTGTCGCCGCGCGGTACCCCCGGCCAGCCCACAGGCTCATCCGGTCAGGGTCGCCGGCCGCAGCCGCCGCGGCGCGGACCGGACGAGTGGCGTTGTTGATCTCCGGGTAGGCCGCCGGGGCGTCCGGGTGCTCGCGCATAAACGTGTTCACCAGCCCGCGGGCCGGACGGCCGCTGAACGCCCTTGTCACCGCCGTCTCGGTGTACCGCGGATCGGCCAGCGCGGCCTTGTACACCGGATGGGCGCCGCTCTCCGGGCAGCGCAGGAACGCGGTGCCGCACTGCACCGCCGCTGCCCCGGCGTGCCGCGCGGCCGCTACGTCGGCGGCGGTCATAATGCCGCCGGCCGCGACCAGCGGGACGTCGGTCGCTGTCCTGATCGCCGCGACGAGCTCGAGCGTGCCTGCCGGGCTGCCTGGCTGGTTCGTGAACGTGCCCCGGTGCGCTCCGGCCTCGGAGCCCTGGACGCACAGGCAGTCGGCACCGGCCAGGACGGCAGCGGCGGCCTCGCGCGCCTCGGTGACGGTCACCCAGACGCTGCTCCCCGCGGCGCGCAGCGCCGATACGACGTCAGGTTCCGGGCAGCCGAACGTGAAGCTCACGACCGGGACAGGGCGCCGGGTCAGATCGGCGACCTTCGCCGGCCAATCGTCGTCGTCCCAGGTCGCCTCCCCTGGGGGCGCAACGAGGGCGGGATCGCCGGCGACGGCGGCCAGGTATCTGGCCAGCGCGTCCTGGTCGGCGGCTGGGCCCCCAGGCACGAACACGTTCACGCCGAACCGCCCGTCCGTCGCCGCCTGAACTGCTTCGATGTCGGAGCGCATGGCCTGCGCGGTCTTGTATCCGGCCGGCAAGAACGCGACCGCGCCGGCGGCGGCGGCGGCGGTGACGAGGCCGACAGAACTCGGGCCGCCTGCCATCGGCGCGACGATCACGGGCCGCCCTGCGAGGTCACCGATCACGTCGCCAGTCTGCCAGCCATAGGGTGTCACGGTGACCAATCCCCCCGCGACGGCCGCGACAGAGGCGGCGGTGTGGGAGCGCGCGCTCAGGGAACTGGGCACGGCCAGCCGGGCGGCGAGCGAGAAGGCATACCTGAAGAGTGATCTGGAGTTCGCGGGGACCGGCGTCCCGGCGACCAGGGCGCACGTTGCCGCCTGGCATAAGGCGCACCCCGGCCTCGCCCACGACGATCTCACCGGTCTGATCGAAGCGCTCTGGCAGAGGCCGCTCTACGAGTGCAGGGCGGCTGCCGTCCTCCTGCTTGAGCGCTCGGCGCCGTTGCTCAGCCCGGCCGATCTGCCCCTGCTCGAGCGCCTGCTCAGGACGTCTCACACCTGGGCGCTGGTCGACGGGCTGGCCGTCAACGTCGCCGGTGACGTCGCCGCGCGCTATCCGCAGGCCGGTGCTGCGCTCGACCGGTGGGCCGGCGACGACGACTTCTGGCTGCGCCGCTCGGCGCTGCTCGCGCTGCTCAGGCCGCTGCGGGCGGGCGGCGGCGACTTCGAGCGGTTCGCGCGATACGCCGACACGATGCTGACCGAGCGGGAGTTCTTCATCCGCAAGGCGATCGGGTGGGTGCTCCGCGAGGTCGGCAAGCGACGCCCCGACCTGGTCGCCGGATGGCTCGGGCCGCGGGTGCACCTGGCGGCGGGCGTCACGGTCCGTGAGGCCGTCAAACCGCTGCCCGCTCCGGTCCGTACCGCGTTGCTGACCGGATACCGGGACAAAATCCCGATCCGCTGGGAACATGATGTCCAGACCGCAACCGGATGCTCAGCCTGCCCGCGGGAGGCGTAATGTCCGAAACGCGGGTCACTGTCAATCGCGGTGAGCTCCGTTGCTATCTCGCCACGCCCGCAGGAAAGGGACCCTGGCCCGGCGTCCTGGTGCTGCACGATGCCCTCGGCATGACGCCAGACCTGCGCGCCCAGGCGGACTGGATGGCCAGCGCGGGTTATCTCGCGCTCGCCCCCGACCTGTACTCGATCGGCCGCAAGTCGCGGTGCCTGGTCTCCGTCGTCCGCGACCTCATGGCGGGGCACGGCCGGGTCTTCGACGACGCAGAGGCTTGCCGGTCATGGCTGGCGGCGCGCGATGACTGCACCGGTCGCGTCGGCGTCATCGGCTTCTGCATGGGCGGCGGCTTCGCCCTCTTGCTCGCGGGGGGTCCAGGGGGGTCCTCCCGGGCTGGCACCGCGGGGGCTGGCGAAGGTTTCGGCGCGGCGAGCGTCAACTACGGCATGGTGCCCAAGGACGCCAGGACGCTCCTGCGGCAGTCCTGCCCGGTGGTAGGGAGCTACGGGGCGCGGGACCGCACGCTGCGCGGCGCCGCGGTCAGGCTGACCGCGGCGCTCGACGCGGCCGGCGTCGACCACGACGTCAAGGAGTATCCGGGCGTCGGCCACTCGTTCATCAACCATCATCCTGGCGCGCTCGACACGCTGCGCGGGGCCGCCGGTCCCGACGCCGTGATGCCGCGGTTCTTCGCCGCCCTCACCGTCGTCACCGGGCCACTCATGGGCGGCGGCTACGCCGAGCAGCAGGCAAGCGACGCGAGGCGGCGGATCGTCGCGTTCTTCGACCGGCACCTGGCCGGCATGCAAGCACACTGAGAGAAGCCCGCAGAAGGAAACAGGGTGGCAACAGAGATAACTCAGCAGCCGGTGATCGACGGCCGCGCCGCTCGGAAAGACAAGAACAGGCTCGCGGTGCTCGACGCCGTGCTGGCGCTGTTCACCGAGGGCGACCTGATGCCTGCGCCCGAGGCGATCGCCCAGCGCTCAGGCGTCTCGCTTCGTTCCGTATACCGCTTCCTGGGCGCCACCAGGGATCTTGTCCAGGCCGCGATCGAGCGTCACCTGGAGCGGGTCGGGCCGCTGTTCGCGTTCGAGCCGATCGGCGAGGGCCCGTTCGCGGAACGGGTCGAGCAGTTCGTCGCGGCCAGGCTACGGCTGTACCAGGCGATCGCGCCGACCGCGCGGGCCGCGCAGGCGCGCACGAGGATGCGGCCCACGCCCGCCGGCGACGTCCTCAAGGAGAGCCTGAACGCCCGCCGCGGCCTGCTGCGCGTCCAGCTGTCCAGGCACTTCGCCACCGAACTCGGCTCGTTCGGCCGCCGCGCCGACTCGGTTCTCGCGGCCGCCGACGCGCTCACGCAGATCGAGACCATCGACTGGTACCTAGTCGACGGCGGCTACACGCTGGCCCAGACCAAGGACGCGATGGTCACTGGCCTGTACCGGCTGCTCGGGTCCGAGCTGCCGCCCGATCGCGACGCCGATCATGATGACGACGTCGATTAGTCGCTAAGTCGATATATCGCGGAACGCAGGGTACGCCGGCAGGTCAGCCACCCGCCAGTGCTCCGTGCGGACCAGAAGTGGCGCGGGGCGGCCAGCCCGACGCTCAGCGCGGCGGACGCCGCCGCCAGCACTTCATCCACGGAGCGCATCACGTCAGCCGTAGAAGACGCGTTCCATCACGGCCCTGGCCCTGCGTGCAGCCCGGCGCCAGTCCTGGACGAGGTCCTGTGAGCCGCCTGGCCGGTAGC
>DASUHI010000087.1:0-13030 GCA_036273575.1 Streptosporangiaceae bacterium | reverse complement strand
TCGCCAGCTCGCGGCTGTCCCTGTCGACCCCCGCCGGCAACGAGCGCACCACCGACAGCGCCTGCTTGTGCAGCCTGATCGCCTCGGCGTGCGCGAACACGCGGGCCGCGAGGTCGGCGGCGCGGCCGTAATATGCCACGGCCCGCGCGGGCCGCCCGCCGCGTGCGTACTGCTCGGCCAGCTGCGCGGCGACCTGATCGGTTCCGTCCGGGTGCATCAGCTCGAGTCCCTGCGCGATCCGCCGGTGCAGCAGCCACCGCCTGGGCGGGCTGACCTGACCATAGGCACTATCACGCAAGAGGTCATGGGAGAAGTCGTAGCCGTCCCTGAACTCCTGCACGATCCGCCGCCGCCAGAGCTCATCCACGGCCTCGACCACGACGTCCGCGTCCAGGTCGCTCGCCTCGGTCAGCAGGTCAAGCGTGAAGTCCGTACCCACGGCGGCGGCCAGGCCCGCGATCTCCCGCGCCGAGGCGCTGAGCTGGCCAAAGCGGTTCCGCAGCACCGCGGACAGGTCGCCAACCGGCATGGACCCGTCGCTGAGGTCCATGCTGCCCCGCACGCCCTCCACGATGAACAGCGGGAAGCCGCCGGTCGTGGCCTGCAGCAACGCCACGTCAGGCTCGCGCAGCGGCCTGCCCGCGATCGTCGCGGCCAGCAGCGCGGTATCCGGAGCTTCGAGCGGCGCCAGCGCCAGCTCGGCCAGCATGCCGCTCATCCGCATCCTGGCGACCCAGTCGGCCGGCGCGGTGTCGTCGTCGGACCCGTCGTCCCGCAGCGTGGCCGTGACCAGCAGCGGCGCGGCCGGGTCGAGCGCCAGGCAGAACGCCAGGAACGCCAGCGTCTCTTCGTCGCACCACTGCAGGTTGTCCACGATCAGCAGGGCCGGCCTGCCGCCCCCGATCAGCGCGCGGGCCAGGCCCTCGAAGAACCTGTGCCGCTGCCACGCGTCGACCATCGCCCGGGCACTGCCCGCGTCTCCGACCTCGCCGCGACCCGACGGCACCAGCCTGTCGACCTCGGTCCGCCAGGCGTCGTCGAGCGCGGCGATGGCGGGTCTGATGACCGGGTTCCGCAGCCAGTCCGCCACCGGCGCGAGCGCCAGCCGGCCGGGCGTCGCGAAGCACTGCGTGCTGGCGACCACGGCACCGGAGTGCCTCGCCTGCTCCGCGACGGCGGCGACCAGCCTGGACTTGCCGACCCCGGCGCCGCCGCGCACCACGACCAGGCCCGGCTGCCCGGCTGCCGCCGCCTGCCACCTGTCGAGCAGCAGCCCGAGTTCGCGCGACCGGCCGACCAGCCGCGCAGAAGCTGCTCCAGGCCTGGCTGACGCCGCAGGCGGCGCGGCCACCGGCCGCGCCGCCTGCGGCGTCGTCGCCCGCTCGGCCCGGCTCATCAGCCGCTCGAGCAGCTCCTGGGTGGGCGCGTCTGGCACGACGCCGAGCTCGCGCTCCAGCACCGAGGCGCAGTGGTGATAGGTGCTCAGCGCGCCGGCCCGGTCGCCGAGGTCGGCCTGCAGGTGCATCAGTCTCCGGTAGCCGACTTCTTCCAGCGGCTGCAGGCCGATCCGGCGGCGGGCCGCGGCTGCCGCCCCAACGAGGTCGCCGCCGGCCGCGCTGGTGTCGCTGATCAGGTCGCAGAGGTCAGCGCACCGCCGCTCGAGCTCGGACCTGACCTCGAGCAGCCAGTCGTCATAGCTGCCGGGCAGGAACTCGCCACGGTACTGGCCGATGGCCGCGTTGCCGTGGGCGAGCACCGCCGCCGCGTCTCCGCGCGCCGCCGCCGCCAGCGCCGCCTCTCGCTCGCTCTCGAAGACGCGCAGGTCGACCCGGCACGTGTCGCTGTCCTGCCAGCACAGGTCCCGCGAGGTCACGACCAGTGAACGGTCGTCGCCGATGATCTGGCGCAAGTTATGCAGCTCGCGGCGCAGGTTCGTCAGCGCCTGCCCGTCAGCGGACTCCGGCCAGAACAACCCTGCGATCCGCTGCCGGTTCTGCGGTGACCCTCCGTGCGCGGCGAGAAAGCCGATGAGCGCGACGGTACGCGACGACCGGATCCGCACATGCGCGGCCCGCTCGTCGGTGATGGACTGCTCCCCCAGGACGCAGACGTGCAGCATGTGCCACGACCCTCCCTGACGCACAGGGTAGACGTGATCGCGAACTGGCGAAAGCTAGCGGATGCCAGCCGGCCGGAACTGGACGCTGATCCGCGGCCCGGTCGGCTTGTTCGTCTTTGGCACCGAGTGCTCCCACGTCCGCTGGCAGGTCCCGCCCATCACGAGCAAGTCGCCGTGTCCGACCAGGTATCGCAGCGTCTGACCGCCCCCGCCCCTGGGGCGCAGCATGAGCGCGCGCGGCGTGCCAAGGGAGACGATCGCAACCACCGTCTCCCGCACCCGCCGGCCGGACGTGTCACCGTGCCACGCCACGCTGTCCCTTCCGTCCCGGTACAGGCACAGTCCCGCCGTACAGAGCGATTCTCCGATCTCCTGGCGGTAGTGCTGATCCAGGGCCCGGCGCGCGCCGGCGAGAACTGGATCCGGTAGCGGCTCGCCGGCGCCGTAGTGGCACAGCAGCCGCGGCACGGCGACGACCTGGTCGTACATCCACCTGCGCTCGGCTCGCCAGGGCACGGCCTCGACCAGGCGCTCGAACAGGTCGTCGGCGCCGCGCAGCCAGCCGGGCACGACGTCGAGCCAGGCACCGCGCGACAGCACGGTCCTGGCAGACTCATCGAGCGCGCCGAACTCGCCGGCCCGTGGATCACTGGCCAGTTCAGCATCGAAGAGTGACGCCTGGAACGCGCTCGTCATGCCTTCAGCATAACCACAATTTCAAACGCGTGTTCGATTCGCCGCCGGTCTTCACCCGGCGCGGATGATGGCTGGCTGGCCGGCCGGTCGCAAGGTAAGTAGGCCATGACGAGCCGCACCGATCCTGCCGCGCTCCTGCGCAGCAGGAGCTACCTGGCCGTGCTGGTGATCACTGCCCTGCTCGGAGCGCCGGTGTCCGCTGCCGCGTACGGCTTTCTCGCGCTGGTCAGCTACCTGCAATCGGCGCTGTTCACGCACCTGCCGCACGCACTCGGCTACGCGACGGCACCCGCGTGGTGGCCGGCCCCTGTGGTGGTCGCCGGCGCGCTGCTGGTCGCGATCGCGATCAGGATCTTGCCGGGCAACGGCGGGCCGTCTCCCGCAGGCGGGTTCAAGGTGCACAAGCCGCCGACCGCGGCCGAGTTGCCAGGCGTGATCGCGGCAGCGCTCGCAACGCTGTGCTTCGGCATGGTGCTCGGGCCGGAACTACCGCTGATCGCTTTGGGCGGCGGGCTCGCGGCGCTGTGCGTCCGCCTGGTCAAGCGCGATGCCCCGGAGCAGGCGACGACCGTGGTGGCGTCGGCGGGAAGCTTCGCGGCGATCAGCACGCTGCTCGGGTCTCCGATCGTCGGCGCGTTCCTGCTCATGGAGGCCTCCGGGCTCGGCGGGGCGATGCTGGGGCTTGTCCTGGTGCCAGGGTTGCTGGCCGCCGGCGTGGGGTCGCTCATCTTTACCGGCCTGGACAGCCTGACCGGCCTTGGCACGTTCTCCCTGGCCATCCCAGGGCTGCCGGGCTTCGGCAGGCCGAACGTAGGCGAGTTCGGCTGGGCGATCGTCATCGGCCTCGCGGCGACGCTGGTCGGCGCCGGGCTGACGTGGGTGGCTCCGCGGCTGCAACGGCTCGCGGAGAAGCGCACGATGCTGGTGCTTCCCGCGGCCGGACTGATGGTAGCTGGCGCGGCAATCATCTACGCCGAGGCGACGGGAAAGCCCGCGTCACAGGTGCTGTTCTCGGGTCAGTCAGCGCTGGGGCCGCTTGTCGAGCACGCGTCGAGCTACTCGGCCTGGGCCGTGGTCTTGCTGCTCGCCTGCAAGGCCGTGGCCTACGGAGCGTCCCTTGGCTCGTTCCGCGGCGGGCCCGTCTTTCCCGCGATGTTCATCGGCGCCGCAGGCGGCATCGCGCTGTCCCACCTGCCAGGCCTGCCGCTGGTCGCCGGCGTCGCGATGGGCATCGGCGCGATGAGCGCCGTCATGCTGACGTTGCCGCTGACCTCTGTCCTGCTCGCCACGCTGCTGCTCGGCCAGGACGGCGTCAGCGTCATGCCGCTGGCCATCGTGTCGGTCGTCGTCGCCTACGTCGCGAGGGCCAGGCTCGTGCCCGTGAAGGCGCCCACAGCGCCGGCGGGAACCCAGCAGGCCGTCGCCGGTCATGAGTGAGGACCAACCAGCCCGCACGAAGCCTTGGCCGACCCGAGTATCTTGTGCCAATGGCGCCCGCCCTGCAGGAGATGGTTGCCGCGACGTACGTGCGGGACATCGAGGTGTCGCGGCGCTTCTACGGCCTGCTCGGCTTCGGCGAGCAGTCGAGCGGGAAGGGCGAGACCTCCGCTTGGTCCGCGCTGCACCACGGGCAGTACATGGTGCTGCTCGCATCGACGACCCCGCCGCTGGAGACGCCGCGGCTTCCGCTGCTGTTCTACTTCTACTTCGACGACGTGGACGCCGCGATCGAGCAGGTCCGCGCGGGCGGCGTCGAGGTCGTGCACATGGGCTACCCGCCGCACGCGGAAGGCGGCGAGGCCAAGCTGGTCGACCCGGACGGCAACACCGTGCTGCTCGGCCAGCGCCAGCGCCTGGCCAGCCAGCCGCCGGTGACCGACGACGCGTCGCCGCACTTCTCGCTTCTCAAGGAGGCGGCCGCGGTGGTGGCGTCCCGCGGCGGCAGCATGCCGGTCTGCCACGTCAGCGACATCGACGGCAATCCGTGCGGCCTGCAGGCCAGCGTCAAGCTCGCCGACGCCGCCGGGGACTCGCTGTGGGCGTGCCTGGATCACGCCGATGAGATCCTCGTGACCGTGCGCGGCGCGTTCATCGCGAGCCAGTCCGAGGACGGCATCGCGGGCTACCTCTCCCGCCGCCGGGACTGACCCCGCGTGTGCGCGCATGAAACGCGCATGGCACGGTATATAGGTAGGTTGGATTCCAAACCGGAAGCTAAAGGAGCACCTGGAGCACGTCGTGGACTCGCAGGTTGAGGCGCTCCACACTGGCCCTCGAGACCATCTCGTCCTTTTCTACTCCCAAGACACCGAACTTACCCGCAGCGCCGGCGATTATCTGCTCGGTGCCCTGCGCGACGGCGGTGCGGCGATCGTCCTCGGCACCTGGGAACACCGTCTCTCGCTCGCCAGGTTCCTGGTGCGAGCAGGCGTTGACCTGTCGGCGGCAAGATCCGCCGGCACTTACTGCGAGCTGGACGCGAGCGACACCGTCGGGACCTTCGTCATGGATAGTCACGCCGATCCGGCCAGCTTCTGGGCCGCGATCACGCCGGTCCTCAGGCGCGCCGCGGACGCAGGTCAGCCGGTCAGGATCTTCGGCGAGATGGTCGCCGTCCTGTGGGATGACGGCCAGGCCGGCGCCGCGATCGAGGTCGAGGCGATGTGGAACGAACTCTCCGCCCAGTTCCCGTTCTCGCTGCTGTGCGCGTACCCGACCGCGGCGGTCACCGGCGGCGGACAGTCCGATCAGCTCGCCGACCTTTGCCGGGCGCACTCGGCGGTCAGTGGGGACCTGGCGCCAGCCCGCTAGCCGACGTCCGGCAGGGACTGGCCCTCGCCGAGTAGCGGCCTGAAGAGATCACCGCGCTCGGCGACGCGAGCGCCGATGGTCCTGATCGTGAAGCCGTCGGGGCGCAGCGAAGGATCGTCGAGCTCGTCCCACGCGATCGGCGCCGAGACGGGCGCGCCGGGCGCCGCACGCGGGCTGTACGGTGCGACGAGCGTCTTGTTGCTGACGTTCTGCGTGTAATCCAGCCGCGCGAGTCCCCCGCGCTCCTTGACGTCCCACTTCCAGCTGACCAGGTCGGGTACGACCGCACCGATCGTCTTCGACAGCTGCTCGACCCAGACCCTGGTGTCCTCATAGGACAGACCAGGAATCACCGGGATCCAGATCTGGACGCCGCGGCGCCCCGTCACCTTGGGCTGGGCTCGGACGCCGAGGTGCTCGAGCGCCGTCCTGTGCAGCCTGGCCAGCACGAGCACCTCCTCCCACGACGTGGAGGAGCCCGGATCGATGTCGATGAGCGCGTAGCTGGGGCTGCGGGGGCTGGTGACCTTGGCGGTCCACGCGTGCCACTCGACCGCGCCGAAGTTCGCGGCCCAGACCAGGGCCGCTGGCTCGTCGACGACCAGGTATGTCGTGGTCTTGCCGCGTTCGGCCTCCGGATTGTCCCAGCGCGGTATCCAGTCAGGCGCGTGGTCGGGCAGCTGCTTGTGCCAGAAACCGGGGACGGACACGCCGCCAGGGAAGCGGTGCATGTTGAGCGGCCGGCCAGCCAGGTACGGCAGGATCACCGGCGCGATCCTCGCCGCGTAGCCGATCAGCTCGCGCTTCGTCACGCCTTCTGGCGCTCCCGGCCGGCCAGGGAACAGCTCCTTGTCCAGGTTCGTCAGCCGCAGCGCGCGCCCGAACACCTCCCAGCGGCCGCTTCCCGCCAGCGCCTCGAGCGCGTCTAGCTCGTCCTGGTCAGGGCCAGGGATCGTCGGCGGCCGCAGCGCGACCGACGCTTCGGCCGGCGGCAGGTCAGACCGCCACAGGCGATCGGGATCGGCTCGCACCTCGTCGTTCGTCCGCCCGCTCAGCACCGACCGCGGATGATCCTCGGGATTCCAGCCCTTGACCGCCGCCTCGTCGTCCTTGTGCAGCAGCAGCCACTGCTCGGACTCGCCGCTGGCAGGCGCGGCCGGCCCGCCACGCGGCCGCCGGCCACGGCCGCCGCTGCGCACCAGGATGAAGCGGCCGCGCAGTTTCTCGCCGTCGACGTCGACGTGCAGCTCACCGGCCGCGACGGCGGCCGCCGGGTCATCGGTGGCGTGCGGTTCCCAGGTGCCGAGGTCCCAGACGATGACGTCACCGCCGCCGTACTCACCAGACGGGATCACGCCTTCGAAGTCGATGTACTCGATCGGATGATCCTCGACGTGCACGGCCAGCCGCTTGACGGCCGGATCAAGGGTCGGACCGTTCGGGACCGCCCAGCTCACGAGCACACCGTCGATCTCGAACCGCAAGTCATAGTGCAGCCGCCTGGCGCGATGCCGCTGCACGACGAACCGGCGGTGGGCGCCGTCCTGGCCCCGTCCGGCCGGCGCGCCCGCCGGCTCGGGGGTCTTGGCGAAGTCACGCTTGGCCCAGTACCGCCCGAGCTTGTCGGTGTCCTTGGCCACGACTCCACTTTCGCATGCCAGAGCCCGGCGAGTCGCCGGGCTCCGCACACCTGACCGACCCTGACCGCCGGCAAAAGCGGTCAGGGTTCGGAGTCAGCGAACGCCGAGCTTCTTGGCGAGCTCGTCGCGGCCCATCTTCGACCGTCCTGGCAGGTCGCGCCGCTTGGCCATTTCGTACAGCTCCGCGCGCGTCTTGGGGCTGGCGCCACCTGTGCGCTTGCGCTGCGCGACGGCCGCGCCCTGCTTGCCGAGCGCTGTCTTGGTCTTCGCCGGCATGTTCGCGATCGTCTTCTTGCTTGACGCGGACCGCTGAGCCTTCTTCACGTTGGCTCTGGCGGACTGCGTCTGCTTCGTCGTTGCCATGCCTATCTGATTCCCTTCCTTGTCCGATCTGTTGTGCTCGCAAGTCCGTTGCGTACCCACCAGCGCGGCCCAATAACGGTTCAGTCAGGTAAACGCCCTGTTCGCGGGCCCGAGGCGGGAAGCCGGCCCGAGGCGAGAAGCCGGCCGGAGGGCCCGCCGACGCTCGCGTCGCCCGACAGCCGCACGGCGCACTCGAGCATGCCGGCGTGGACGAACGCCTGCGGCACGTTCCCGCGGAGCTGGCGCTGGTGCACGTCGTACTCCTCGGTGTACAGCCCGGCTGGCCCGCACGCGGCCCTGTTCCGCTCGAACCAGTGCGCCGCCTCCACGTCGTCCCCGCGCACGTGCGCTGTCAGCGCCATCCAGAATCCGCACAGCAGGAACGCGCCCTCGGCTTCATGCAGCGGCAGGTTGTCGTGCCTGAAGCGGTAGACGAAACCGTCGTCGGCGAGCTCGGCCGCGACGGCCGCCACCGTCGCGACCGAGCGCGGATCGCCGGGCGGCACGGCGCCGCGGAGGACGGACGGCAGCAGCGCGGCGTCGACCCGGTCGTCGCCGACGGCGCGCTTCCACCGGCCGTCCTCGCGAACGGCCTTGCCCATGTCCGCCATGATCGCGTCGGCGAGGGCGCTCCACCCGGCTGCGAGCCGCGATGTGTTCCCGGCAGGGCGCATCCCGTCAGCCGCCGTTTCGGCCGCCATCGCCTTGAGCCCGGCGACGCAGCACAGCCGCGAGTGCGTCCAGTGGTCGTCATGCAGCTCCCAGATCCCGGCCTCCGGCTCGCACCAGCGCCGCTCGATCGCCCTGGCGGCCACCTCGGCGGCCCGCATGCCGTCGGCGTCGAGCATCCCCTGCCCGGCCGCCGCCGCCAGCAGCTGCAGGACCTCGCCGAGGCTGTCCAGCTGGAACTGCCGGCGCACCCGGTTTCCGATCCGGACCGAGCTCCCCGGATAGCCGCGCAGCGGCAGGCCGCGTTCATCGGGGATGGGCTCGCCGCCGACGGTGTACGCCGGCTTCAGGCCTGGCCCGTCCGCGAGCACTCGCTCGGTGATGAACCGGACGGCCCCGGCCAGCTGGTCAGCCGAACCATGCGCGGCCATCGCGATGCCCGCGTAGCACTGGTCACGGATCCAGGCGTAGCGGTAGTCGTAGTTGCGCACGCCTTCGAGCCGCTCGGGCAGCGAGGTCGTCGCCGCTGCGACCATCCCGCCCGAGGACGACGTCAGCCCCCTGAGCACGGCGTAGGCGTGGCTCGCGTCCCTCGCGGCCACGAGGCCGTCGCACGCGGGCACGGCCGCCGACCACACCTGCTCGGTGGCTGCCCAGGCGTCGCCGGCGCTCACCGGCGTATCGCTGAAGGGCAGGGCGGAGATCTCCAGCACGAGGTCGTGGGACTGGCCGGGCGGCACCGTTAGCGTCATGCGCAGCCGGCCGTCGCGGTCTGGCCGCGCCCGCGCCGCGCCTGACCACCTGAACCACACCGCGCCGGACCGCTGGCTTGTGCCGCTGCGCCCGGTCCAGACTCCCTGCGACCTCGCCAGGTCCCGCATCGGGCCGCGCCCGAATCCGGCCCTGACGTCGAGCACGACCGTGACGCGCGCTGGCCCGTCCTTCGCCTCGATCCGCCGCAGGATCACCACTCGGTCAGGATCACCGGGCATCGCCAGGGCCTCACGGCACTCCACGATCTCGCGGCCGACCCAGCGGCTGCGCCAGATCAGGCTCGCTGGCTCGTAGTAGCCGCCCCAGACGTGCCACGGGTCGGCCGGCGTCACGGCGTACCCGCCCTGGCCCCCGAGCAGCGCGGCGAAGACCGCCGGGCTGTCCCAGCGTGGCGCGCACATCCAGACGATCGCGCCATCGGGCCCGACCAGGCCGCCGCGCTCGCCGTCAGCGAGGAACGCGTACTCCCTCAGCACCCTGGGACGCCACAGGTCGTTCACAGGACCAAGCCCGTTCTGGCGTGTCGCACCCGTGTCTGTCCCGGCATGGTCGCTACCGCTTCCCCGCGCGTCCTGTTCTAACCCGTGCCGAGTCGCGTGGGCGGCGCGGGATCGCCGTTTGCGCGACACGCTCGCGGGTAGCCGCGGCCCATGACACAAACAGTCGTTATCAACGGCGGCAGCGCGGGAATCGGCCGGGCGACCGCCCGGCTGTTCGGCCGCCGCGGCGACCGCGTCGCCGTGCTCGCTCGCGGCACAGACGGGCTGGCCGGCGCCGCAGAGGAGATCAACGCCGCGGGCGGCACGGCGCTGCCGATCAGCGCGGACATGGCCAACTACGCGGAGCTGGATGCCGCTGCCGAGCGCATCGAGCGAGAACTAGGGCCGATTGACGCCTGGATCAACGTCGGGTTCAGCTCGGTCTTCGCGCCCTTCGCCGAGATCAGCCCCGAGGAGTTCAGGCGCGTCACCGACGTCACCTACCTCGGCTTCGTACACGGCACGATGGTGGCGCTGTCCCGCATGCGGCCACGCGACCACGGCACGATCGTGCAGGTCGGCTCCGCGCTCGCGGAGCGGAGCATCCCGCTGCAGTCCGCGTACTGCGGGGCCAAGCACGCCATCTTGGGCTTCACGTCGTCGCTGCGTTGCGAGTTGCTGCACGAGGGCTCGAACGTGCACGTCACGGTCGTACAGATGCCAGCGGTGAACACGCCGCAGTTCTCCTGGGTCCGTTCCAAGCTGCCAATGCGGCCACAGCCGGTCCCGCCGATCTACGAGCCGGAACTGGCGGCGCGCGGGATCGCGTATGCGGCCGATCACCCGCGCCGGCGGATGTACTGGGTTGGCGGGACGACAGCGGCAACGCTGGCTGCCAACCGGGTCGTGCCCGCGCTGCTCGACCGGTATCTGGCCAGGACCGGCTACAAGTCCCAGCAGACCGACAAGCCGGCTGACCCGCACCGGCCAGAGAACCTGTGGCAGCCAGCGGACTCGCCGGCGGGGAACGATTACGGGGCCCGCGGGGAGTTCTCCGACCAGGCCCACGAGCGGTCGTTGCAGCTATGGATGTCCCAGCACGCCGGGCCCGTCATGGCCGGCCTCGCCGGCGCCGCGGTGCTCGGCGGCATCCTCGGCGCACTCCGTCGCAGCAAGTAGGGGTCGTAGCAGGTAGGGCCGTGGCAAGCAGGGCCGTCGGGCCGGATCGCTTCGGGCTAGCCTGGCGCGTTCTCCTTGGCCTTCATCAGGCTGTCACCCAGCTCGCTGACCTCATCGGCGGATAGCGCCTCGCGCAGTCCAGGCCACACCTTCGTCTCCTCGAACGCGATGTGCTCGCGCGCAGCGGTGATGAACTCCCGCACCAGCTGCTCGAAGTTGTCGTCCCAGGCCTGCAGCCCGTCCAGCTTCCGCAGCACCTGCCTGGCACCATGCTCCTGGCTGATGGCCTCCTCGGCCAGCGCGTCGCCACCCGGCATCCTGTCCTTGACCGCCGGCCAGAAGCACTGTTCCTCGATGGCCTCGTGGCCCGCCTCGTCGGCGATGAGCTGCTGGGTGAGCCTGCGCCTGGCGATCAGCTCGACCTGGTCCGCGCCGCTTCCAGCGTTCGGGCCGTCTTCGAGCGAGGCGAGCGTCCGCTCCACCTTCTCGTGATCCCGCCTTAGCACACTGAACGCGTCAACCATCACAAACCCCTCCCGAGTCGTCAGAACTTCCGTTGCTACCCGGGGCTCCGCACGTAAACCGCTGGCCGGCCCGCGCGGACGGGCTGTTTGCGCCGCCTCGCCGTGGGTAGCGGCTTGCATCCGCGGCGTGAGCCGCGCGGCAGTGCCGCAGTCAGGGGGCATCATGACCGCTTGTCGGCCAGGGCATGACCGGGGCATCGCGATGTTTGGATTCCGCAGCAAGGGCATGGCTGCACATGATCGAACTACGGAGGTAGAGCGCTTTGTCCCAGTCAGTTCCCCCGACGGCGTCCGTGTCCGCCGGCCTCGGCGACCGGGCCGACCACGAGCTGCTCAAGACGGTGCAGGCCGAGCCGCACGGCAGCAGCGCCCGCGATGCCGCGTGCGAGGAGCTGGTGAGCCGCTATCAGGCGCTGGTGCGCTCGTGCGTGCTGCGCTACCGGGACAGTCCTGAGCCGCAGGAAGAGCTCATGCAGGTCGGATACGTCGGCCTGCTCAAGGCCATCAACAACTTCGACCCGGATATCGGCGAGAGCCTGGCCGCCTACGCCGCCCCCTGCATCACCGGCGAGATCAAGCGGCACTTCCGCGACAAGCGGTGGCAGGTTCACGTCCGCAGGTCAGCGCAGGAGCTGCGGCTCGAGATCAGGAAGGCGAGAGGTGACCTCGCGCAGCGGCTCTCCAGGACGCCGACGGACGCCGAGCTCGCCGAGCATCTCGGGGTCAGCGCCGCCGACCTGCTCGACGCCCAGCGGGCCGACCTGGCCTTTCAGGCCTCCTCGCTGAGTGCTCCCCTGTCCGAGGGAGCCGACGCGGGCACCCTGGAGGACCTGCTCGGCGGCGACGACCCGCAGCTCGAGACCACGCTGGACATGGAGGCCGTCTGGGAGCACCTCGGCGAGCTGCCCGAGCGCGAGCAGCGGCTGCTGATGATGCGCTTCTACGGCAACATGACCCAGTCAGAGATCGGCGACCAGCTCGGGATCTCGCAGATGCACGTGTCGCGTCTGCTCGCGCACGCGCTCGGTTACCTGAGGGACCGGATACTCGAAACAGGCCAGGCGGCCGAGGCCGACCCGGAATAGGGGGCGGCACGCCGCGCGGCCTCAGGACGCTTAGCCCGTCCGGTCTGCTGCTGCAGCGCGCTGGCCCTCGATGGCCAGGTCCACGGTGTCGTACATCGGGATCCGGTCCGCGAGGCCCGTGATCCACAGCGTCCTCGTGTACTGAAATCTCGCGCCGGCGAGCGCCAGCAGCCCGCCAGACGCCTCGAGCCCCTTCCAGTGACTGACGATCACGGCCAGGGAGCTCGTGTCCATGAAGTCGACGGCCGACAAGTCGAGCACGACCCGGTCAAGGGTGCGGCGGGTCGCGGCGAGGGTCTCGTCGAGCTGGCGGCTGGTGACGATGTCGAGGTCGCCGATCAGCGTGATGACGGCGGTGTCACCGCGCTCGGAGGATGAGAGCTCGAACTCCGGCACGTACTACCCCCAAGCGCATTAGGCCGGCTGAGGCCGGACAGGACTGCTGGACGCCGGCGCGGGCCAGGGCACCGATGCCGCATGAGGGACATGCTACGACGGCTGGCGAATAGGTCGCCGGAGGCAGGGCAGGCATCGGGCTCGGATGCAGGACGTCAGGAGCTGACGGGGTGGACTGATGGCGGCTAGAGCGGACCACCAGCGCTTTGCATGGACGCGCCACGTGGCCATGTTCTACCGCGATCGCCGTGAGTACGCCGAGGCGGTCGGCGGGTTCTTGCGGGCGGGGGTGGAC
>DASUHI010000086.1:0-17620 GCA_036273575.1 Streptosporangiaceae bacterium | reverse complement strand
TCGGTCTGGCTCGCTGAGGGCTTTACCAGGGCCGCTCAAGGCGGCACCGGCTTCGCGAAGACCGGCGGCAACTACGCCGCGTCGTTCCTCGGCCAGCAGCAGGCCATTGAGAACGGCTGCGACCAGGTTGTCTGGCTCGACGCGCTGGAGCACCGCTGGGTGGAGGAGATGGGCGGAATGAACCTGTTCTTCGTCCACGGCAGCGGCGAGAACGCGCGCCTGACTACCCCGCCGCTGACGGGCACGCTCCTTCCCGGCATTACCAGGGACTCCCTGCTCACGCTCGCGCCCGATCTTGGCATCCCGGTCATCGAGGAGCCGATCTCTGTGGATCAGTGGAGGGCTGGCTGCGAGTCCGGGGAGATCTCCGAGGTCTTCGCGTGCGGCACCGCGGCCGTGATCACGCCAGTCCGCGAGGTCAAGGGCGCGAGCGGCAGCTGGGTGATCGGCGGCGGCCAGCCAGGCCCGGTCACCATGCGCCTGCGCGAGCAGCTGCTTGGCATCCAGTTCGGCCGTCTGCCCGACCCGCACGGCTGGGTCCACAAAATCGCCTAGCCCTGTCCCCGCCGCCCGACCCCTGGTGGGCACGCCTCGCCGATGGGCAATCGGGCGTGCCGGGGGACGGGGATAGGGTCGGGAGGCGGAGCTAGTACCCCGGGAGAGCTGTCATCATCGACGAGCCAGTCCTGAGCGATGCTCGGACGACTCGTGGCCGTTCCCAGGTGCCGACGCGGCTACGGCGCGCTCAGCTTGGGGTGCTGGTCTACTTCGGCGTGCTGGGACTTGCCTCTGGCGACTGGCTGGCCAGGATCCCCGCGATCAAGCACAGCCTCGGGCTGTCCGACGGCACGCTGGGCCTCGCGCTGCTCGCGGCGTCGGCCGGCCAGGTTGTGGTGGCCATGCTGGCCGGCCGGATCGTGCACCGTATCGGCAGCCGGATGCCGATCGTCATCAGCGGCTTCTGCGTCCCGCTGCTGCCGGTCACCTTCGGCGTCGTGCCGAATCAGGCGGCCTTCATGGGCTGCCTGTTCGGCTTCGGTTTCGCGGGCGGGCTGCTCGACGTCGCCATGAACGCTCAGGCGGTGTACACCGAGCGGGGATTCGGCCGCCCGCTGATGACCTCGTTCCACGCGTGCTACAGCTTCGGCGCGCTGGCGGGCGGCCTGATCGGCGGCCTGTTCGCGTGGGCGCAGATCAGGCCGTCGGCGAACTTCGCCATCGTCGCCGCGCCCCTGTCCTGCCTGGCGCTCAGCGTCGGCCGGTGGCTGCTGCCCGACGACAAACCTGCTGAGCGCGCTCAGCGGCCTCAGCAGGGCGACCAGAGGCCGTCGGCGCTGAGGCGGTCGCTGACCCCCGCGGTGTGGCGCACCGTGGTGACGTCTCCGCTGGCCGTGCTCGGCCTGCTGTCGCTCTGCTCGCTGCTCGGCGAGGGCGCGGCGGACGGCTGGTCGGCCGTCTACCTGAGGGACAACCTGGGCACGTCCGCGTGGTTCGCCGCGTTCGGCTTCGCCGCGTTCTCGGTGACGATGGCGACGGGCCGGCTCGCCGGGGACCGCCTGGCCCTGCGATTCGGGCCCGGGGCACTGGTCAGGGGCGGCGGCCTGCTCGCGGCCATCGGAATGACCTGCGCGCTGATCAGCCCGGTCCCCGCGGGAACCATCGCCGGCTTCGCCCTGTACGGCGCCGGGCTATCCTGCATCTTCCCGCAGCTGCTGTCCGCGGCTGGCAGCGTGCGCCCCGGCCAGACGGCGAGCGGGATAGCCGCCGTGGCAGGCATGGGCTACGTCGGCCTGCTGAGCGGGCCCGTGCTGATCGGCGGCCTCGCCAGCGTGGCTGGCCTGACCGTGGCGCTGGGCCTGCCCGCGTTGCTGGCCCTTGCCATCGCCGCGGGCGCGGGTGTCGCGATGCCCACGCGGGCGCCTGGTTAGGGTGGACGGATGGACGACAAGGAGATACTCGGGCACATCGGCGACCTCATCAACACCGAGCACGAGCTGCGCGCCAGGCTCGCGGCCGGCGAGCTGTCCACCGATGAGGAGCAGGCCGCCCTGAGGTCCGCCGAGGAGGCCCTTGACCAGTGCTGGGACCTGCTGCGGCAGCGCCGCGCGCGTCGGCAGTACGGCGATGACGTCGACCAGACGGCCGCGCGGCCCGTGTCCGAGGTGGAGGGTTACCTGCAGTAACCCGCCTGGCGCGGATGATCAGATCCTTGCGGCTGGCGGATCTGTACGCTGAGGCCATGCGGATCGCGAGGTTCTCCCACAACGGCGACGTCAGCTACGGGCTTGTGCTGGGCCACGACCGCCCCGCGGCTGACGAGGCGGGAACCCCGAACGGTTCCGCCGCGGCAGGCAACGCCGGAGCAGGCAACGCCGCGGCAGGCAGTGGCGCGGCAGGCAATGGCGGGCACCCTGCGAGTTCGCCTGCCGACGGCGACGGCCAGCTGATGGTCGCCCAGCTCGCCGGGCATCCGTTCGGCGGCAGGGCAGAGGACATCAAGCTGACCGGCGTTCGCTTCCCGCTGGCCGACGTCCGCCTGCTCGCGCCCATCCTGCCGAGCAAGGTGGTCTGCATCGGCAAGAACTACGCCGACCATGCCAGGGAGATGGGCGGCGAGCCGCCAGACGAGCCGGTGATCTTCCTTAAGCCGTCGACCGCGGTGTGCGGTCCCGGTGATCCGATCCAGCGCCCCACGCAGCTCAGCGACCGGGTCGACTTCGAGGGCGAGCTGGCTGTGGTCATAGGCAGGCTGTGCCGCCAGGTTCCCGCCGACCGGGTGGCCGAGGTCATCTTCGGCTACACCTGCGCCAACGACGTGACGGCCCGTGACCTGCAGGCCAGGGACGGCCAGTGGACGAGGGCCAAGGGCTTCGACACGTTCTGCCCGATCGGGCCGTGGATCGAGACCGACGCCGACCCGGCCGACCTTGAGCTGTCGACCGTTCTGAACGGCGAAGTCAAGCAGCACTCGCGGACGTCGCTGCTGCTGCACGGGGCGCACGCGCTGGTCATGTTCGTCAGCCAGGTCATGACGCTGCTGCCAGGGGACGTGCTGCTGACGGGCACGCCGGCCGGGATCGGTCCGATGGACAAGGGCGACCAGGTCTCCGTCACGATCGAGGGCATCGGCACGCTCAGCAACCCGGTAACCGACCGGGATTGATGCGGGCAGGCTTGCCTCGCGGCGCCGAAATCCTGGCCCTGTCGTCTGTGTTGGAGGTACTCCCGCGGTTCGGCTAAACTGCTCTGGCGAACGGGCCCGGCTGGGCTCGATCCCATGGGGTATGGGGTAATTGGCAGCCCGACGGGTTCTGGCCCCGTTAGTCTAGGTTCGAGTCCTGGTACCCCAGCGGCGTGCGCTCGGTGCGGCTGCCTGGCGGGCTTGTTGGACCCCGGCGGTCGCACTGGAAGGCGCGTCGCACACGAGGAAGTACCTGGCCCCGTCGTCTAGCGGCCCAGGACGCCGCCCTCTCAAGGCGGTAGCGCCGGTTCAAATCCGGTCGGGGCTACTGAGGAGCGTTTCCGGTAACGGGTAGCGAATGCGGTCGTATTTGCCGCAGACGCTCCGTCTTGATGGGCCGGGCGAAATGTCAGTCGCTTGCTGTTGAATGGCAGCGTGGCAACTGCGACCCGGCCGACCGTGACCGAGGCCGCCTTGCGCTCGGCGGCCGGGGAGCGGTCGTTCGAACGCGGCACTCGGTACCTGCGCGCCGTTTCGAGCATGGAGACGGTCGGGAATCAGGTCATCGCGACGGTCCGCGGATCCGAGGACTACCTGGTAGTCATGACCCTGCCCGAGTCGTCATCGGGCGCGACCCTGCGGGGCGAGTGCAATTGCCCGCACGGCCAGGAGGGTTTCTTCTGCAAGCATTGCGTGGCCGTCGGCCTGGCCATTCTGCGCGATTCCCGCGCTGTTCCGCGGCGGCGCGGCGCCGGCAAAATGGCCAGTGCCGGCGCAACGGGCAGGGCCTCGGAGCCCAGCGATCTGAGCGCGTGGCTGAAGTCGCTCAGCCGGGACGCCCTCGTCTCGCTCGTCTGCGATCAGGCCGTCGAGGACGCCGACTGGCGGCGCAGGCTCGCGCTCCGCGCTGCGACTGCCGCGTCGGACGTTCCTGCCGTCATGGAACGCGCGCTGGGCCTGCTGAGCGGCGACGAGGGGTACGGCCAGTCCAGGTTCGCGGGGCAGTACGGCTACCTGGAGGGCCCTCAGTCCTGGTACTACGCGCGCCGGATTCGGCAGGTGGCCGACGCCGTCAGGCAGCTCAGCGCGGCGGGCCGGCCAGGCGACGCCATGCTGATCGCCGAGCAGGCCGTCGCCGCGATCACTGGCTCCAGCCGTCATGCCAGCGACCGGGCAGGCGTGATCGCCGCAGCGGCCGCCGACCTCACGGCCGCTCATCATGAGGCGTGCCGGGCTACCGCGGCGGACCCGGTCCGGCTGGCCGATTTCCTCGCCGCGCGCATGATCGACCCCGACAACGCGGAACCGGTCGATCCGGCCGACTACGCGGATCTGCTCGGCGCCGAAGGCGTGGCCCGCCTGCGAGAGCGGATCTCGCAGGCCTGGACGGCCAGACCGGCTGGCTGGCCAGAGCGGCTTGCGATGGAGAACGTCCTCACGCTGCTTGGCGACGTCGACGGGCTTGTCGAGGTGCTGGCCGCTAACCTGGACGGCCGCGCGTACGGCTACCTGCGGATCGCCGAGGAACTCGAGCAGGCAGGGCGTGCGGACGAGGCTCTGACATGGGCAGAACGCGGGCTGCGGGAGTCACGCGAGCCAGACGAGCCGCTCGCGGACTACGTCGCCGGACGGTACCTGTCGGCGGGCAGGGTCACAGACGCTCTGACCGTGCGGCGCGAGCGGTTCATGGCCGCACCCAGCGTGCCCGGCTACGAACTGCTGCGCGACGCCGCCGAACTGGCGGGCACGTGGAACGACGTCAGGCCGTGGGCACTGGGCCTGCTGCGCGAGCAGGCCGCGAGGCGCCCCCGCACGGCGGGAGCGCCAGGCTGGACGGCATGGACCCCTGCCTGCGTGCTGGTCGACGTCCTCATCGCCGACGGCGACATCGACGCGGCGTGGGCCGCGGCCGGCGGCCTGGCCAGCGACGATCAGTGGCTCAGGCTAGCCAACCTCGTCATCGAATCGCGCCCGGCGGACGCCCTGGCTGTCTATCGCCGGCTGATCACGACGCTGACCAAGGAGACCGGCGATGCCGTCTACGAGCGCATCGCCCAGCTGCTCACGGCGGCACGCACGTGTCATCGCCGTCTCGGGACCGAAGCCGCGTTCGCCGTGTACCTGCGTGCGCTGCGCGAGGACCAGAAACGCAAGCGGAAGCTGATCCGCGTCCTCGACGCGCACCGGCTGAGGTGAACGTCCGCGAACTACGTGGAAGCAGCGCAATGCCCGTAATGCGCTACGCGAATCGCATATTGTAGATATGTGATACACGATGAGCTGCCGCTGGTCCCGATTGCCGCACCTGATCCTGCTAACGCGGTGATAGTCAAGGCGGCCGCCGGGTCGGGCGGGCAGAGCTGGGTCGGCTCGCCAAGCGCGGTGATTGCCGACGGCGAGATCGTCATGGCCTACCGGTTGCGCGATGCCGCACGCCGTGGTTACGCCGTGGAGATCGCCAGGTCGGCAGACGGCGTGCACTTCCATACGCTTGTCTCGATCACCAAGGAGCAGATGGGCTGCGAGTCGCTGGAGCGGCCCGCGCTTGTCCTGGCGGGGGACGGTATCTGGCGGCTCTACCTCAGCTGCGCAACGTTCGGCACGAAGCACTGGCGCGTGGAGCTCATCGAGGCCGCGGCGCCCGAGGACTTCGATCCCGCCGGACGCAGGATCGTCCTGCCAGGCGACAGCCTGCACGCGGTTAAGGACCCGGTCGTCGTGGAGCACGCCGGACGCTGGCATCTGTGGGCGTCGGTGCATCCCCTGGATGACCCCGATCAGACCGACCGGATGCGGACCGACTACGCCACCAGCGCCGACGGCGTCACCTGGATCTGGCGAGGCACGGCGCTCGCGCCACGGCCAGGTGAATGGGACGCCCGGGGAGTGCGGGTCGCGGCCGTCCGGTTCACCCAGGAGGGCGTGACGGCGTTCTATGACGGTCGTGCCACCGCGCAGCAGAACTGCGAAGAGCGGACGGGGGTCGCGGAAGGTGCCGAGCCTGGCGTGCTGGCGGCCCTGGGCTCCGGCTGGGTGGCCGAGGCCGGCCACGCCGGGCACGGCCTGCGCTACCTGACGGTTATCGATCTCGGCGACGGCCTGGAGCGGCTCTACTACGAGCTGACAAACGACCGAGGCTCGCACGACCTGGTCACGGAGTTGCGCCCGGCACCGCTCAGGTCGGGCGCCACGCCCGAAGCCGCCCAAGCCGTATCAGCCGCCTAGGACGTAGCGCCTAGAACTGGCGCGGGCGCCCGTTGCGTGCCTGCCGCTGACCGGTTGGCCTTGCTCCGACGAGGCCGCCCGACTCGCCGCGGGGCTGCAGCCAGTCGCTGAAGTCTTCTCCCGTGATGCTCTCGAGCAAGCCGATGTCCGCCTTGAACGTCGGGATCAGGGCCTCGCGCTCCTCCCATGTGAGCGGCCTTCTCGGCGCGGCGGACTGTTGCAGCAGGTGCTCGAGCTGATCGGTCATTCTCGCGCCCAGATGACCAGGTAGCAGAGCTGACAGCGTCGTGCTCGCCCGGCGCGCCGCCGCGACCACCGAGTGCCGCGGCGTGGCAGCCGGGTGCGCCGTGACGTTCTCCCTCGGCAGCTCGGTCAGCAGCCCGGTGCGCACCCCCAGGAAGGCGCAGACGTTGTCGAGCACCGGCACGGGATCGGTAAGCAGCGCGCGATACCTGAACACGAGCACGCGCTGCCTGGGGAAGACGGTGAACAAATGCTGCAGCTGCTCGCCGTACATTCCGAGGCCGGTGTACCGCCAGAAGTCCGCCCAGCCAGCCGCGATCCGCTGTTCCTCCCTGGCGCACGCGTCGAGGAAGTCCTCGCTCGGGTCGAGCCCCGCCGACCACAGGTGTGCCCAGTTGGAGTGCGCGCGCTCCACGGGGTCCCTGAGCACCACGATCAGCCTCGCATCAGGGATCAGGGCCCTGATGCGAACGAGAGCGTCGCGGCTGAAAAGGTAGAACGGTGTGGACTCGCCCTTGATCTGGCCGGCGCGGGCGCCGTCGAACAGCGCCTCATAGTCGCCGCGCCGCCACACGTGCTCGCGGTAGGTCTTGAGATCGCCGGGACCGCCGTCCGCGGGCGGCGGCCCGTCCGTCAGGAAGAACTTCGGCTCCTTGACCGGAGACATGTACAGCGAGGGGTGCCTGGCCAGCGCCGAGTGCAAGGCCGTGGTGCCTGCCTTGGGGACTCCCGCGACGAAGAAGTCAGGTAGTGCCACCGTGTATCCCTACCACCGAGGCGGCGAGGTATTCCCACTAATTCTGTAGGTTACACGTCCCTGCAGGTCGGCGGCGTGTCGCCGGACTGGCATAGCGCCGACGACTGCCTCACGCGCTCTTGTTAGTTCAAAATCATCAGTTATAACAGGACGTATAACCGCATCAGGGCTCGTATCGCGAGTGCTTACCGGGAGTAATCTTCCGTCCGGGATCGTGCGCTGCCGGCCTTTATGGAACTACGCGGGCGCTGCCGGACATAAAGGGGTGTGGGCATCGACTGGACCACGGCGAGCGACCAGGATCTATGGTCGCACGCCACTGACGACGGCTCTGGCGAGGCGTTCGGCGAGTTGTTCGAGCGGCACGCCGACCGGGTCTATGCCCACTGTTTCAGCCGGACGGGCTCCTGGTCCATGGCTGAGGACCTCACCTCGGTGGTGTTCCTCGAGGCGTGGCGGCGACGGAGCGAGGTCCGGTTCAGCGGGGATTCCGCGCTGCCATGGCTGCTCGGAGTCGCCAACAACGCCACGCGCAACGCGCAGCGGTCCCTGCGGCGGCACAACCTGCTGCTCGCGAAGCTGCAGCCACCTGGAGAGGAAGCCGATATAGCGGCCGACGCCGCCGCGCGCGTGGATCAGGAACGCTTGGCCCAGCATCTGTTGTGCGCCATGGCGGGATTGCGTCAGGCGGAGAAGGAAGTGCTCGCGCTCTGCGATTGGGCAGGGCTGAGCTACGCCGAAGCCGCCGTCGCCATGGGAGTGCCAGAGGGCACCGTGCGCTCTCGGCTCTTCCGAGCCCGCCAGCACCTGCGTGACCTGGCTGATGGCAGCCAGGAGCGGTGCGCCAAGGTGAACCGATCACCAGCGACGCTGTTAGCCGGAGGCCAAGCATGAGTTACTTCCATCCCGCGCGGATGCCGGTGCTGTCGGCCCGCAGACGGCGGGCGGCGCGCCTCCAGCTCGAAGAGGTCGTCAGGCGGTCAGCGCGTCAGCCAAGGCGCCGGCCCCCGGTAGTGGTCGCGGCGGCGATCGCGGTTGTGCTCATCACCACCGGCGCGGCGGCCTTCGCCGTCGCCTCGTCCGCGCCGGTCACGAACAAGCACCTGGCGCGATGCTTTACCGTCGCGGACACCTCGGGCCCGCACACGACGGTGGCGGTCGCCGGCAAGGCTGGCACCCAAGGACAGGTAAAGAACGCCCGCGCGCTATGCGCCGCGCTCTACCGTGAGGGATATCTCAAGGAGGGCGCCAAGCGCATCGCCTCGCATCCCAGGCGAGGAATACATCCCGTTCCTCACCTGGTGATCTGTACGTCGGGCGATGGGACCGCGGCGGTCTTCCCCGGTCGCAAGGGAACTTGCACCAGGTTGGGCCTCCCGGCGGCAGCAAGGCGGTAGAAACGGCTCAAGCCGCCTGCGGCCAGGCGTGGCGGCCCCGATTCCCTGAGCCAGATCGGGGCCGGCACGCCGAAGACGACGATCCGCTCGACCCTCGGGGCCGAGCGGATCCAGGTCACCGGACTACAGGCACGGTTTGGCCGTGCACCACTTCTGCGACGACGTGATGTCGTTGAAGCTGCCGAGCCCGTTTCGCGTCGTGTTCTTCGAGATGTCCAGCCGCATCCCGCCGAAGTTGTTGTTCTGATAGAGCGAGTTCGCGCAGTCCGCGCTCGTGACGAGCGAGGAAATGACGTCGTTCCACCCGCTCGGCATGCTCGCGGCCTGGAACTTACCGCAGTCCGACGACTGCGTCCAGGTCAGCGACGGGCCGCTCAAGTTGGCGTCCTTGAAGTCGATGCTGAGAACGAACGTTGTCGCGGGCCCTTCTGGCTGTCCGCTGGCCTCGGGCCTGGCGTTCCACTGGTGGATCATCGCCGGCGTCACCGATGCTGGCGTCGCTGTCGCGGGCAGTCGGACCCGTCCGCCGGTTGCCGCCCTGATCGCCGCGGAGAAGGTGGAGTAGCAGGTGGCCGTCGGCGTCACCATGCTTCCTGCCGGCTCCGCCTCCGCGACGCAGTTCTGCGCGGAGCTTGACGGTCCCTGGGTCCCCGCCTGATGATGCGTCGCGGCGCTCGCGGCTGCTGCGCTGCCGTACAACAGCAGGCAGCTAATCGAGACGACTAATAGCAGTCGACGTTTCATTGACATTCCTCCCGCATTTTCTGCACTCGTGTCGCGACAATGATGCGTTCCCCGACTGATGCCATTATCGCCCTAGATATACAATCTGTCAATACTCGCCGCTAAAGTGGCTTAGTTGATTAATACTTACTAATAGTCATTGTTGGCCTTGATCAACTGGTATGCCCGCAGATGCGCGGACGGTCGGCAGCGGAGCGTGACCAGAGCCGCGGAGCCGCTGCTCAGCAAGCCCTACGGGCCGGCTGCTGGCCTCGCACCTCGATCGCTCAGGCGACCAGGGTCTTGACCGATGCGGTCAGTTCGGCGAGGCCCTTCTTCGCGTCAGCGAAGAACATCGACGTCTTCGGGTTCGTGTACAGCTCGTTGTCGATGCCGGCGTACCCGTGGCCCATCGAGCGCTTGATCACGATGATCGACTTGGCGGCGTCCACGTCCAGGATCGGCATTCCGGAGATCGCCGTGCCGGCCCTGCGAGCCGCCGGGTTGGTGACGTCGTTGGCGCCGATCACGAGGGCGACGTCGGTCCTGGCGAACTCGGGGTTGACCTCGTCCATCTCCTTGAGCAGCGGGTACGGGACGTTGGCCTCAGCCAGCAGGACGTTCATGTGCCCTGGCATCCGGCCGGCCACCGGATGGATCGCGTAGCTCACGTCGACACCCCGCGACTCGAGCAGGTCGGCCAGGGCTGCCACCTCGTGCTGGGCCTGAGCCGCGGCGAGCCCGTACCCGGGAACGATGATGACCTTGGCGGCGTAGGCCAGCTGGATCGCGGCGTCGTCGGCCGCTATCGACTGGACGCCGGCTCCCCCCGCACCTTCGACGGCGACGGGGGCGTCACCGGAGCCGAAGCCGCCCAGCATGATGTTGGCGATCGACCGGTTCATCGCGTCGGCCATCAGCTTGGTGAGGATCCCGCCGGAGGCTCCGACGAGCGCGCCCGCGATGATCAGCGCGGTGTTGTTGATCACGAAGCCGGCCATCGCGACCGCGGTGCCGGTAAAGGCGTTCAGCAGCGAGATGACGACCGGCATGTCGGCGCCGCCGATCGGCATGACCATCGAGACGCCGAACACCAGCGACGCCGCGATCACGATGCCAAGGCCGATCATGCTGGGCGACACGATGACATAGATGCCCCCGCCGACGGCGACGAGCGCGAGCAGCAGGTTCAGGATCCTGGCGCCGGGGATCGTCACGGGCGCCGAGGTGATCATGCCCTGCAGCTTGCCGGCGGCGATGATGGATCCTGAGAACGTCACCGAGCCGATGATCACGTCGAGCACGGTGGGGACGGACACTGACGCGGCTACCCCTGACCCGATGGACATGAAGTCCCTGATCGCGACCAGGGCCGCTGCACCGCCGCCGACCGCGTTGAAGATGCTGACCAGCTGCGGCATGGCCGTCATCCGCACGTTCCTGGCTGCCTGCAGGCCAAGCCCGCCGCCGACCAGGATCCCTGCGCCGATCACGATCCAGCCTGTGGTGTCGATGACGCCGAGATGGACCACCAGCACGCCGGTCGCGACGATCGCGGCGACCATGCCTGCCACGGAGACCTGGTTGCCGTGCCGGGCCGTGGCCGGGTTGTTCATCAGGTGCAGCCCGAGCACGAAACAGGACGCGGCGGCAAGGTAGATGAGCTGGATGACGGTGTTGAAGGTGCCGGTCATGACGCTGCCTTGCCGGTTGTCGCGCTGCTGGTGGTGGGACTGCCGTTCGGGCTCGGCTTGACGGCCGGCGCCGCTGGCGCCGCGACGCGCCGCTTGAACATCTTGAGCATCCTGCCGGTCACGACGTAGCCGCCGACGACGTTCATCGCGGCGAACGCCACCGCAACGAAAGCCAGGATGTAGCCGATCACGTTGTGGGCCGTCGCGGCGATGACGACCGCTCCGGCCAGGACGATGCCGTGGATCGAGTTGGCCGCTGACATCAGCGGCGTGTGCAGCGTGGCTGGCACCTTGCTGATGACCTCGAAGCCCACCCAGAGACTCAGCACGAAGATGATGAAGTCCGTGAGAAGCATGGACTAGACCTCCGGATCAGTGTGCCGCTGGCGCGGCGAGCGCTGGGTGCACGACCTTGCCGTCGTGGGTGACCACGACGCCTGCGACCAGCTCGTCCGCCAGGTCGACGGTGAACTGGCCGTCCTTGATCATGTACAACAGAAGCGAGCTGACGTTGCGCGCGTACATCGTCGACGCGGCGGCCGCCATAGAGGACGGAAGATTGTCGGCGCCGATGATCGTGATGCCGTTCTCCGCGACGGTCGTCTCGCCGGGCAGCGAGCCCTCTACGTTACCGCCGAGCGGGCTTGAGCCCATGTCCACGAGGACAGAGCCGGGAGTCATCGACTTCTGTGCCTCGGCGGTGACCAGCACGGGCGGCCGGCGACCTGGCACCTGCGCCGTCGTGATCACGACGTCGTGCCTGGCGATGTGCTCGGCGAGCTCGGCTTGCTGGGCGGCTCGCTCGTCGTCGGTCAGGGCGCGCGCGTAGCCCCCTTCGCCGCTGGCCGGGCCGACCGACGTGAGCTCGATGAACGTGCCGCCGAGCGACTCGACCTCGCCCCTGGTCTCAGGCCTGACGTCGTACGCGCTGACGACAGCTCCCAGCCGTCTGGCTGTGCCGATGGCCTGGAGCCCGGCGACCCCCGTCCCCAGGACGAGCACCTTGGCGGGCCTGGCCGTCCCTGCCGCGGTGATCAGCAGCGGGAAGAACCTGCCGAACGACGCGGCCGCCAGCACGGCGGCCTTGTACCCGGCGATGTTGGCCTGTGACGTCAGCGCGTCCATAGGCTGGGCGCGCGACAGCGTGCGGGGGATCAAGTCGAGGCTGACCGCCGTCGCGCCCGTGCCGGCCAGGGCCGCGGCCAGCTCGTGGTCGGTGAGCAGTGCGAACATGCCGAACACGGCCTGCCCGGGCCGCAGCAGCCCGATCTGCGCGGCGTCTGGCCTGCCGACCATCAGCACGGCGCCGGCTCCGGCGAGCCTGTCGGCCTCGACGACGCTCGCTCCGGCCTCGGAGTACGCCTCGTCGGGGAAGAAGGCGCCAGCTCCTGCGCCGGTCTGCACGAGAATCTCGTGGCCGCCGGCATGGAGTTTGGCGACCGCTTCCGGCACGAGCGCGACTCTGCGCTCGGCTGGCCCGGTCTCCTTGACCACGGCAACCTTCATCGGGGGACCTCACATGGCGGGTTCGCGCGACGCGGCGGCCCGGCCGTGGATCGCGTCCGGCCCGGCCGCAGTTTCCCAAGTATGGACCCTACCGCCTGAACGTGAGTCTCCCGTCTGCGGGACACGTGGCCGGACTCGGTGCCGGCCTCCGGGAGCGGGTTTGGGAAAGTGGGGGCGATGAGTGAGTCCGAGCCGGCGCGGCCGGAACCGGGCGCGCAAGCAGCTGGCGATGCACTCGCGGCCAGGCTGCTCGCGGCGCAGCGTCTGCTCGGCGCGCTCGGAGCGGGCAAGGGTGGCGGCGATGTCCGGCTTAGGCTGCATCTCCGGTTCGCGGCGATCTGCACGTCGCTCAAGCTGCCATCCGCTGACAGGGACAGGGCCGCGGAACGGCTCGATCGCCTGATCGCCGACGCCGAGCTGGCACGCCGCGCCGAATCCGCCGCGCGGCCCCGCGCAGCCGATAACCCAGAGCCCGGCGCCGGCTCGCGTGATTGCTTGTAGGCACTAGTTATTCAGAAATTCGGTTGAACGACTAGCACCTTTTATGCCGGAATTGCACATAGTTTCAGTAACGACACGCCTAGTTTCTTGCGCAGATCATTGTGCGGAGCCCTTACATCGCCTACGTTCAGGCAGGTCAGAGGTCACGAGGGCTGGTCCTAGCGGCCAGGGAACAGGTGACCTCCCGATTTGGGGGACCCCAGGAGTGACGACATGAACAAGCGTGACCTGATCGACGCGATTTCCGGCCGGATGGGGGATAAAAAAACCGCAACCGAAGCCGTAAACGCGGTTCTCGACACCATCCAGGGCGCTGTGGCTAAAGGCGACAAGGTGGCAATTACGGGTTTCGGCGTGTTCGAGAAGACGGACCGGCCGGCCCGCACGGCCAGGAACCCGGCCACAGGCGCGTCCATCAAGGTGCCGAAGTCGTCCGTGCCCAAGTTCCGGGCCGGCGCCGACTTCAAGGCCCTCGTCAACGGCGAGAAGAAGAAGGTCGGAGCCGGCCGGAAGTAGCGGCGCCGCAACGGAGATGGCGGACGGCCAGCGGCCGTCCGCCATCTGCTTGCCTAGCGCAAGCCGTGCCGCCTAGCGAGGGCGGTCTGCAGCAACCTGTCGATGACCTGCGGGAAGTCCAGCCCTGTCGCCTCCCACATCTTCTGGAAGTACGAGGTCGGCGACATTCCAGGGAACGTGTTGATCTCGTTGACGAGGATCTGGCTGTCGGGTGTGTAGAAGAAGTCCACCCTGGCCAGGCCCTCGGCCGAGACCGCGTCGAAGGCGCGCGCGGCCAGGTCGCGGATCGTCGCGGTGTCTGCCGCGGGAATCGGCGCCGGGATCAGCATGCCGCTCGCGGCGTCGAGGTATTTGGCCTCGAAGTCGTAGAACTCCTCGCCGCCGTCCAGGCGCAGCTCGCCAGGCAGGCTGGTGTCCGGCGGGGCGCCGTCCAGCCCCTGCAGGACGGCAACCTCGATCTCCCGCGCGGTGATCGCCGACTCGACAAGTACCTTCGGGTCAAACCGCCTGGCCAGGGCGATCGCGTCGGCGAGCTCATCAGGGTCGGCGGCCTTCGAGGTGCCCAGGCTCGAGCCGCCCCTGGCCGGCTTGACAAACAGCGGCCAGCCCAGCGCGTCGATCTGCTCGGCCGCCTTGGCCTCCGCCGGGGTCGGCGAGTCGCCCGCCGGCCAGTCTGACTCGCGCACGACCACGTGCGGTCCGACCGGCAGCCCTCTGGCCTGGAAGATCAGCTTCATGTACTCCTTGTCCATGCTGACCGCGCTGGCCAGGACCCCGGCGCCGACGTACGGCACCCCTGACATCTCGAGCAGGCCCTGGATGGTCCCGTCCTCGCCGAACGGCCCGTGCAGCAAGGGCAATACGACGTCAACGTCACCGAGCACGTGCGGGATGTGGCCGGGCGCGCTCGCGACCACGGCGGTGTCGCCCTGGTAGGCCCACGGCACCACGTGCGCGTCGGGCTTGGCGACCGACTCCACCGTGGGAAGCTCGCCGCCCGCGATCGCGAGCTTGCCGGGGTCATCGGAGACCTCGAGCCACGCGCCCTCGGTGGTGATGCCGATGGGGATGACCTCGTACCGGTTCCTGTCGATCACCCGCAGGACGTTGCCGCCGCCGAGGCAGGAGATCTGGTGCTCAGGCCCGCGGCCACCGAACACGACAGCGACCCTGATCTTCCGCCCAGGGGCCTCGTGCGGTTGTCCTGCATGGACGCTATCGGCCACGGTTCCTCCCGTACGAATGAGACTGCCCGCGCCTGATGCGGCGGACTCCCGATTATCGGCCATCGTCAGGCGTGGTGAGCCGCCTTCCCGCCATCCGTGGCTTCTGGCCGTGCGCTCACCTTCTGCTCAGCGAGTCGAGCGCGGCCATCGCGTCGGCGAGCAGGTCCTCGCCGTCCTCGAGCCCGATCGAGAAGCGCACCGACGCGGGGTCGACCCCGGCCGCTGCCAGCGCGGCGTCATCCATCTGGCGGTGCGTGGTCGACCCGACGTGGGAGACCTTCGTCTGGGTGCCGCCGAGCGACGTCGCGACCTGAGCGACCCGCAGCTGGTCGGCGAAGATCATCCCCGCGTCCCTGCCGCCGTAGGGGGCGACCGTGACGATGGCGCCGAACCTGGTCCCTTCCGGTCCCGCGTCGAACTGCCGCCTGGCGAGGTCGTGACCAGGATGCTGGGCCAGACCCGGATAGTAGACGGTCCGCACGGCAGGATGCCTGACCAGGCCGGCGGCGACGACCTGCGCGGTCGCGCACTGCCTGCGGACGCGCAACGGCAGCGTCTCGAGGCCGCGCCGCAGCAGGTACGAGTCGTCGGGCCCGAGCGAGCCGCCCGTGTCGACCCTGACGTCCCTGATCCGCCTGATCAGCTCCGGATGGCCGGTGACCACGCCGCCCGTGACGTCGGAGTGGCCGCCGAAGTACTTGGTCGCCGAGTGCAGCACGAGGTCGGCGCCGTGTTCTAGCGGTCGGCAGATCACCGGAGGCGCGAGGGTCGAGTCGACGACCAGCATCGCGCCCGCCTCGTGCGCGAGCCTGGCCAGCGCGGTGAGGTCAGCGACCGCCACGGTCGGGTTCGCGAGCGTCTCGGTGTAGATGACCGACGTGCCTGGCCGCAGCGCTGCCCGCACCCGGCTGAGGTCGGTCATGTCGACGAAGTCGGTCTGCACGCCGAAGTTGGCAGCCACGTTCCGCAGGAAGCTGTAGCTGCCGCCGTAGATCGCGGTGGGCGCGACGATGTGCGATCCGGCCCGCGTGAAGGCCCAGAAGACCGTGGATATCGCGGCCATGCCGGACGCGAACGCCTGAGTCGCCACTTGGTGGCCGAGGTTGACACCCTCGAGCGCGGCGACGGCCGTGCAGAGCGCCTCGACGGTCGGGTTGTCGATCCTGCTATAGCTGAATCCGGGTACCTTGTCGCCCAGCACCGCGGCGTACTCGGCGCTCGAGCCGAACGCGAAGGCCGCGGTCCGGCAGATGGGCGTGGCCAGCGGCCGCTGCCCGGGCGGCGCCGACACAGGCTGGCGCACGGAGCGAGTGTTCTCGCCGAGGCGGCGGGCGCCGTTTCCCGGCGGCAAGGCGGCTGCTGCTGCGCCGCGCAGGTCCGCCTGGCGCAGCATCTCGTACCGGCGCGGGTCGATCAGGCGGAGCGGGTCGGCGATCCCCGGCGGCGTCTCCGCCGTCGGTTGTATGACCGCGTGCCGGCCGGGCAACTCCGCTGGCGCGCCATGACCTGACGGGGCGAGCGGATCGGCCGGGCCCAGGGGATCGGTTCGCGAGAGCGGATCGGTCCTGCTCAGCGGGTCTGAGTTGCTCATCAGGTCGGCGTCGGGGGAGGCGGCTGAACCGGTGTCGGCGGCCGGACGCGGCGCCTCGATCGCCAGGCGCCGGTTCTCGATCGCGCGCGGGGGTCCAGGCAGTTGCCGCGGAGATGCGGTGTCGCAGCCCTGGCCGGAGCTGACCTGGGGATTGGCAGCGTAGTGCGCGTCTCCAGCGAACCGAGGGTCAGCGAACCGCGGGTCGGTGTACCTGGGGTCGGCAAAGCGTTGGTCGGCGTACCTGGGGTCCGCATAGCGAGGGTCGGTCGGCCGCGGCCTGGCATAGCGCGGGTCGGCCGGCCGCGGGCCGGCGGCGCGCGGGTCCGCGTATCTGGGGTCCGCGTATCTGGGGTCTGCGTACTGCTGGCTCGCCGATCGCGGGTCGCCAGCGCGCGCGTTTACGGGAAGGCGGGGATCGGCTGCGGGCCTTGCGTCGTCGCTCCACAGGCTCCCCGGCATCCGGGGATCCCACCGGGCTCGCGGGTCAGCGGGAGCCGGGAGACCGGCCGCAGAGGGACGCGCGCCGCGCGGGCCGGCCCGGTCTGCCACAGGCATCGGGCCAAGCGGGCCGGCCGCTGGCCCCTGGCCCGCCCCGTATCGAGGGTCGACCCCGAGACGCGGGTCCGCTGGCATACGGGCGCCGCCCGCCAGGCGAGGGTCGCCTGCCGGGCGGGGGTCGCCTGCCATGCGCGGATCATGCTGCTGGAGCTGGTCACCGGGAAGATGACGACCCGGATCCGCAGCGAGCCGCGCGTCAGCGGTCCTGCGCGGATCGGCCCTGCGCGGATCGGCCCTGGACGGATCGGCCCTGGACGGATCGGCACTGTACGGATCGGCACTGTACGAACTGGGCCCGCGCGGACCTGCCCGCGAGGCGCGTTCTTGTCCGCCTGGGTACCGTCCGTCGCCTGGCGCGTCATGATACCGGGGATCGCCATGCCGCCGGTCGCCGTTCCTGGGGTCGCCGTTCCCCGCACCGCCTGGATAGCCTGCCGCGCTGCGCCGAGCGGAAGGCCGGACGGGTTCCGCGTAGTCCTCCGGTTCCCTGACCGGACGCGGC
>DASUHI010000085.1:0-13634 GCA_036273575.1 Streptosporangiaceae bacterium | reverse complement strand
AGGCTGAAGTTGCGGTCGTGGAACAGCGCGAACGGGACGAGCGGTTCCTTGTTCTGGGTACGCGCCTGCACGAGCAGGAACACCGCGAGCAGCACCACCCCGGCGACGATCACCAGCGGGATCGAGATGAACGAGGTGATCTGGCCCCAGTTGTACTTCTGGCCTTCCACGAGCCCGTAGCAGATGGCCAGCAGCCCGGCCGTGGCGAGCAGCACGCCGGGCACGTCGAGCCGGTGCCTGGCGCCCACCTTGATGTCCGGGATGAGGAAGACGCTCATCACGATGACCGCGGCGCCGATCGGCAGGTTGATGAAGAAGATGTACCGCCAGTCGAAGGCGCTGACCAGGAGCCCGCCGAGGGTCGGCCCCGCGATCGTCGCGACCCCAGCGACCGCGCCCCAGATGCCGAAGGCCGCGCCGCGGCGCTCCGGCGGGAACACCGTGGTCAGGATCGCCAGCGTCTGCGGCAGGAGCAGCGCGGCGCCGACCCCTTGGATCGCGCGGAACGCGATCAGCCAGCCGACCGCCGGCGAGAACCCGCAGGCCGCCGACGCCAGCGTGAACACCACCACGCCGATGATGAACAGCCTGCGCTGACCGAGCAGGTCACCGAGCCGGCCAGCGGTGATCAGCAGGACGGCCAGCACCAGCGCGTAGGCATTGATGACCCACAGCACTCCGTCAAGGGTGGCGTTGAGCCTGGAGATCATGTCGGGGATCGCGATGTTCACGATCGTCAGGTCGAGCAGCGTCATGAAGAATCCGAGCGACATGACGATCAGCACGACCCACGGGCTGCCGCGGTACTTGCTCACGTTGACAAAACCCTCCTGGTTGCCCGCCACGCATCCCAGCAGTCTCCGCAGGAATGGCCGTTGCGGAAGGGTCGACCGAACAGGCATGCGCTCGCTGCAGCGATAGCCAGAGCCGCAGCTATTCCCGCAGCGGGCCCGTGATCGGAGTTTCGGCAATGCCTGGTCAGCCGTCCCGCTTCAGGCGTTAGCTCCGATGGTAGGCGCTGGCACCGACAGCTCCCCGGCACAGTATGCTCCCGCCCATGAACTTGAGCGGATCGGCAGCAATCGTCTCCGGCGGGGCCAGCGGCCTCGGCGAGGCGACGGTCAGGGACCTGAGCGCGGCGGGCTGCAAGGTCCTCGTCGCGGACCTCAACGAGCAGCGCGGCACCGAGCTCGCCAAGGAAGTAGGCGGCGAGTTCGCCAGGACCGACGTCTCGGACGAGCAGTCGGTCGCTGCGGCGGTCGCCGCGGCCGAGGGCCTCGGCGTGCCGCTGCGCGTGATCGTGAACTGCGCTGGAATCGGCTGGGCGTCCCGCACGGTCGGACGCGATGGCAGCCCGCACGACCTGGCGTCGTACCGCAAGGTCATCGACGTCAACCTCATCGGCACGTTCAACCTGATGCGGATCGGAGCAGCGGCGGTCGCCAGGACCGAGCCCGTGGACGCCGACGGCCAGCGCGGCGTCGTCATCAACACGGCGTCGATCGCCGGGATCGAGGGCCAGACCGGCCAGGTCGCCTACTCGGCGTCGAAGGGCGGGATCATCGGCATGACCGTTCCCGCGGCACGCGACCTCGCCGCCATCGGGGTGCGGGTCAACACGGTGTGCCCGGGCATCATCGACACTCCGATCTACGGCTCAGGCCCGGCCAGTGACGAATTCAAGGCCAAGCTCGCCGCCCCCGTCGTGTTCCCCAAGCGGATGGGCACGGCGGCCGAGTTCGCGCACCTGGTCAGGTCGCTGATCGAGAACGACTACATGAACGCCGAGGTCGTCAGGTTCGACGGCGGCATCAGGTTCCAGCCCAAGTAACAGGGCAGTCGCGATCCGAGAGGGCGCCCTAATGGCAGATGACGCGATTCTTACCGAGGTCAGGGACGGCGTCGGGATCGTCACGATCAACCGTCCGCAGGCAAGGAACGCGGTCAACGGCGCGGTCGCGCGCGGCATCGCCGCCGCCGTCGAGGAGTTCGACGCACGGGCAGACGTCAGCGTCCTGGTGCTGACCGGCGCGGGCGGCACGTTCAGCGCCGGCATGGACCTGAAGGGCTTCCTCGCCGGCGACTCGCCGATCGCGCCTGGGCGCGGCTTCGGCGGCATCGCCGAACGGCCGCCGGTCAAGCCCGTGATCGCCGCCGTCGAGGGCTACGCGTTGGCCGGCGGCTTCGAGCTGGTGCTTTCCTGCGACCTCGTGGTCGCGAGCGAAGAGGCCAGGTTCGGCCTGCCAGAGGTCAGGCGGGGGCTCGTGGCCGGCGCGGGCGGCCTGCTCCGGCTGCCGAGACGGATTCCGTATCACCTGGCAATGGAGGTGGCGCTGACGGGCGAGCACTTCGGTGCGGCCAGGCTGGCGGAGGCCGGGCTGGTGAATAAGCTTGTCCCGGCGGGCCAGGCACTCCCTGCCGCCATAGAACTTGCCAGCAAAGTGGCGCTCGGCGCTCCGCTCGCGCTGGCCGCGTCCAAGCGGGTGATCGTCGAGTCGGCCGACTGGACCGCGAACGAGGCGTTCGCCAGGCAAGGCGAGATCATCGCGCCGATCTTCCGGTCGAAGGACGCGATGGAGGGGGCGGCTGCATTCGCCGAGAAGCGGCCGCCAGCCTGGCGCGGCGAGTAGGTCCGCGCCGCGAGGAGGGCGCGATGGGCGATCAGCTGGTCAGCGTCGTCGTGCCCTTCTACAACAACGTCGCGCTGCTCGGTGACTGCCTGGCGTCGATAGCGGGCCAGACCCATCGCAACCTGCAGGTCGTTATGGTCGACGACGGCTCGACGGACGGCAGCGCCGCCATAGCCCGCGACCAGGCCGCGGCCGATCCCAGGTTCGAGCTCATCAGCCAGCGCAACGCCGGCCCAGGCGCGGCCCGCAACCGCGGGGTCGCGGCCGCGAACGGTGAGTTCCTCGCGTTCGTCGACGCCGACGACCTGCTGCCGCCCGACGCCTACGCGGCCATGCTCGCGGTGCTCGACAAGACCGGCTCCGACTTCGTCACCGGCGGTGTGCTGCGGCTCAGCGCGGCCGGGCTCGGCCGGTCAGGCCTGCACGCGCGGGCGATCAAGGCAAGGCGGCTGCGGACGAACATCTCCCGTACGCCCGAGCTGTTCTACGACATCTCGGTCTGGAACAAGCTGTTCCGCCGCTCGTTCTGGGACGCCGCCGGGCTTAGCCTGCCGGAGGGGATGCTCTGGGAAGACCTCGTCGCTATGACGAAGGCGCACGTGCTCGCGCGCTCCGTCGACGTGATCACCGACCCCGTCTACCACTGGCGCGACAGGGACAAGGGGGCGCCCTCGATCACGCAGTCGCGCACCGACATCGGCAACATCAGGGACAGGATCACAGCCCTGCGCATGATCGACGACTTCCTCCGCAACCGCGGCACGCCGGCCATGCTCCGCCAGCACCAGCACAAGGCGCTGCTCAACGACCTGTGGCTGTACGTCGGCGACCTGCCAGGCACCGACCCCGGGTTCCAGCGTGAGTTCACCGACCTGACGGCCGGGTACCTGCGCGAGGTGACGCCCGGCGTCACGCGCGACCTGCCCGCCGCCAGGAAGCTCGCCTACTACCTGATCGCGCACGAAGAGCACGCCGAGCTCATCGCGTTCGCTCGCTGGCTGGCAGCAAACCCTCGCAGAACGCCGCCGATGGTCAGGGTCCGCGGCAGGCTGCTCGCCGACCTGCCGCTGCGCGGCGACGCGCGCCTGGCCATCCCCGAGGAGGTGTTCAGGCCGCAGCGGCGCGAGTTCGACCCCGTCGTCGGCGTCGACAGGCTGAGCTGGCAGGACGGCTCGCTGCGGATCGAGGGCTGGGCGTACGTGCCGTCGATGGACATCGGCAGGCGCCGCGACGCCACCAAGATGGTCGCGCTGGTCCCGCGCGGACGCCGGCGGCCTCCGCTGCTGCTGCCGGTCAGGCAGGTCAGGCGCCAGGACGTGACCGCGGCTTCCGGCCAGAACCGGTACCGCTACGACTGGGCCGGCTTCAGCTGCGACGTCCCTGGCAGGCTGCTGCAGGGCGGCGGCCGGTGGCTCACCGGAACCTGGGACGTCGTGGTGCTGGTGCGGGGCCGCGGCGTCTTGCGGCCCGCCAGGCTGCACACGGCCGGCCCGCCGCCGGCGGATCCCGGAGTGCGCGAGATCGCGCCGGGAATCCAGGCCGGCGCGGCCTGGACCGGCGGACGTCTGCAGCTTCTGGTGGGCCCTACGGGCCGGCTTATCGCCTCGGGATCGGCCGCACGGCAGCGGCCGGCGGCCGGCCAGGCCCTCGAGCAGTCATGGCACCGCGACGGGACCCTCGTCGTGCGGGGACCGCTGCCCGCGCAGAACCGGCAGCCGGGCGCCGGCGTCCAGGTACAGCTCCGTCACCTGGACGGCTGGGACACGCACGTGTTCGACGTCAGCGTGACCGGCACCAGCTTCCGCGCGGCCATCCCTGTGGGCGCGATCGACGTGTTCGGCGACCGGCAGCCGCTGCGCGACGGCAGGTGGTCGCTGACCGTGCTCGGGCCTGACGGCCCGCTCGGCGTCGCCTCAGTGGTCGCGGACCACCAGCACGTCACGATCGGGCCCAAGGTCTACCGGTGTATTGCCGAGGCGAGAAGCCGGCCCGGAGGGCCTGACGGCGCCGGGCTGCTGCTCGTCGTCGGCCCTGTCCTCGGCGTCACCGAGCGCGGCAGAATCCGCCGCCGCCTGCTCCGCGACGTCTACTACCGCGCTCAGCGACTGCTGCCGGTCCGCGATCAGATCCTGTTCAGCAGCTTCCACGGCAAGCAGTGCGGCGACAACCCGCGCGCGATCGCCGACGAGCTGCGCCGCCGGGGTGATCAACGGAAAACCCTCTGGGCGATAACAGACCGCTCGGTGCCGGTGCCCTCGCACGCTCAGCCTGTGCTGATCGGAACAAAGGCGTACTTCAGCGCGCTCGCCAGGTCCAGGTACCTGATCTACAACGACCATGTGCCGCTGCCGTACCGCAAGCGCGCTGGCCAGCGGCACGTACAGACCTGGCATGGAACTCCGCTCAAGCGGCTCGGCTACGACATCGGCGCGCCGAGCTCGGCGAGCGGCGTCAGGTACCTGGACTACATGGCCGGCGACGTCGCGCAATGGGACCTGCTTGTGTCGCCGAACCCTTTCAGTACCCCCATCATGCGCCGCGCGTTCCGGTTCACCGGCGAGATCTGCGAGACCGGCTACCCGCGCAATGACGCGCTGGTCGCGGGCGACCACGGCGGCGGCACGGACGCCGGGATCGCGGCGATCAGGCAGCGGCTTGGCCTGCGGCCCGGCGTCAAGGTCGCCATGTACGTGCCGACCTGGCGGGACAACTTGCACGACGACGCCGGGCGGTACCTGCTGGACTTCCGGCTCGACGTGGCCGCCGCCGCGGACCGGCTCGCCGGTGAGTGGGTGCTGCTGATCAGGGGGCATCACCTGATGGCCGGCGGCATCAAGGCCGCCGCGGTCCCGGGGTTCACCGTCGACGTGACCGGCTACCCCGACATCGGTGACCTGCTGCGCGTCACCGACGCGCTGATCACCGACTACTCGTCTGTCATGTTCGACTTCGCACCCGCCGGCCGACCCATGCTGTTCTTCACCTACGACCTCGAGCAGTACCGTGACCGGCTCCGCGGCTTCTACTTCGACTTCGAAGCGGACGCACCCGGGCCGCTGCTGTCCACCTCGGACGAGGTCGTCGCCGCGCTCGCGGACGTCGGCTCGGTCGCCGCGAAGTACTCGGCCGCGCACGCCGCGTTCACCGCCAGGTTCTGCCCTCTCGACGACGGCAAGGCGTCCGCCCGCGCCTGCGACCGGATCTTCGCGCGATGAAAGGCGTCAGGCTCAAGAACGCCCAGCCGGCGGCCGCCGCCGCGGGACCGGCCGAGCCAGGTGCCGGCGGCGCGCCCGGCGTCCGGCCCGCTTCCCGCTGGTCAGCGGCGTGGATCGTCGCGGTGATACCGGCCGTGGCCGAGCTCCTGGTCGGCGGCTACCGCATCGGCGTTCCCTCTCTGTGGCGGGACGAGGCGGCCACCATCTCGGGATCGCAGCGCTCACTGCAGGCGATCCTGACGATGGCGCGGCACGAAGACGCCGTGCACGCGCCCTACTACGTGCTCATGCACCCCGTGATCGCCGCGGGCGGCACGTCGGCGACGGCGCTCAGGCTGCCGTCGCTGATCGCGATGACGGTGGCGGTCGGCCTGACCGCGGCGCTCGCGCGGCGCCTCGCCCTGGCCTCCGGGCTGCCGGCAGCGGCCCCGATCGGGCTAGTGGCCGGCCTGGCGCTGACCGCGGTCCCGCTGACGACCAGATACGCGCAGGAGGCAAGGCCGTACGCGCTGGCGGCGCTGTGCGCGGTCGCGGCGAGCTACGCGTTCGTCAGGGCGCTGGACAGCCCGCAGCGGCGCTGGTGGGTCCTGTACACGGCCGCCTTGCTGCTGGCCGGCCTGTTCGACCTGTTCGCCGTCCTGATCGCTGTCGCGCACGTGATCAGCCTCATCTGGCTCGGCAACGCGCAGCGGGCCGTCGTCCGCCGCTGGCTCGCCGCCTGCGTCATCGCGGGAGCGCTGCTCGTCCCGCTGTTCGTGCTCAGCGCCGGCCAGTCAGGCCAGCTGAACTGGGTCGGGCAGCCCGGCCTCGGCACCCTCGTGGCCCTCGTCCGTGACTTCGCCGGGACAGCGGCCGCGATCCCCGTCGTGGCGGCGCTCGCGTTGCTCGGCTGCGTCGCGGGACTCGGGGACCCGGCCGGGCCAAGGCGCCCCGCCCTGACCGCCATCGCGCTGCCTTGGCTGGTCGTGCCGCCCGCGCTGCTCATCGCCGTGTCGTTCATCCACCCGTACTACGTCGAGCGCTACGTGCTGTTCTGCCTGCCGGCGCTCGCGGTGCTGGTAGCGGCCGGCCTGGTCTGGCTGGTCAGGCTCACGAGGCGAGCGCTTGCCGGCCGCGGCCTGCGGCCGCGCATGGCCGACGTGCTGGCCGTGATTCCCTCCGCCGTGCTCGCGCTGCTCCTCGTCACCGCTCTGGCCGGTCCGCAGCGGGAGATCAGGCAGGTCTCCGCGCGCCCCGACAACCTGCGCGCCGTCGCGGCCGTGATCGCCGGGCACGAGCGCGCGGACGACGCCGTGCTGTACCTGCCTCGCGAGACCTCGTTCGCCGCCGTCGCCTATCCGGCGGCGTATCGCCACCTGCGCGACATCGGATTGGGCAGATCCGCCCTGGCCTCAAGAACCTTGCGCGGTACCGAGGCTGAGCCGCGCCTGGTAGCGAGCAGGCTGGCCCGCGTCCGGCGGCTGTGGACGTTGCAGCTCGCGAACCCGCTGTCCAGGTCGACCGCCGCGCCGTCCCAGCTGACCAGGCTGCTGTCCGGGCTGCGTCTCGTCCGCCGGTGGCGGATCGGTTCGATCGTGCTGCGGCTGTACGCGGCGCCGTCCCGGTAGAACGCGTGCATGGAAAGTGCCCCGCCGCCTGACGGCGGCGGGGCACTGGTGTTGCGGGCTGGCCAGAACGGGGGCACTGGCCTGCCCGGCGGTCCGGCCGGGGAGCCCCCTCGTGGTCGGTCGCTTACTAAGACGCCGCTAAGCCGGATTTGGATTCGTGATCTGAGTTACATCCCTGCTACACACCGTCACCACTCTTGAGCGGGTCACGCCAGGGCTGCCGACGGCCTGCCCTGCGGCCCGTAGCCGGCGAGCTTGCCGCGCAGCTTCTCCCTGCCCCTGTGCAGCCGCGACATCACCGTGCCGATGGGCGTGCCCATGATCCTGGCGACTTCGCGGTACGGGTAGCCCTCGATGTCGGCGAGGTAGATCGCGGTGCGGAAGTCCTGCGGGAGGTCGCGCAGCGCGCGCAGTACCTCAGAGTCGGCCATCCGGTCGAGCGCCTCGGCCTCGGCAGAAGGGGCCGGCTGCGCGTAGGAATCCGAGCTTGCCTGCCAGTCGTCGCGCTCGCTGGTCGACGCCATCGCTGGCTCGCGCTTGCGCTTGCGGTAGGAGTTGATGAACGTGTTGGCCAGGATCCTGTGCAGCCAGGCTCGCAGGTTCGTGCCGGGCGCGAACTGATCGAACGCCGTGTAGGCCTTGGTGATCGTCTCCTGCACCAGGTCCTCTGCGTCGCTGGCGTTCCTGGTCATCGCCAGCGCGGCGGAGTGCAGCTGATCCAGGTACGGCAGGACCTGCTGCTCGAACCCGGACCTCGCCCGGTCCTCCGGTGACTGGACTGTGTTCTCCGGTGGCTGCGCTGGCGGGGTCATCGTGTCCTTCGCTTGCTCGCGGCCGGCCTGAGACCGGACTCCTGCACCTCGTCCGAGCAGGAATATCACTGGTCGCACGTCCGGCCAAAGCATCCGGACGGGCGTCGCGAGTAAATGATCAGCCAGGTTTCTCTGACCGGTCGGCTGATGGTTACGTTAAGCAATCAAAATATCACGGGTACCCTAAGACCCGGTCTGGCCAGGTCAGATCCAGCTGTGGAACCACATCCGGCCGAACCAGGACGAGTACGGGATGACCTGGGCCGCGAACACCGGATACAGGTAGGCGAAGCTCGCGAGCGTCAGCAGCATGTATCCGCCAGCCACGACCGCCCCCGTGGCCCGGCGACCCGCCGGGGCCGCCGCGGGCCCGATGATCAGCCCCAGGCACAACGTGATCGCGAGGATCAGGTAGGGCAGGAAGATGATCGCGTAGAAGTAGTACTCGGTCCTGTGGTCGTGCCAGGCGAACCAGAACCATGGCAGCCAGCCAGCCGCCACGCCGGCCAGCGCCGCGCCCGCTCGCCAGTCCCTGCGGCTCACCCACCAGATCAGGCAGAAAGCCAGCGCGAGAATGGACGCCCACCAGATCGCCGGCGTGCCGATCGCGAGCACTTCCTGCTCGGTTGATTTCGCGGAGCCGCAGCCGTTCGCCGGCAGGCAGTTCGAGAACATCGACACCGGCCTGCCGAGGATGATCCACGTCCACGGGTACGACACGTAGCCGCTGTGATCCTGCAGGCCGAGGCCGAAGCCAAGCATCGACTTCTGGTACTGGTACCAGGAATCGAGGGCCGACCAGAGCGGCGTGTGGTTGCCGACGGTGGCGGCCCAGTTCCTGTCGTAGCCTTCGCCGCTCGCGAACCAGCCGCTCCAGGACACCAGGTACGTCAGGAACGGCGCCACGCCGAACGAGACCGGCAGCCACTTCAGGTCGCTGCGCGCCACCCCGCCCAGCCGGTCGCGGTAGCCGAGCGCCCGCCGCGCGCCGAGATCCCACGCGATCGCCATGGCCGCGAACGCGAACAGGAACCAGACGCCGTTCCACTTCGTCGCGCACGCGGCGCCGAGGAAGACCCCGGCGAGCACGCGCCGCCACCTGATCCCGAGCTTGGGCCCGCCGCCCGCGAGGTTCCCGGCCGACGCGTGCTCGGTCAGCGCGGCAAGCCTGGCGCGGGACGCGTCCCGGTCGAGCACCAGCATGCCGAACGCCGCGAGCACCCAGAACATCACGAAGATGTCCAGGATCGCGATCCTGCTCAGCACCAGCTCGAGGCCGTCAAGCGCCATCAGCAGGCCGGCTACGCAGCCGAGGAGGGTCGACCTCGTCATACGGCGCGCGATCCTAGCGATCAGCAGGATCGACAGCGTCCCGACGACCGCCACGGAGAACCGCCAGCCGAACGGCGTCAGGCCAAACAGCCACTCGCCTACGGCGATCATCGCCTTGCCGAGCGGCGGGTGGGCGACGTACTCCCCAGGCGACGTGAGGACGTGAGTGCTGCCGCTGACCAGCAGCGAGTTGACGTTCTTAGGGTGATTCCACTCGACGCCGTGCCGAAGGATCGACCACGCGTCAGGGACGTAGTAGGTCTCGTCGAAGACGACAGCCTTCGGCGTTCCGAGCTGGTAGAAGCGCAGGAACCCGCCGAACACGGTGACCAGCAGCGGGCCCGCCCAGCTCCACCACGAGGCCGGCGGCATGGGCGGCACGAGCCGGTCGCGCAGGCTGCTCCGCGACTCGTCGTCCTGCGGCTGGCCGGCCTCGCCGACGGGCGCCGCGAACTCAGAAGCTCTCATCGCAAGCCATCGTAGGGTGCGGTGGCATTAGCGTGGGCCGCGATGAAAGCCGGATTTCACGACTCGGACGATCCAGGCACGCCTGGCACGCTGATCCTCGCGGCCGCTCCGATCGGCAGGCCGCAGGACGCGCCGGCCAGCCTCGCGGCGGCGCTGGCGGCTGCGCCCGTGATCGCCGCAGAGGACACCCGCAGGCTGCCCAGGCTGGCAAGGGCGCTCGGGGTGACGTTCACCGGCCGGCTCGTCTCCTACTACGAAGGCGTCGAGGACGAGCGAGCGCCGGCGCTGCTCGCCGCCCTCGCCGCCGGGCAGGACGTGCTGCTGATCACCGACGCCGGAACGCCGGGTATCAGCGATCCCGGATACCGGCTGGTCAAGGCCGCGGTCGAGGCCAGGATCAGGGTGACGGTCCTCGCAGGTCCTTCCGCGGTCACCGCGGCGCTCGCCGTGTCGGGACTGCCCAGCGACCGGTTCTGCTTCGAGGGCTTTCCGCCGCGCAAGGCAGGCGAACGCGTCCGCAGGCTCGGCGCCCTGCGCGAGGAGACGCGGACGATGGTGTTCTTCGAGTCGCCGCGCCGGCTCGCCGTGACCCTGAACGAGATGGCCGGGGCGTTCGGCGCCGGCCGCCAGGCCGCGGTCTGCAGGGAACTGACCAAGACGCACGAGGAGGTCAGGCGCGGCACCCTTGGCGAGCTCGCTAACTGGGCGGCGGGCGGCGTGCTCGGTGAGATCACCGTCGTGGTGGGTGGAGCAACGAAGGACGAGGTGGCCGGCACCGCAGCCACGATCGCCGAGGCCGTCGAGCGCGTCGCCGAGGCCGAACGGGCCGGGCTCAGCCGCAGAGAGGCTGTGGCATCGGTCGCCGCGGAGACCGGCCTGCGCAGGCGCGCCGTCTACAACGCCGTCCTGGCGGATCATCCCGGCAGAGTTGGATGATCACGGACGCCTTTCCGCGTGGCTGCGGATAATCGTCCGTTATCACGGGCTGTGGGTCGGCCCGGGGGCCGGGCCGCAGCCCCTACGCTAGATGGCATGTCCGCTACGACCGGTCGTCACATCCTGGCCGCGCCCGCGTGGCCGTACGCCAACGGGCCCAGGCACATCGGGCACGTCTCTGGCTTCGGGCTGCCCTGCGACATGTTCAGCAGGTACCACAGGATGGCCGGCGACAAGGTGCTGATGGTCAGCGGCACCGACGAGCACGGCACGCCCATCCAGGTCCAGGCCGACGCCGAGGGCGTGACCGCTCGCGAGCTCGCCGACCGCTACAACCGGGTGATCGCCGAGGACCTCACCGGGCTCGGGATGTCCTACGACTTGTTCACCAGGACCACGACACGGAATCACTATGCCGTGGTGCAGGAAATCTTCAAGGGCCTGTACGACAACGGCTATATCTTCGCCAAGACCACGCTCGGCGCGGTCTCGCCGTCCACGGGCCGGACGCTGCCCGACCGCTACATCGAGGGCACGTGCCCGATCTGCGGGTACGACTCGGCGCGCGGCGACCAGTGCGACAACTGCCAGAACCAGCTCGATCCCGTCGACCTGATCAACCCGAGGTCGAAGATCAACGGCGAGCGTCCCGTTTTCACCGAAACTGAGCAGTTCTTCCTTGACCTGCCTGCCTTTGCCGACGTGCTCGGCGGGTGGCTGCAGTCCAAGAGCGGCCAGTGGCGGCCGAACGTGCTCAAGTTCTCGCTCAACCTGCTCGGCGACCTGCAGCCCCGGGCGATCACCAGGGACCTGGACTGGGGCGTGCCGATCCCGCTCGACGGCTGGCGGGGCCGGCCTGACAAGCGGATCTACGTCTGGTTCGACGCGGTGACCGGATACCTGTCGGCGTCGATCGAGTGGGCGAGGCGGTCGGGCGATCAGGACGCGTGGCGCGCGTGGTGGCAGGACCCCGAGGCGCTCGCGTACTACTTCATGGGCAAGGACAACATCGTCTTCCACTCCGAGATCTGGCCGGCCATGCTGCTCGGCTACGACGGCCGCGGCGCGCGCGGCGGCGAGCCAGGCTCGCTGGGCACGCTGAACCTGCCGTCCGAGGTGGTCTCGAGCGAGTACCTGACCATGGAGGGGCGCAAGTTCTCCTCGTCGCGGGCCGTCGTGATCTATGTGCGCGACTTCCTGAGCCGCTACGACGTCGACGCGCTGCGCTACTACGTCGCGGTCGCCGGGCCCGAGAACCAGGACACGGACTTCACCTGGAGCGAGTTCATCCGCCGCAACAACGACGAGCTGGTCGCCAACTGGGGGAACCTGGTCAACCGCAGCATCTCGTTCGCGGCGCGGAACATAGGCTCGATCCCCGAGGCCGGCGAGCTGACCGAGACCGACCGCGCGCTGCTCGAGGGGTCGCGGCAGGCGTTCGCTGCGGTCGGCGAGTCACTCTCGCGGTCCAGGTTCAAGGCGGCGATCACCGAAGTGATGCGCACGCTCGGCGAGGCGAACAAGTACCTGTCCGACCAGGCGCCGTGGAAGCTGCGCGAGTCCGACCCGAAGCGGATGCACACGATCTTGCACGTCGCGCTGCAGCTGGTCGACGACGGGAAGACGCTGCTGACCCCGTTCCTGCCGCGCTCCTCGCAGCGCGTCTACGAGATGCTCGGCGGCGCTGGGACGTGGGCCGACATGCCGCGGATCGACGAAGTCGACGAGGAAGGCGGCCGGCCCTACCCGGTGATCACCGGCGGCTACTCCGGCGCGGCACGCTGGGAGTCCGCGCCGATCATGCCGGGAACGCCGGTCGCTGTGCCGACCCCGCTGTTCGCCAAGATCGACCCTGCCGTGGTGGTCGACGAGCTCAACAGGCTCGGCGGCTACGACACCGACGCGGAGGACGGGTGACCTCCGGGCGTCCCGGCCGGCCATGAAACCGTCGCCGCCGGCCGCGGCGCCGCAGCCGCTCCCTGCGCCAGCGTTCGACGCGCACACCCATCTCGACATGCTGCCAGGACCGGTCGAGGCCGTGCTCGCCGATGCCCGGGCGGCCGGAATCAGCCGGGTCGTGACCGTCGGCTGCGACGTAGAGTCGTCCCGCTGGTCAGCGGACTGTGCCGCGGGGCACGCCGGCGTCTACGCGGCGGTCGCGATCCACCCGAACGAGACGCTGCGCGCCGAGGACGGACATGGGCGCGCCGGCGCCGACGGCGGGAGTGACGCCGTGCTGGCGGAGATCGCCGAGCTCGCGGCGCGGCCTGAGGTGCGCGCGGTAGGCGAGACGGGCCTGGACTACTACCGCGACTACGCGCCGCCCGAGCTGCAGCGGGACTGGTTCCGCTGGCACATCGAGATCGCGAGAACCGCGGGCAAGGCGCTGATGATCCACGACCGCGACGCGCACGCCGACGTGCTGGGCATCCTGGAAGAACAGGACGCACCAGAGCATGTCATCTTCCACTGCTTCTCCGGCGACGCGGAAATGGCCAAGCGGTGCGCCGACGCGGGCTACGTGATGAGCTTCGCCGGCAACGTCACGTTCCCGAGCGCGGGGCAGTTGCGTGACGCGGCAGCCGTCGCGCCCGCGGATCTGATCCTCGTCGAGACCGACGCGCCCTACCTCAC
>DASUHI010000084.1:0-9583 GCA_036273575.1 Streptosporangiaceae bacterium | reverse complement strand
TGGCGGCGGGCGCGACGTCGCCCGGCGGCCCGGCGTCGTCGGACGGTTCGGGTTCAGGGGCCTCGGCGGATCCGGCGGTCTCGGCGGAGGTGTAGGTGTCGGCGGAGGTGTCGGGGTCGGAGAACTCGGCGATCTTGGCGGCTTCGGCAGGGCTAGCTCCATCGCTGGCCTCGGCCTCGGCTGGTTCGGGGCCGGCTGGTCCGGGGCCGGCTGGTCCGGGGCCGGCTGGTTCGGTGACCGAGCGACCGCGCTGCCAGCCGAGCTGCAGCGCCGCCATCGTGCTCCTGGCCGCCTCGGGTGACGGTGCCGCAGGCTCGTCCGCGCCTGGTTCAGCGCCCGCGCCCGGCTTGCGCAGCTGTGGCGCGAGGTTCGCCTGGCGGACGCGAACCGGCAGCCCGTCGAGCTCCACGGGCGAGGCGGGCTGCTCGCCAGCCGTGCCTGGCGGGCCGACCTGCCCGGCGGCCGTCGAGCTCGCGGTGGCCAGCGGCGCCGTGTCTCCCGCATCGGCGGCGGGAAAGTCAGGACCGGCTGCGGTCGCGGGAATTCCCGGGTCAGCGCCGCCCGGGTCAGGAGCGGCTGGCATCGGCCCGCGCCAGGGATTGCCTGAACCGCTCCCGCCGGTGGCGGACGATTGCCCGGCTGAGCCCCTGCTCAGCGGGAAGCTCGCCCAGCGGCTGCCCGCCAGGCCGTTCTCGCCCCAGGCCAGTCCCGTGGTGCCGGGACGACGCGTCGGCAGGTCGGAAAGCCTGCCGCCGGCCGCGCCGGCCGCTGCCCCGAACGGGCTCGCCACCTCCTGGCTGCCCACGGCCGACCAGGACGTCGGCCCGCCCGTCGCCGCGGACCAGGTGCCCCCGGGCCCGGTGGTGGGGGGTTCTGTCGCGGCGGCGCCCGCGCTTGCCGGCAGGGGACCGCTCACCAGCGGGACGGCGCCTGGCCAGGCGCTGTCCTCTCCAGTGCTGGTCGCGCCCGTGCTGATGACGCCGGTGCCGGATCCAGCTGTGCTGGCCTCTACGGTGCCGGTTCCGGCTGTGCTGGCCTCGACCGTGCTGGCCTCGACCGTGCTGGCCTCGACAGTGCTGTCCTCGACCGGCGCGGGCGCGGTGATCCACGACGGCGCGTCGAAGTCGATCACGCTGGCGGCTGGCGCCGCCGTCGCCGGCGCGGCGGCGACGGCCGTCATGGCCGGCTCGAGAGCGACTCCCGGCAGCTCGGGCACCGGGCGGCCGCCGAGCTCGCGAATGCCGGCCGCCTGGCCGCTCTCGACGTCCGAGTCGATGATCAGCACGGTGGGGATGAGCACGACGGCCGTCACACCACCGTAGGCGGAGCCGCGGAGCGTGATCCTGACGTCGTGCCGCTTGCCGAGCTGGCCGGCGATGAACAGGCCGAGCTGGTCGCTTCCCGACAGGTCGAAGAGCGGCGGGTCGGCGAGCGTGGCGTTGATCCGCGCGAGCTGGTCCTCGCTCATGCCGAGGCCGCGGTCCTCGATCTCGATGACCACGCCCCTGCCGACGCGTTCGCCGTCGACTCGGACCGGCGTGTTCGCGGGGGAGAACGTGGCGGCGTTCTCGAGGAGTTCGGCAAGCAGGTGGATGACGTCGGCGACGGCGTGCCCGGCCAGCGTGGCACTGGTGCGCGAGTTCACCCTGACCCGCGTGTAGTCCTCCACCTCCGCGGCCGCTGCCCGCATGACGTCGACGATCGGGACGGGCTCACGCCAGGTACGGCCGGAGGAACCGCCCGCCACGATCAGCAAGCCCTCGGCGTGCCGCCGCATGCGCGTGGTCATGTGGTCGACGCGGAACAGGTCTGCGAGCTCCTCCGGGTCGTGGACCCTGCGCTCCATCGAGTCGAGCAGCTGCAGCTGCCTGGTGAGCAGGGACTGGTTGCGCCTCGCCAGGCTGCGGAAGACGTCGTTGACGCCCTGCCGGATCTTGATCTCGTCCACCGCTGCGCCGATCGCCGTCCTGGCCGCCGTGTTGAACGCCTCACGCACCTGGCCGATCTCGTCGCTGCCGGGTTCGAGCTGCGGCACTTCGGCGCCGACGCTGAGGTCGTCGCCTGCCCTGAGCCGCCGGATCGCGCTGGGAAGCTGGTTGGTCGAGAGCTTGACCGCCGATTCGCGAAGGTCGATGAGCTGACGAATCAGGCCCCGGCCCAGGACGATGCCGACCGCGATCGCGGCCAGGATCGCGATTAGCCCGATGCCGGCGATGATCAGCAGATTGCGGACGAGGTCCTTGGCCTGCTTGGTGGCCTGCTGCGCGAGGGCATCGGTCGCCGTCAGCAGCGCGGAACGGAACCCGCCCCGGTACGAGGTCTCGGCGGACGTCCAGGCCCGCAGCGTGATCTGGCTCGCCGCCGCTGGTCCTGCGCTGATGCCAGACTCCATCGCGCTCAGCCGGCTGACCGCCGACTGCGGGATATTGGTGGTGAAATAGCCGCGTAGCGCGGCATTCAGGTCAGGCAGGGTCTGCGCGACCTGCTCCTGATGCTGGACCGCGAGCTGGTTGATAAGCATCAGGTCCTCCGCGGGGAACGACCCCGCGATCAGGTCGGCCCTGACAAGGTCGCTCTCTTCCCCCAGGGCCTGTGCGGCCTTGGCCATGGTCAGGAGGTCGATCGCCTGGATGCCGAGCGGTCCGCTCAGGATCGGGATGATCGCCTGGTTGAGCACGTTGTCGCCGCCGTCGATGATCCTGCTGTAGGAGTCCGCGGCCTCGATCTTCGTCAGCGCGATGCTGACGACGGAGCGGCGCAGGTCCTGCACCTTCGTCAGCTGCGCCTGCCAGGCCAGGAACGCCTTACGTTCCTTCTGCACTGGCCCGCTGGCCAGGGCCCGCTGCACGGCGGCGCTGAACTCGATGATGGCCTTGTCGGTCCTGTCTCCCTGCCTGACCAGCAGCCTCATGTCTGCGCGCCCTGGCCTGGCCAGGTACTGGAGCGCGTCGCCGCGCTCGGCCGCGAGTTGCTTCTGCACGTCGGCAACGGGAAGGGCGACGAGGTCGCGGATCGACGCCTCCTGCCGCAGGGTGAGAACCTTGCCCACCGTCAGGCTGAGCACTTCGGCGTAGAGGCCGAGAAGGCCGATCACCGGCACGAGCACAAGCACGATGATTCGCAGGCGGATCGACCGGCGACGCAGCATGACTAGGTCCTCAGGATCGGGTCAGCATGGCAGTCTGGCGTTGTAGCCCGGGGATGAGCGCAGATATGTGAGCTTACTCGGCTATTAGCGCTGTTACAGCGGCATCGGCCATGCCTGTGCCCTGTTTTGGTAATCCATTCCGCGCTGTTCTTTACCTGCCGCTGTCATTGCATCATGGCTGGGTTCCGATCTGTTTCGCGGTCGGGTGACGATCGTGATCAAGTCGCCCGGCCGGGGGTATGGCTCCCTCCGCGGCGGCCGCGTATCCGGCTCATCACCATGTGAGCCCGGGTCCGTCGCTACGATTGGGGGGCGCTGGGGGTAGGAGTTGCGGGCACCGGCCAGCCACCGTCGGTGGCCGGGATAGCCCGCTGGCGGCTGATCGTTGTCAGTCTGGGACGTTGTGAGCCCGCACGTGAGAGCCCGGCGTTCGCCTGGATCACCCTTCCGGAGGATGGGACGTAGATGACATCACCCCGCGGCTCGAGGGCCGCAGCAGGCGATGACGTCGAGGCTGGGCCGGGCGCACGCAGCGATGGGGCCGCTGACGGTCACGCGGCACCCGGTGAGCCGTCCGGGTCTGGGTCGTCCGCAGTCGCGTCAGACGGGGCCACCTCAGAAGGAACCGCATCCTCCGGAACCACGTTGGCCGGCCGCGCCGCCAGCGGCACGGCCGGCCCTGGGAGCGGCGCCACCGGGACGACCGCCGCGGGAACCGGGGCCGCAGTGACCGGCACGGCCCCGACCCGCGGTCAGCAGCGCGGTGCCGACCAGACAGGCGGCTACCAGGCCGGCCCGCTGTGGGCGCGCTGGGTGCCACCGGTCGTCGCGCTGGCGCTCTGTCTGTTCAAGATCAACACTCCGTCGTACTGGCGCGACGAGGCAGCGACGATGGCGGCGCTCAAGCGCCCGGTCGGTGACCTGATCGCGATGCTGGGCAACGTCGACGCCGTGCATGGCGCCTACTACCTGATGATGTGGCCCGTCGAGCACGTGCTCGGGCCAGGTGAACTGGTGATGCGGCTGCCCTCAGCTTTCGCGGTCGCGATTGGCGCGGCGTTCGTCGCGGCCACGGCCCGCCGCCTGGTCTCCCAGTGGGCGGGCCTCGCGGCCGGGCTGATCTACGCGGTCCTGCCGGTGACAAGCCAGTACGGCCAGGAGGCCAGGTCCTACGCGATGGTGATGACCGTCGCGGTCATCGCGAGCTACATGCTCGTGCGCGTGCTCGCCGCCGAGCCGGACAGGCAGCGCCGATGGCTTGCGGGCTACGCGGCGAGCATCGCCGCGCTCGGCTTCCTGAACATCTTCGGGCTGCTCCTGGTCCCCGCGCACGCGGTCACCATGGCGCTGTACTGCCGGCGCGGCATGCGCGACCCCGGTCAGCGGAAGCTCGCCATCGGGTGGCTGACAGCGGCCGCCGCGGGGCTGGTCGTCGCCAGCCCGCTGCTGGTGCTGGGTTACCTGCAGCGCGGCCAGATCGCCTGGCTCGCGGTGAACACGAGCTCGTCCGGGCTGAACACGGTGTTCCAGCTGAGCGGGTCCTACCTGGTGACTACCACGGTGCTGATCATGATCGTGGTGTCGCTGGTGCTCAGCACCGAGGTCAGCCGCGCCAAGCGGCGCGCCGCGTGGCCCTGGCGGCTGTCCCAGGTCAGCCTGCCGTGGCTGATCGTTCCGCCGCTGCTGCTGATCGTCGCGTCCACGGTGCAGCCCGTCTACACCTCGCGATACATCCTCATCTGCATTCCGCCGCTCGCGCTCATCGCCGGCGCGGCCGTCGCGTCACTCGGCAGGATCGTAGGGCCGATCGCCCTTGCGATCGTGCTGATCTCCGGCGTGCCGATGCAGCTCGCGCAGCGCACCCCGTCCGGCCATTTCGACGACATCGCTGCCATCGACAAGGTCGTCGCCGCCAGATCGCGGCCAGGGGACGTCGTCCTGTACACGAACCCGAACGCGGAGAGCTTCGGGGCGGCGTATTCCTACGGCCTGGGCAAGTTGCCCAACGTCGCGCTGAAGCAGGGACCGATACCGTCCGGCACGCTGGCAGGCACCAACGTTCCGATCGCCGAGATCAGGAAGCGGCTCTGGCACGCCAAGCGGGTCTGGGTCGTCGAGATCAACCGCCTCAACACGGACCCGGTGCTGGTCGGCCTCAACGGGCTGCCGTTGTCGCCCACGCCGGTGCTGGATGGCCTGCCGCTGCAGTTCGATAATTACTGGCGGGAGCGCCTCGACTATCTGATCTTGTTCACGCACAACTGAGGAAGCCGCCGCGACCGCGGCGGACTACCGGGTCAAGCCGGTCCCCCGTATGGAAGCGCCACCCAGCGCTGCGAACTGCAATGGGTGTCGCATCCATCTCCGGGTCAGCGGAGCGCGTCAGCCCGGGCGGGCGTCAGGGCCTTGAAGAGCCGCTGATCTGGTCGAGCAGCGCCCTGACCTCAGCCTCCGGGTACCGGCGGTGTCCCCCCAAGGTACGGACCGAGGTGAGCTTTCCGTCCTTGGCCCACCTGGTCACCGTCTTAGGATCCACCCGGAACATGGCGGCGACCTCGGCAGGAGTCAGCAACCTCGTGAACTCAGGTGCCTGACGACTAGTGCTCATATTGACGATTCCTCCCCACGATCGCTCACGGACTAGCCAAGATCCAGCGAACGATCATAATCATGGTTATTAAAGCATAAACAGGGCACTGATGAGAAGACGTTATGCCCAACGTGTCATTTCGAAGTATCTGAAGAGATGACACGTCCGGCAGGTCCGCCCGGTCAGCATGTGCCCGCTGGCGGGCGTCACCCGGCGCGCCTGATCTGGTCGGCGTTACCTCGTCAGTGACCTGGCAGGATCACACGGCCGGGGCGGTGATGTCCTGAAGCGCAGGCGGCAGCGGGAGCTCACACCAGACCACCTTGCCCGTACCGGTGCGCCTGGTTCCCCAGCGCTGCGCGATCTGGCTGACGACCTGCAGGCCCCGGCCGCGCTCGTCATCCTCGGTGGCCTGGCGAAGCCTGGGTAGCGCAGCGGAGTCATCGAGGATCTCGCAGAACAGCGCGCCCTCGTTGACCAGGCGAAGGCTGATCTTGCTCTGGGCGTACCGGACGGCGTTCGTGACGAGTTCGGACACGACGAGCTCGGTCGCCGGGATGAGCTCGGTCAGTCCCCACTGCCGCAATGGCCGCCTGATCAGTGACCGGGCCCGCCGGGCCGCGGTGAGCTTCGGCGTCAGGTTCCACGAGACGTACTTGTCAGGGCCTAGCCGTCGCAGCCTTGCCATCAAGATCGCGATGTCGTCGCGCTGGTGGTCGTCGTAGACGCCGGCGAGCGCGAGCTTGCACAGGTCGTCGAGCGGGACTCGCAGCGAGTCTGGCCCGAACAGGTTCTGCAGCCCGGCCAGGCCCTGGTCGATGTCCTCGGTGCGCTTCTCCACCAGCCCGTCGGTGTACATGACGAGCAGGCTGCCGTCCTCAATCTGTATCGTCCGGCTGCCGATGGGCATGGAACCGATGCCCAGCGGCGGCGCCGGCGAGACGTCGAGGTACTCACTGCTCCCGTCGGGGCGGACCAGCAGCGGCGGCAAGTGCCCGGCCGACGCGACCTCGCAGGTCCCGTCGACAGTGTCGAAGATGGCGTAGACGCAGGTCGCGAAGTGCGGCTCGAACTCCCCGAGCTCCTGCATCAAGTCATCGAGCCGCTGCAGGGTCTCGGCGGGCGTCAGCTCGAGCATCGTCAGCGTCTTGATCGCGGTGCGCAGCCGGCCCATGGTCACGGCGGCCCGCACACCATGCCCGGCCACGTCGCCGACCACCAGGGCGACCCTGCCGCCGGGCAGCGCGATCGACTCGTACCAGTCGCCTCCGACCTCGATGAGCTTGCTGCCTGGCAGGTAGCGGTGCCTGACCTCCACGGAAGCGGGAGCGGACAGCCCCGTCGGGAGCATGCTGCGCTGGAGCGTGAGCGCGGTCGCGCGCTCCCTGCTGTACCGCCGCGCGCTGTCCATGAACAGCGCGGCCCGGCTCGCGAACTCCATCCCGATCTCGGTGTCGTAGGGGTCGAAGCGATGGAATTCCTTGCGCCTGATACAGACGAAGAACCCGAGCAGCGTGTCGCCAGCCAGCAGCGGCAGCAGCAGCATCGACGTCCCGGCGACCAGCCGGGCTACCGGCGTCCTGACCCACGCGCGCGCGAGCTTGGCGGCGCCCTCGTCGGTCATGACGACGCTGACCGGCTCGCGGGTCTCGATGCAGGTGGTGTACGGGGTGTCGGGCGGATACCGCAGGATCTCCCCGACGGGGAAGGCCGCCTCCCAGCCTCCGTCGTCGTCGTCGTACGCGACGGCCAGCCTCCGGAACAGCTGCATGCCGTCCCGCGCCAGGTCGGGATGCTCCCCGTCGCCCATCACGCTCTCGAGCATCAGCAGCCCTGCCGCGTTGCAGAAGTGCGGGGTCAGGATGTTCACGAGCTCGGGGGCCATCTGCTCGATGTCCAGCGCCCCGCCGATCCGCCTGACCGCGCCGTCGAGCAGCGCGTGCCGCATCACCGCGGGATCGATGAACCGCTCGGCTGCTGGCGGCGGGATGCGCAGGATGACCTGAGCGTGCAGGTCGGGGTCGTGCGATTTGATCGGCCCGACGGTCACGACGGCGTCGACCACGGATCTGCTCGCGGTCCTGACGCTCAGCACCGTGGTGAACTCGCGGCCGGCGCGGGTCGCCTCGAGCACCCCGGTCAGCGCCTCGGCCGGGTCACCCGGGCCGGCGATCAGCTCGCCGATACCAGCGCCGAGCAAGGACCCGGGTTCGTCGGCGAGCACGTCACCCGCGCTGCGGTCATGGAGCAGGATCTTTCCCTCGCAGTTGATGCCGAGAGTAAGCGTCTGCGCCGACGGGCTCGACAGGACAGCAGACATCTCGGCTGCTATTGCCGACGCCACCTGGACCCGTCTCCCTCGCTGAGCGCGCGTTGTACGGACCAGTATGAAACATCGCGACGCGAAAAGAGCGGGAAAGCCTGATCGGCGGGCCGCCCATATCACAATGCCCGCAGGCAATTCCGGCGTCGGGGTGTCCTAGCCTTCCTTGGCTGGCTCCCCGTGCCCGGCGTTCCCGCGGCCCCGGCCCCAATAGGCTTTCGGCGATATCTGGTCGCCGCGCAAGCCCCGCGCCGTCAGGATCTCGCGCAACCGGAGCACGACAGAGGCCTCGCCGAACAGGTAAGCGTGCCCGTCTCCAGGCGGCAGCTCGATCTCCGCGGCCTCAGCGCTCAGCAGCGCCGGATCGCCCGCCGCACCGGATAGCCGGTGCAGCCAGCTCAGCCGCGTGCGCGCGGGCGCGAGCAGCTCCTGCTCGTCATCGGGGCCAGGGATCTCGATCACCAGCGTCGCGTCCGCGTCTCCAGGCAGCGACTCGGTCATCGCGAGGATGGCCGGCATCGCCGACTCGTCGCCCATGAACAGGTGCCAGCCGGCGGCCGGGGAGGTGGTGATCTTGCCGCGCGGGCCGATGCCCTCGACGGTGTCGCCGACGCTAGCCTGGCTGACCCAGCGCTCGCCGGGACCGCCGGCGTGCCTGACGATGTTCACCGTCAGCGCCAGCGCCTGACGGTCGAGGGAGCGGATCGTGTAACGCCGCCTGATCGGCCTGGTGCCGTCCGCGGCCACGAGCAGCATCACGTCCTGACCAGGCTCGTACCTGAAGCCGTCGAGCTCGGGGGCGGTGAGCACGACCTGCTGCATGCTTGGCGAGATCTTCGCTGACTCCACGACCTCGAAGGACAGCCGCCTGGCGGCGGCGAGCGGACCGGTCAGCTGAGCGAATGGGTCGTCGAGCTGACCGCGCACAGAAGACGGCAGGGCATCGCTCACGCGTGCTCTCACTTTCGGATTTAACGCAGACCCCCGCGGCTGGTCGCCCTCGGGCACTTGATCTAACCTTAGGCGCAACCGTCACGCGCCCGGCACGCGCGCCGGCCAGCTACCTGGCCAGAGAATTCGATGAAGAATCGCTGCAGACACTGGGCTGTCAGCATATCGACGAGGCCGGGTCGATCCGCAGTCTTCGGTCGGGCGGCGGTAGGGCATAAAGGGGCAGGTTCTGGTACTGCCAGCCGCGGGTTCCGCCAGTCGAGTAGCTGATCTTGGCCCGCGTGGAGACATAGTGCCCTGGTCTGGAAATCCTGACCACGATGGTGATGATCCAGGGCGGTGACCGTCTTGGCTGTATGGCACCATCGCTGACGGGCCGGGGGTGACCGAAGAACTTCGGGCATTCGGCCGACAAGGACCCCCTCAAGAAGGTGATCTGGCCGTAGCTCAGTCCGCGCGAGCTGTAGACGTGCAATCCGACTATGTGCACTGCCGACGGCACGCGGACGAGCTGCATCGACAGAAGGCGTACTGTTTTGTCGCTGAGGTTGGCGTAGAGCGGCACGCCGAT
>DASUHI010000083.1:0-3580 GCA_036273575.1 Streptosporangiaceae bacterium | reverse complement strand
CGCTGAACGCCAGGTACGGCTACGCGTCGGCCGAGCTCCAGCAGACCCTCGAGCGGTCGATCTCGCTCGCCCAGTCGCTCGGGCGCCAGGACGCGCTGACGACCGGCCTGGCCGCGCTGAACACCTCGCAATTCGTGCAGGGCCGCACCGCTGACAGCCACCAGACCGCGCTGCGAGCGCTGGCTCTGGCGGAACCAGGGTCACAGCTGAGCGGGCACGCGCACTTCGGGGCGGGCGGGGCGGCGCTGAGCCTTGGCCGGCCGGCCGAAGCGCTCGAGCACTTGGACCTGGTGGCTCAGCAAGCCGCCGGGTCGATGTGGCTGACGGTCGGCACCAGGCCCGACCTGCACAGCACGGCATGGGCCGCGCACGCGCACTGGCTGCTAGGGCACGACGACGAGGCCCTCGCCGCCGCCCGTAAGGCGATCGCGGCCGGCCGCAGCGTAGGCCATCCGTACAGCATGGCCGTCGTGCTTGCCTACGCCGGCATCACGTACCAGGTCTGCGGCAGGCTGCCCGAGCTGACCGAGACCGTTGCCGAGCTACGCGAGCTGTGCGAGCGGCACGGGTTCGCCTACTACCGGGAGTGGGGCCTGATCCTGGGCGGCTGGAGCCGTGGCGACCAGCCCGGCATCTCCCTGATCAGGCAGGGCATCGCCAACCTGCGGTCGGCGGGGGCGTTCGCGAGGATGCCGTACTGGCTGTCGCTGCTCGCCGACCTGCAGGCGCGAACCGGCCAGCGCGACGCCGCGCGAGCAACCCTCGACGCCGCCGTCGCCACCGGCCAGTCGCACGACGACGTGTGGTGGCTGCCCGAAGTGCTCAGGATGCGCGCGTCGCAGGACGACGACGAGCAGGCCGCGCTGGCCAGGCTGCGTGATGCCGCGGCGCTGGCAGCCGAGCAGGGCAGCGTGGCACTGCTGCGCCGCTGCGAGCGCGACATCGCCGCGCGTGGCGTTCGCCCCGCGGCGGCCGGCGTTCGCCCGCTGGACTGAGGCCGGCGGTTCCCGGCGAACGCTGCGCGAACGCGGCGGCTCTTAGCGTCGGCGTGTCTGCTAGGCAACAGGCTTCCGGAGGGGAACCCACATGACCACCACCACCGCACCTACCACCGCCGCGCCGTATGACGATCTGGCTGCCAGCCTGCGCGGTGAGCTGATCGTGCCGGGCGACCCCGGCTACGACGCGGCGCGCGCCGTCTACAACGGCATGATCGACAAGCGCCCGGCCGCGATCGCCCGCTGCCGTGATGCCGCCGACGTCATCACCTGCGTGAATTTCGGCCGCGAGCACGGCGCCGAGATCGCCGTCCGCGGCGGCGGCCACAACGCTGGCGGGCTGGGCGTCGCGGACGACGCGCTCGTCATCGACCTGTCCCAGCTGCGCAGCACGACCGTCGACCCCGCGAACCACACCGTGCGGGCCGACGCGGGATGCACGTGGGGCGACGTCGACCACGCGACCGTAGCCTTCGGCATGGCCACGCCGTCGGGCTTCCTGGCCTCGACCGGCGTCGCCGGCCTGACGCTCGGCGGCGGCATCGGCTACCTGTCCAGGCGGTTCGGGCTGACGGTCGACAACCTGCTCTCCGCCGACGTCGTGCTGGCCGACGGCACGTTCGTGACGGCCAGCGAGACCTCGCACAGCGACCTGTTCTGGGCCCTGCGCGGCGGCGGCGGCAACTTCGGAATCGTTACCTCGTTCACGTTCCGGTGCCACGACATCGGCGAGAACGGGGTCATCATCGGCGGTCCCGTGCTCTACGACATCGCCGACACCGCGGAAGTCATGCGGTGGTACCGCGAGCTCGTGCCGTCGCTGCCCGAGGAGCTGAGCGGCTGGATCGCGCTGCTGACGATCCCGCCAGCGCCGCCGTTCCCCGAGGAGCTGTGGGGACGCAAGGCGTGCGGCATCGTCTGGTGCTACACGGGACGTCACGACCGGGCAGACGAGGTGCTCGAGCCGGTGAAAAGCTTCGGCTCGCCGCTCGTGGTCGGCCTCATGGAGATGCCGTTCAGCATGCTGCAGAGCGCGTTCGACGCGCTGTACCCGGCCGGGCTGCAGTGGTACTGGCGGGCCGACTTCTTCAACGAGATCTCCGACAAGGCCATCGACGTGCACCTCAAGTACGGCGCGCAGCTGCCGACCGGGCACTCGACCATGCACATGTACCCGATCGACGGCGCGGCCAGCCGGGTGGCTGCGGGCTCGACCGCCTTCGCCTATCGGGACGGCGGCTGGGCAGGGGTGATCGTGGGGGTCGACCCCGACCCCGCGAACGCCGAGCGGATCTCGGCCTGGGCCAGGGCGTACTGGGAGGAACTGCACCCGACGTCCGCGGGCGGGGCGTACGTGAACTTCATGATGGACGAGGGCAGCGACCGGGTGAAGGCGTCCTACCGCGGCAACTACGAGCGCCTGACCAGGGTCAAGGAGCGCTACGACCCGGAAAACCTGTTCCACATCAACCAGAACATCGTGCCTGCCGGCGGCGCCCTGCCGTCAGCCTGACCAGAGCGCGTCGAGCGACGCATCGATCCGCGCGGTGAGCAGGCCAGCCCGAACCAATACGGGGGTGTTCGGGCTGGCCTCCACAGTGACGCACGCGGCGATCGCTGCGGCGTCGAGGAACCTGGTGACCTGGCCGAGGCTGTGCCTGTCGTCCCGGCCTGTGCGGTGATGATGCAAGCGGAGCGGCGCGTACAGGTAGAGCTCATCGCGGGCCCGGGTGACGGCCACATAGAACAGGCGCTGCTCCTCTTCGAGGCCGGTCCTGCTGGCGAGCGCCATGTCGCTCGGCACGGCGCCGTCCACGAGGTGCGGCAGGTGGACGACTGGCCACTCCAGCCCCTTGGCCGAGTGGACGGTGGAGATGACCAGGTAGTCCTCGTCCAGCCTGGGCGGGCCGGCCAGGTCGGACGCCGAGGCCGGCGGGTCGAGCGCGAGCTCCACGAGCGCGTCGTGCAAGGACGGACGGGTGGCCGCGGCGTCGGTCAGGCGCTGCAGGTCGGCGATCCTGGCGGCGGCGTCGGTGTACCTGGCCCGCAGCGGCCGGTCGAGCGCGGCGAGGACGGCGGCCGCCTGTTCTGCGGTCCCGGCGAGCAGGGCGGCCTCTTCGAGGCTGTGCAGCGTCGCGGCGAGCTCTTCCCGTGACCTGGCCGGCGCCGCAGCTACGGCCTCGTTCCTCCGGCTGAGGACCGCGGGCTCGGTCAGGTCGAGGGCGGCGCTGATGCGCCTGGCGTGCGCGGGCCCGATGCCGTCATGCAGCTTGAGGACGCGGAACCAGGCGACGTCGTCGGCCGGGTTCGTGATCACCCGGAGAGCGGCGAGGAGGTCACGCACGTGGGCAGCCTCGGTGAACCGCAGCCCGCCATACTTGATGTACGGGATGCCGCGGGCGGAGAGCTCGATCTCGAGTACGTCGCTGTGATGCGCGGAGCGGACGAGCACGGCCTGATCGCGCAAGTCGGTCCCGGACTCGCGGGCTTCGAGCACCCGGGCGCAGATCTGCGTCGCCTGCGTGGCCTCGTCGTAACACCGGACGAGACTGGGCAGCGTGCCCGCAGTCCTGGTCGCGCTT
>DASUHI010000082.1:0-12416 GCA_036273575.1 Streptosporangiaceae bacterium | reverse complement strand
GAGGCCCGGCCCTGCCTGTTATGGGCCCGCGCCCGGCCGCCGGACGGGCCCGCTAGCCGGGCAGGGCGCCGGCCCGCGGCGCGAACACCGCCTCGCCGAACCACTCCCAGGTACGGCGGATGCCGTCCTCGCGGCTGATGGTCGGCGCATACCCGAGCACGGTGCTGGCCAGGTCGTATGACGCGAAGTTGCGGTCGACCTCGCCGGGCCGCTCTGGCAGGTGCTTGACCGGGTGGTCGGGCACCCCGGCGGCGGCCTTGCACAGGTTCGCGAGTTCCAGCACGGTCGTCTCGACTCCCGAGGCGATGTGCAGCACGGTGCCCCCCGGCACGTCGGTCGACAGCGCCAGCCGCAGCGCCCTGGAGATGTCGTCGACGTGCGTGTAGTCGCGGGACGACGTGCCGTCGCCGTACATCACGATCGGCTCGCCGTCGTGAATGGCGCGGAAGAACATGTTCATGGCGCCGGATTTGCGGTCGCTCCACGGGCCGTACACGTTCGCGAACCGCAGCGCGATCGTGCGCAAACCGTAGCACTGGGAGAACGCGTACGCGTAGCCCTCGCCGGCGAGCTTGGACGCGCCGTACGGCGAGATCGGCTTGGGCAGCGAGTGCTCGTCGACAGGCGGCGTGGCGTTCCCGATGAGCGCGCCGCCCGTCGACGCCTGAACGGTCCGTTCCACGCCGGCGCGCCTCGCGGCGTCCAGTACCACGAACGTGCCGAGCACGTTGGCCTCGAAGTTCGCGACGGGGTCTTCGATGGACTTGATCACCGAGCCGGCGGCGGCCAGGTGAATGACGGCGTCCATGCCGGCGAGTGCGGCGTCAACCGCGCTGGCGTCCCGGATGTCGCCTTCGACCTGTTCCGCGTCGATGCCGGTCAGGTGCCCGGCATCGCCGGTGGAGTAGTTGTCGAACACGCGGACCCGGTGCCCGTCGGTGACCAGCTGTCGGACCAGCGTGGCGCCGACGAACCCGGCCCCGCCCGTGACGAGGACGCTCTTCGCCTGAGTCATGCTGGCGAGGTTACCCGCGAGCGCCCCCCTGAACTCGCGATACACCCCCTAGCTCTGAGAAGCCACCCAGCTGGCGATCAGGTCGGCGGCCTCCGTCCGCGCCCCGACGGGCTCGAGCAGGTAGTGATCGGCATTGATGAGCTCGAGCCGCTTGCCTGCCGCGCCGATCGCGTCGAACAGCGCCCGCGCGTCGCTCTCGAAGACGCCCGTGTCGGCGGTTGCGTGCACGACCAGCGCCGGCACGTTGATCCTGCGCAGGTGCGGCGCGGCGGTGCACTGCGAGGTACGCAGGCTCCACATCGACAGCCACGTGCGCAGCGTGTTCACCGTCCCGATGCCGAACACCCCGTAGTTGGCCTTGAACGGCTCGCCCAGGTAGCACCAGTTCGGCCGCCGGCCAGAGGGCTCGATGGCCGGGTCGATCATCCGCAGGTCGGCCCACGTCCTGTACAGGGTGAACAGCCGGTCCCTCGCCCGCGTCTCCGCGAGCGCCGACAACTGCGCGAGCGCCCAGTCGGTGATCCGCTCGTTCCTGGCCCGCTGCGCGTCCCTGTACCGCCGCTGGAACTCAGCGTCATACGGCGGTCCGTTCTCCGAGCTGAACGGGTCGAGCGCCGGATCTGCGGACAGCGGGTCGGTCTCGTCGGTGACGGACGGGTCCAGCCAGTTGGTCAGCACCTCTGGCCTGCCGGAGTGGGCGGCGAGCGCCACGAACAGGTCACACGCCGGCAGGTCCTCGATGGCCGCGAGCGCTCGCATGCCGGCGACGGGCGTGACGCTTGGTTCGACCGCCTGGGACTGATAGGCGGCCATCAGCGACCCGCCACCTGAGTTGCCGAGCAGCACCACCCGCTCGGCTCCGGCCTGCTCCCGCAGCCACCTGACACCGGTGCCGATCTCTGCGAGCGCGTGGTCAAGCAGGAAGTGAGCCTCGTTGCCGCGGAAGCGGGTGTTCCAGCCGAGGAATCCGTACCCCCGCTCGGCCATGAACGAGGCCAGGTAGTGCTCGGAGAAGTCGACGTTGTAGTGGGTGGCGATGAACGCGGTCCGCGGCGCTGCCCCTCTCGCGGGCCGGTGGTAGATGCCCTGGCAGGGATGCCCTCCCGCCCCGGCCCGGCCGACGACAGGAGACGACAAGCCGACGAACTCCCTGGTGATCCCGCTCATCCGATCCCTCCGGGCCCTGCGGCTAGCACCACCCTGGCGCGAGACTGAAACTGAGTTTAGGTTTAGTTATCGGGTTCTAAGTGCCAATGGGCAGGGAGGCCACCAATGGCTGAACCGACGGGTGAGTGGCGGAACGAGGAGTTCAACTTGGGCGGCGTCAACCATCTGGCGCTGGTCTGCTCGGACATGCAGCGCACGGTGGAGTTCTACACCGAGGTGCTCGGCATGCGCCTGATCAAGACCATCAACCTGCCCGGCGGCTCCGGCCAGCACTTCTTCTTCGACATGGGCGGCAGCAACGCGCTGGCGTTCTTCTGGTTCCCCGACGCGCCCGACGGTGTACCAGGCGTCTCCGCCCCCGTCACCGTGCCCGGGCTCGGCGAGTGGACGAGCGCGGTCGGCTCGATGAACCACGTGGCCTTCGACGTGCCAGAAGAGAGGTTCCTCGAGTACCGCACGAAGCTCAAGGCCAAGGGCGTGCGGGTCAGCCCCATCCTCGACCATGACGACAGCGAGTTCGGCGTCGCCAGGGAGCTGCACGACGGCGTTTTCGTCCGGTCGTTCTACTTCCAGGACCCGGACGGGATCGTGCTGGAGTTCGCGTGCTGGCGCCGCGTCATGGGGCAGCCAGGCGACGTCCGGCACAAGCCGAAGACTGCGGCCGACCGGGTCCAGCGCGTTCAGGCCGGGTAAAGGTACTGAAGCCAGGACCGGCGAGTCTCGTGATAAGGCGAGCGCGGTGAGACGCCATACGATTGCCAGGCCGCGCGCGACCGGACGGGAAGACCGGCCAGAACGGCCGGAGCGCGCGACCCGGAAGGGGCGCGAGACCGACGAGGCATTCCGCGCGGCCGCGCGCACGGTGTTCGCCCGCGACGGCTATCTCAATGCGAAGATCAGCGACATCGCCGCCGAGGCCGGTAAGTCCGTGGCCTCGTTCTACAACTACTACGACACCAAGGCTGACCTGCTCATCGCGCTGGCCACCGAGTTCCACGCCGAGGCAACCCAGATGGCGGTGCTGCCCTACCGCAGCGGCCTGACCAAACAGGAGGCGCTGCGGGAGGCGGTCGCGGGTTTCTGGCGTACGTACTCCAAACGCCGCGGCGAGCTGATCGGCGTGTTCCAGGCCGCGATGCTCGACGAGGAATTCCTCGACCGCTGGCTCGACATCCGAGCCGAAGCCGTAAACAGGATCGCACGGCAGATCAGGCAGGCGCAGTCGGAAGGGTACTGTCCGGGCGTCGACCCGGTCCTGACCGCCTCGGCGCTGTCGGCCATGCTCGAGCACTTCAGCTACATCTGGCTCGGCCAGGGCGGCGAACGCGCGGCCGTGCGGTTCGACGACGAGCGCGCCATCGACACGCTGGCGACCATCTGGGTCAATTCGGTCTACTGGCGGCCCGGCTCAGGTCCGGCTGCCGATGACTGAGCGCAGCGAGCCCGGCTCTGCGCGGGGGACGGGCCCCGCGCAGAGCCGCGACTGACCGGGCTGGTCAGCTCCGGGCCGCCACGTCGGGCTGGTCAGGCCGGACAGGGATTCGACCCCAGGATGTTCCTGAAGTTGTTGTAGCGGAGCGTGGGCGCCCCGTTAGCCGCCGGGTAGGCCAGCGACAGCAACGGGCCGAACTCGGCCGCCGAACTGCCGCCGAAATCATTCCTCGTGCCAGGAATGAAGGGACCGCCTAGCTGCCACTCGCACTGTCCGTGTACCGATGTGGTGGAGAAGAACGGGTAGAACGCCGCCCCGGCCGGCGGGTTCACGCAGCCGGTGCCTGGACTGGGATCCGCGGGGTTGGAGATGAACCGCTGGCAGGGCGGGTCGCCCTCGATCCTGGGCAGGTCAGCTTCGAACGCCACCCGGCTGTAGTTCGACCGGCCGTTGAACAGCGGGCTGGTGAACCTGACCGGTGCCGGATGGAACGCCGCGTCCTGCTTGGCGTTGCTGAACGTCCCCGGCCAGGTGTTCTGGTAGGGAACGCCGTCGAAGTCGACGTCGGTGCCCAGGCAGCCGCCGATCCTCACCCTCGCCGAGTCGTCCGGGTTGAAGCACCCGACGTCGTCGCGGTCGAGCCCAGCCGGGTCGTTGGCGCCCGCGCTGGTGCAGTGATGGGTGGTGTCGTCCGCCGCGTTGCAGTACTCGAAGTGCCCGATCTCATCGGAGAACGCGATGTTGTAGGAGTGGGCCGCCCACGGAACCCTGGTGTCCTCGCTGGAGGTCGAGTACTCGGGATGGAAGTTGGTCGGGATGTTCGTGCACGACGTCCCGGTCGGCGCGAACTGCACCTCGCCGAACCCGTTGGCCGCGCTCGCCGTCATCGACCCGGTCTGGCCCGTGGTCACGTCCCTGATCAGCACCTGGAACCCGTTCGAGGTGTCCCGCAGGGTCGTGATGATCCGGTCGCCCGACCGCATGAACAGGTCCTTGCTCGGATCGGGCGTGAAGGTGGCCAGCGTCGACTGCACGGGGTTCGCCGGCGCCTGGGAGACGCCGCTCTTGGTGATGAAGGCGAAGTTCACGTACTCCGTCCCGGTGATCCTGGCGCAAGTAGGGTTCAGCGACTGGCCGGTGTTCATGTTCTGCGACAGGCTGTCGATGTTCAGCGCCGCGCACCACCGCGTGGCCGAACAGCCGTTTCCGGCCGGCCACGACACCCAGCCGGGCGGGTAGAACTGCATCTCCATGAATGCCGTGCCGGGATGCAGCCCGACATATTGCGGCGAGGTCGGATCGGGGCTGTTGGCGATGTTGGCGTCGCTGTCCGGCGTGCACGGGACCGTGCCGCCAAGCGAGCTGCCGCCCGGGTTCGGCGCCGACTGGTCGTCGCACATCGCCATGCCGAACCAGAACGCCGGGTGCAGCTGGAAGTTGAATGTCCCGCCGCTACCGTCCTGCCTGGGCAGCTTGGGCGGATCGGTGGGCAGGGTCATGGCGTACGTGCTGTTGTTGCCCGACCCAGGATGGTTGGAGTAGAAGAGCACGGACGGCTCGTCATGGCCGGTGTAACCACTGAGGTACTGGCTGAGCTCCGTGCAGGTGACGGCGTTCTGTTCACAGAACGGGTGGCCGTACCCGGGTGCGCCTGCTGCCAGCGCGCCTGAGGCGGCCGACAGGGCGGACGCGGCCAGCGTCAGGGCGCTTGCCGCGGCAATCAGGATGCGCTTCATCGCGTCTACCTCTCGCTTGGGGAAAGCTGAGACCTGCGGCGAACGGCGGCGGATGGCGGCCCTCTCATCACGGCGGCAGCACCCAGTGACGCGCCGGCTCTCCGGCACGCGGTCCACGCCGTCACGCGTAACCGCAAGGCTTCAGGAACCTCCTGCTGATCGGCGGACGTCGCCCGCGATCACGAGCATCGCGTGCAGGGCATGCCGAACAGATCCACGCTCTGGACGATCGAGCCGGCCAGGTAGCCGTCGGGCCTTTCTTCTGGCTTCACCGGACTCACCCGATCCTCCGCTCGCGTCCCGATCGGGTCAATACCGTCGCGGCATTAGGTCGGCGGGACAGACCTGGACGAGCACCATTCCGCTCCCGAATGGTGGCCTCTGACCTGCGGAATGGCGCACGACGTGATCCGCGCGTACTAAGCCCAGCGGGCGAGGACCTCGTCGGCTGCGCGGATGCCGGAGCGCAGCGCGCCTTCCATGAGGCCGGCCCAAGCGCCCGCGGTGTGCTCGCCCGCGAAGTGCACCCGGCCGACGGGCGCGGCGATGAGCTGGTCGTCGCCCGGCGCCTGGTCGACGGTCAGGGCCGTGTAGGACTCGCCAGCCCACCGGTCGTCGTTCCACGTCGTGAGCAGAGCGCGGTCGACATCCAGCGCGAGCTCGGGCCGCAGGTCAGCAGCGCGGCGTACCCAGGCGGCGGGGCCGGCGGAGACTCCGAGCGCTGCCAGGCCGTCCTCGGTTCCCGCGAAGGCGTGCAGGGTGGGCTGAACCTGGCCTGATCCGTCGGCCGCCGTCCAGGTCCAGAACCGCCCTGGGACGCTCTGCACCGCCGACGCTTCAGCGGGCGCGGTCAGCGGGACGTGCAGCTTGGCGTTGTGCGCGATGCCTGCTCGCTGCCATGCCGCACGCAGATACCCGGGCAACACGGGCGAGAACGGCAGCTTCCTGAGCACCGCCATCGGCATCGCGACGATCACCGCCTCGGCAGGGACGTCGCCGACGTCGGTGCGGACCCGCACGCACTCCTCGTCGTGTTCGACCGACCGTGCCGCGACGCCCAGGCGCACGGCGGGCCCGAGGCGTGCGGCGAGTCGCTCGGCGAGCTGCTGATTGCCGCCCGCGACCCGCCACGATGGCCGCGCGACCAGGTCGGAGGCCATGCCTGCCACCGACGCGGCCGAGAGCCGGTCCGCGCTCATGCCGTTGGTGGTTGTCACGCGGGAGACGAACGCATCGAGCGCGGCCGGGGAACCGCGCCAGGACGCCGCGGCCTCAGCCAGCGACATCCCTGGCGGGGCGTTCTTTGCGGCCGCGGCGATGACATGGGCGCACTCGATGACCTCAGCGTCGGTCACGGCGCCGCCGCCGCGCGGCTCGCGCTGGTAGTAGGACATCGTGGTGTCGGCGAGAGCCAGGCCGAACTCACCGAGCAGCATCCGCATGACGTCGTAGCCGTCGAGCACGAACTCGGCGCCGCGCTCGATCACCGTCCGCGGGTCGCCAGGCACCAGCTGAGCCGACCAGACCCGGCCGCCGACCCGGTCCCGTGCCTCGAGGACGACCACTTCGTGGCCGGAACGCGAGAGCCGGTCCGCGGCCATCAGCCCCGCGAAGCCAGCGCCAGTGATCACCACCCGCATGCGGCAACACTGTAAACGGCGAACGGCAAGCGGCCGCCCGGAGGGAGGCTCCGGACGGCCGCACCGGCCGTGCATACCTAACTGTTGGGGTGTTCGTGGTGGTGGTGACGCCTGGGACCGTTGCGCAGGAGGAGAAATACCGCCAGCGCGAGCAGCAGCCATGGGAAGAACGAGTGGATCAGCGCGTGGCCGATGAACGCGGCCGCCACGATGACGAGGACGAGCAAGATGAGCCTGGACATGGAACTCCTACATGTTGACTTGGTCGCTGGGATGGCCGGCTGGCCGCCGGTTTCTGTGAAGTCGGGCAGGTCGGAGAACAGGCCGGAGAAGTCGCCCATGGTCTTGGCGCTCATCGCCCGTTCCATCCGCTCGTTGAACTCGGCCTGGTCGAGCCGCCCGTCCCCATAATGCTTGGAGAGGCGGTCGGCGACGTCGGCCCGCTCGGCGTCGCTGACCCGCAGGTCCGGATTGAACCCGCGCCGGCGCGAGTGATACGTGGTCGACCACGGCGGACTGCTCATCCACGGCGGGCCGGCTGGCGGAGACATGTGCGCGTCCTCCTGGTTCTGGCCGGCCACTTAACGCGGCCGGTTCTCGAGCGAGCTGAACAGCTCGCCAGCTATCGACTGGGCGGCGCCGTCCTCGGGGATCAGCAGCCAGCCGACCAGGTACAGCGGCAGCGCGGCGCCGCCGACGAACGCCAGCACGACGAACGCGATCCTGACGAGGTTGACGTCGACGTTGAGGTAGCGGGCGATGCCCGATGCCACGCCGGCGATCATCCGGTCGTCGACGGGACGGCGCAGCTGCCTCAGGTCGGGCAGGCTCGACCCGGTCGGGCGGGTGCTCCACGCCGGCCCGGCGGCGTGGCTTCCGCCGTTCGCCGAACCGCCGCCGTCGGCGGGGGTCTCGGCCTCGATGTGGGACTCTGACTGGGACTCGGTTGTGTTCATGGCTCCAGCCTGCGTCGCGCGGGGAAGAGAAGCCATCGGGAAGAACCCTGATTGGACCCCGATCCGCTGCCCGCAGGATCCGGGGGTTCCCTGATAGCAGCACGGCAGAACAGGGGTGATGATGGAAGGGTGAACGACAAGCCCCCTGGCACGGGCACGCCGCCCACGGTGCCGCTGACGAAGGCCCAGCCGCCGCCAGGCGCGCAGCAGGCCCGACCGGCGCCGCGCGCGGGAGCGGCCGGATCGCAGCCGCCAGGTCACGGCTGCTCTGGCTGGCAGTCGCACATGCGCGGCGGCTGGTCAGTGCAGCGGCCAGGCGGCCCGCTGCGCCGTCCGCAGCAGGGGCGGCTCATCGGCGGGGTCGCGGCCGCCATCGGCGCGCGAACCGGCGTCGGCACCAACATCATCCGCACGGTGTTCATCTGCAGCTCGCTGGTCGGCGGGTTCGGCGCTGCGGTCTACGTTCTCGCGTGGCTGTTCGTCCCCGCGGCGGGAGAAGAGACCAACATCGCGAGCCGGGCGCAGGCGGACCGCCGCGGCATCGCGCTGGCCGCCGCCGCCGCGTCGCTGCTCGCGCTCGTGCTGCTCGTCGCGTCCCTGCTGCACGTCAGCTGGCTGGGCTCGCTGTCGTGGCCGCCCGTCATCGCGCTGGCCGGCCTGGTGCTGATCTGGCGGAACGCATCCCGCGACGAGCAAAGGCTGATGCGCCAGGTGGCCGAGCCGGTGCTCGGCCTGTCGCCAGGCGGCCGCCGCTCGGTGTTCTGGCTGCGCATGATCGTCGCTTGCGTCCTGCTGCTCAGCGGCGTCGGCATCCTCGTAGCCGAGCGGATCACGTCGAAGGCGATCTGGCCGCTGACGGGCGTCGCCGTGCTGCTCGTCGCGATCGTGCTGCTGCTCGGACCGTGGTGGATGCGGATCCTCCGCGATCAGTTCGCCGAGCGCCAGGCCAGGATCAGGGCCGAGGAGCGCGCCGAGATGGCGTCCAGGCTGCACGACTCCGTGCTGCAGACGCTGGCCCTGATCCAGCGCCGCGCCGAGGACCCGCAGCAGGTGGTCAGCCTCGCCAGGGCTCAGGAGCGGGAGCTGCGGTCCTGGCTGTTCGACGGCAAGGCGCCAGGGTCGATGGACGGCCGGGCGACCATGGTTTCTGACGGGATCAGACTTATCCAGCAGGAGGTCGAGGCGCAGCACGGCATCGTTGTCGAGGCGATCAGCGTCGGCGACTGCGAGCTCGACGACGACCTCGGAGCGCTGCTGGCGGCGGCCCGTGAGGCGACCGTCAACTCGGCCAAGTGGTCGGGCGCGGGCACCGTCTCGCTGTTCGCCGAGGTCGAGCCCGCGACAGTGTCGGTTTACGTGCGTGACCGCGGGCGCGGCTTCGACCCCGCAGCGGTCCCCGCGGACCGAAAGGGCCTGGCCGAGTCGGTCAGGGCCAGGATGGAGCGCCGCGGCGGTTCTGCCACGGTCCGCAGCACGCCGGGCGAGGGCACCGAGGTGGTGCTGACGATGCCGCGGACCGCGGGCCAGCGCGAGCCGAGCCCGGCGACATGAGCGACCAGGAGAGGCCGACCGTCTTCATCGTCGATGACCACGGCTTGTTCAGGTCGGGTGTCAGATCCGAGCTCGGCGACCAGGTCGACGTGATCGGCGAGGCCGAGGACGTGCAGCCCGCGATCGCGGCGATCGCGGCGAAAAGCCCCGACGTGGTGCTGCTGGACGTGCACCTGCCGGGCGGCGGCGGGCAAGATGTCGTGTCGGCGATAACAAGGACGCACCCGGGGGTGCGGTTCCTGGCGCTGAGCGCGTCCGACGCGCCGGAAGACGTCATCGCCGTGATCAGGTCAGGTGCGCGGGGCTACGTGACCAAGACGATCTCCGGTCCTGAGCTCGTCGACGCGATCCGCAGGGTCGCGGTGGGCGACGCGGTGTTCTCGCCCCGGCTCGCCGGGTTCGTGCTCGACGCGTTCGCGTCGCAGCCCGAGCAGCAGGTGCGCCCGGCGTTCGACAGCGAGCTCGACCAGCTCACGCCCCGTGAGCGGGACGTGCTGCGGCTGATCGCGCGCGGCTACACGTACAAGGAGATCGGGCGGGAGCTGTTCATCTCCGCGAAGACGGTCGAGAGCCACGTATCGTCGGTGCTGCGCAAGCTGCAGCTCTCGACCAGGCACCAGCTCACCCGCTGGGCCGCCGAGCGCCGCCTGACGTAGGGGACACCCCAGAAGGACGAGATGACTGACCTATGCGGCCACGATGCAGTGGCCCTGGCAAGCATGCTGCGGGACAGGCAGGTATCGGCGCGCGAGGTCGTGGCCGCGCACATCAAGCGGATCGAGGAGGTCGACCCGGCCGTCAACGCGGTGGTCACCAGGACGTTCGACCGAGCGCTCGAGGAGGCGGCCGCCGCCGACGACGCGATCGCGCGCGGCGCTGAGACCGGCCTGCTGCACGGCTTGCCTGTCGCGCACAAGGACCTCGTCCAGACCGCGGGCGTGCGCACGACGTTCGGGTCGCCGGCCTTCGCCGACCACGTCCCCGACACCGACGACCTGATCGTGCAGCGAATGTCGGGCGCCGGGGCGATCAGCCTTGGCAAGACCAACACCCCGGAGTTCGGGGCGGGCTCGCACACGGTCAACCGGGTCTTCGGGGCGACGAGGAACCCCTATGACCTGGGTCGCAGCGCGGGCGGCAGCAGCGGCGGCGCGGCGGCGGCGCTGGCAGCCAGGATGGTCGCGCTGGCGGACGGCAGCGACCTCGGCGGCTCGCTGCGCAATCCCGCGAACTTCTGCAACGTCGTCGGGCTGCGCCCTTCCCCCGGACGCGTCCCGGCCTGGCCGGTCGGCGACGTGGGGGACTGGCTGAGCGTCGAAGGGCCGATGGCCCGCACCGTCGCCGACGTCGCGCTGTTCCTCACCGTAATCAGCGGGCCCGACCCGCGGGTGCCGCTCGCGCTCGACGCTCCGCCGCCGGTCCTGACCGGACCGGCGCAGGTGCATGAGCTGCTGTCCCGCGACATGCGCGGGATCCGGGTCGCCTGGAGCCCCGATCTCGGCGGATTGCCCGTCGATCCCGCGGTCCGCGCGTGCCTGGCCCCGGCCAGGCATGCGCTGACCCAGCTCGGCTGCGAGGTGACCGACGCGACCCCGGACCTGACCGGCGCGGACGAGGGGTTCAGGATCTGGCGCGCGCTGAAGTACGCCACCGCGTTCGGGCCGCTCGTGGCGGCGCGTCCCGGCGACGTCGGCGTGAACGTGACATGGAATGTCCAGCGCGGGCTCGAGCTCCAGGCGGCCGACCTCAGCCGCGCGACGCAGCTGCTCGCTGCGCTGGCGGAACGGATCAGCGCGTTCTTCTCGTCATTTGACGTGCTGGCGTGCCCGGTCAGCCAGGTCCCGCCGTTCGACATCGAGCTCGACTGGGTGCACGAGATCGACGGGGTGCCGCAGCACACGTACCTGGACTGGATGCGCTCCGCGTACCTGATCTCGGCGACGGGACTCCCGGCGATCTCGGTCCCAGCAGGGTTCACCGCCAACGCGCTGCCCGTTGGGCTCCAGCTAGTAGGGTGCCGTCGCGGCGACTGGGAGCTACTGTCGATCGCGTACGCGTTCGAGCAGGCGACCGGCTACTGGAGGACCGAGCCACCCGTGCTCAACGACCAAGCCGGTTCCTGAGCAGGCTTCCGAACGCCGCCGGTCCGGTGACGGGCGCGAATCGGTCCGACTCGGCCCGCAGCAGCTTGTACTCCTCGTCGGTCAGGTCGATGTCCGCCGCGGCCGCGTTGCTTTCCAGCTGTGCGACGGTGGACGCCCCAGGGATCGCGACGACGACGGGGTTGCGGATCAGCCACGCCAGCGCGATCTGCGACGGCGTCGCCGAGTGCGCGCCGGCGACCTCGCGCAGCGCCGCGATCAGGTCCGTGGCGCGCTCCAGGTTCTCCGGCAGGAACAGCGCATTGTTGGCACGGACCCGGTTCGACGGCCGGTTGGAGGCGTCGTAGCGGCCGGACAGCAGGCCCTGAGCCAGCGGGCTGTAGGCGATGATGACCCGGCCGTGCGCCTCTGCGTACGCCACCAGGTCGCGCTCCGGCCGGCGGTCAGCAAGGCTGTACCTGACCTGGTTGCTCAGCACCCTGGTGCCGAGCGCGTCCTCGGCGGCGATCCACCGCCGCAGCGAGTAGTTGCTGACGCCCACCTCGTCGACCAGCCCGGTCCGCTGGAGTGCCCGCATGCCGCGCATGATCGTGCCGTCACGCACGGCCGGGTTGGGCTGATGGACTTGGTATAGGTCGAGCTTGCGCGCGCCGAGCCGGCTGGCGCTCGCGACGCCGCGCTGCTCCACCACCGGCGCGACGGGCATCACCGGCAGGATCTTCGTCGCCAGGAAGATCGACTCGAGGTCGTCGCCGAGCGCCTCGCCCAGGATGCGCTCGCTGCGCCCGAACCCGTAGATCTCTGCGGTGTCGAACAG
>DASUHI010000081.1:0-3532 GCA_036273575.1 Streptosporangiaceae bacterium | reverse complement strand
ATCAGGCCGTTGGCCAGGAGATGCGTCTCTGAGCCGTGGAATCCGTAGGTGGACTGCAGCGGTCCGCCCGCGCCGCATCGGGTGGCCAGCACCACGGGTTTGGTCGCGGCTAGCGTGATCGCCGCGTCGGCGGCCCGCTCGGAGAGGTGACCAGCGCCGAACGCCGCGACCACGACGCCGTCATAGGGGGCGGTGACGCGCTCGGACAGCAGGTCGCCGCCGTCGTCGAAGGTCGCCTCGATCAGCGCGACGCGGGCGGTCGGCCCGCACGGCGGGTCGAGTCGTGCCGTGCGCCGCTGCGGTCGCACCCGGTGCACGACCTTGCCCTCCTTGACCGAGCCAACCGGGCCGGCCGTGGGGGAGACGAAGGCGGCCGGGCTATGGCTGTGCTCCTTGCGCACGTACCGGGCGGCGTGCACCTGGTCGTTGATGACGACGAGGACACCGGTGTCCCGGCTGGCCGGGTCAACAGCGACGGCGACGGCGGCCGCCAGGTTGGCCGGGCCGTCCGCTCCCGGCAGCGTCGGCCCGCGCATCGCCCCGGTGATCACCAGCGGCTCGCTGTGCGGCCAGAGGAGGTCGAGCAGGAACGACGTCTCCTCCAGGTTGTCGGTGCCCTGCGTCACGACGACTCCCTGGGCGCCATCGCGGATCGCACCGCCGGCTTCCCTGAGCAGCGCGAGCAGGTCGCTCATGGTGAGCGAGGCGCTTGGGCGGTTGACCAGCGTCCTGGCCTCGACGCGGACTCCGTGGCGCAGGCTGGGCACCGCCGCTACGAGGTCCTCGGCCGTCAGGGTCGGCACCACGCCGGGGGCGGTGTCCCCGGGCGACATGGCGATCGTGCCGCCGAGGGCCAGCACGACGACGCGGGGCGAGACCGGCATGGCAACCTCCTGCTGTGGATGGTGAGAGTGGTGCTGCGAGCCGTTCAGGCTAATGGTTGTGCTGGCCGGCAGCTGCGGGGTGGGCATGCGCTCCCTGGCCTGGCAGGAACCGGCCAGATCGGGTGTCGAGCGGCTTGCCTGCCTCGGCGATCAGCTCGCCGCGAAGATACGTGCGGACGACGGCGCCGGTGACCACGCGGCCGGCGTAAGGCGTCCAGCCGGCCTTGGACACTACGTCTTCGTTGCGCAGCACCCGTCGGCGGTCCGGGTCGACCAGCACGATGTCCGCGTCAGCTCCGCTGGCCAGCTGGCCTTTGCGCGGAAAGAGCCCGTACCTGCGGGCCGGATACGTCGAGTAAACCCTTACGACATCCTCGAAAGAAAGCGCTCCCCGGCTCACCGCGTCAAGTAGCAGTGCCATGGTGGAATCGAGCCCTGGCAACCCGAAATGCACCGACCAGATATCACCGTCACGCTTGTGCGCGAGCGTCGACGGCGCGTGGTCGCTCGAGATGTGGGTGAGCGAGCCGTCGCGCAGCAGCGACCACATCAGGGCCTCGTCGTGGTCGGTCCTGGCGCGGGCGGGAGGGGTGAACTTGCGCAGCGCTCCCAGTTCGTGGACCTCGGCCTCACGCAGCAGGAAGTACTGCGGGCACGCCTCGGCGGCCAGGGCGGCGCCGAGCGCGCGCTCCCTGGTGATCAGGGCGGCGGCGGCCGGATGACTGACGTGGGCGACCGTGGCCTGAGCGCCGGTCAGCCGGACCAGCAGGGCGGCGACGCTGACGCCGACGAGCTCGGCTTCCCTGCTGCGCCACTCGGTGATGATGCCCTCGTCGAGCCTGCCCGCCGCTCGCAGCGTGCGCTCGGCATCTTCGGTCATCGACTCGTCTTCGCAGTGCATCAGGGTCAGCGCGCCGGCTTCGGCGGCGGCGCGCAGATGCGCCCAGGCCTGAGCGGCGCTGTGGCCTGGCACCCCGTGAGTCGTGCAGGTGAAGAGCTTGAAGAACGCGACGCCGGCGGCCCACAGCGCCCGAACGTCCTGCCCTGAGTCGGGCCAGGCGTGGGCGGCTAGGCCGTAGTCCACTAGCGCTCGGTCCTGGAGGTGCCGGCGCTTGGCCACCAGGTCGTCGACCGAGCGGATCGGGTGGCCGTGGGTGTGCTCCAGGATCGTCGTGACACCGCTGGCCGCCGCCGCTCTCGTGCCGGCGATGAAGTCCTCGCGGTCAGGCGAGCCCGGGTCCATCAGGTGGACGTGGGTGTCGACTCCGCCAGGCAGCACGATCAGGCCGCTGGCGTCGACGGTGGCGGCGGCGGTTGCCCGGTCGGGTCCTACGTGCACCACGCGGCCACGCCTGACCAGGACGTTGGCCCGGCGCCGACCGGTGGCACTGACGACCGTGCCGTTCTCGACGGCTAGGTCGACCTCGGTCATCAGGCCTCTTTAGCGGAGCTGGTGCTGGCGCTTGCACTGGCGTCGTGGCGGGCTGGCCGGTGCAGGTAGCGGCCCTGAGGCGAGCCGGTGATGGCGCCTTCGGCTAGTACCTGGTGGCCCCGGACGAAGGTGTCGGTGACCGAGGCGGCCAGCTCGAAGCCCTCGAAAGGCGTGTACTCCTGGGTCGAGGCGGAGTCCGCGGCGTGCACTATCCAGGAGGCCGCCGGGTCGACGACGGCGAAATCGGCGTCGTAGCCCTCGGCGATGGTGCCCTTGGTGTGGAGGCCGAAGCGCTGGGCCGGGTGCCACGCGGTGAGCTGAGCTACCCGGTGCAGCGGCAGTCCGCGCTTGGTGCCCTCGCTGACCAGGCCAGGCAGCAGGTATTCGGCGCCGCCGAAGCCCGACTTCGCGGTGAACACGTCGTCGCGCGGCTCGCCGAACTTCTGCTCGTCCTGGCAGCAGGCATGGTCGCTGGCCACCCAGTCGAGATCGCCGGCCAGCAAGTGCTCCCACAAGGCCTCGACGTCGTCCCGTGACCGCAGCGGCGGATTTACCTTGCCGCCCAGGCCGCTGGCGCTGTGGAAATCGGCGAGCAGATGCCCGATGGTCACCTCCCGGCGGAAGTCGAGGTGCGGAAACGCCTTCGCCATCAGCAGCGCCGCCTCCAGCGCCTTGCCGGAGGACAGGTGCAGCAGGTTGATGTTGCGCAGCCTGGTCTCGTGCGCGAGGTAGGAGGCGATCGTGATCGCCAGGCCCTCAGAGTGCGGCGGGCGCGCGGCCGAATAGGCCTCGAGCCCGGTCAGGGTGCCGTCCTTCTGGACCATCGCGGTGTAGGCGGCCATGATCTCGGCGATCTCGCAGTGCAACGACAGCGAGATGTCGGCTGCGATCTCTGGCCGTTGCTCCCTCGCCGCCTGGATGCCGCGCATGACGAACTCGAAATGCGCGAAGTCGTACGCCTCGTCGTCCGGGATCATCAGGAACTCGCGCTGGTTGGCCGAGGCGCCGTGCAGGCCGAACCCGCCGTAGAACATGAAGATCTTGAACGACGTCACGCCAAACAGCTCGACGAGCTGCGGGATCTCGGCGATGTGCGCTTTCATCATCGGCGCGACGTGAAACGCGTAGTCGATGTAGGAAGCGCTGTCGGCGGCAGCGAGCACCTTGGGGAAGAAGTCGCTGTACGGGCCGCCCTGGTTCAGGTAGTACTGCCCGG